>JAHFUJ010000309.1 GCA_023265105.1 Acidobacteriota bacterium
TCAGCAACTTCTGCCGGTCGAGAATCTGAATCACGCCGTTCGCGCCCGTGCCGTAGGCCGCATAGACGCGGTTCTTTGCAGTCCCGGCCGAGATCATTCCGTGGATTCCTGTCGCCGCCGCGAGGCCTTCGTGCGTCGTCGCATCCGGTTGCTGGCCGAGCAATCCAAAGTCGCGAATGTAGACGGGCTTGGCGGGGTCACTGAGATCGTAGATCTTCATATGATTGCCGCCCTTCCACCCTTCCGGCCGCGAGTTCGCCACGAGATACGCAATCCCCGTATCACATTCCCACCAGCTCTTGTGCGTGCCGGTGAGGCCATCGACGACGGTCGTCAGACGAGCAGGGTGGACCGGATCGGTGACGTCATAGATCTCGTGCGACGTCGACCCGTTGGGTCGCAACAAGTACCACTTGCCGCGCACGCCACGCGGTAACACGCTTCCACTGCAGGCGCGCACCATCTGCGCGCCGCCGCCTTCTTCCCCTCCTTCAGATGAGCCCGGAATATGAAAGAGGTACTTGGGCTTCGCGGCGTCGGTCACGTCCACAATCGACGTGCCGTTGGGTTCCACGACACCCGTAAGCGGATTCATGGCACTGCCGGTGTGGTGACCAACATAGAGGATTTCACGTCCATTTTCGTTAACGATGATGGGTTGGTACGCCGAACGACCTTGCAGATCGCTCCAGCCCGCTAGTTCCATGTTCCATTGAGATTGTTGATTCGGAGGTCCGGGGGCCGGCTGCTGAATCGTTGCGCCCGCTCCGCCTCCGGTCAACGCCACTATCGGGATTGTCGCCCCATCCGGTGGGAGGGCCTGCGCCATGACTGACACGGGCACCGCCGCGGCGAGCAAGAACAATAAAAATTGTTTGCGCATCGCTTCCTAGCCTCCATTATCGGGTTGAGGATGTATCGGTAAGTTGGAGTGTTGGTCGAGTGAGTATGCTTTCAGCTTGGGTGAGGAGTGTCAACAGATTTGTGGAATCGGGCAAGTGACGAGTAGCTCTCAGCTGTCAGCTTTCAGCTTGGAGCACGGAAAGCTGAGAGCCGAGAGCTGAAAACTCCATCATCGCTGATAGCTGAGAGCTGACAGCTGTAAAGCTACTCATTTGAGAGCCGGCTCGTGTAGTCGCGCACCTTCGTCAGGTACAGCGGGATGTCGTGCATGGCCGCTTGGAGTGCTTCATGGACCTTGGCCGAGTCGAGATCGTTGTACTCGTGCACGATTCGGTTCCGAAGGCCGGCGCAGCCGGCAATCCGTGACGCGAACTCTCGATCGAGGATCTTCAGATCGGCGAGCGCGGTGAACGATGCGTAGTAGTCGGCGGAAGGCGGATGACCCGCTTCGGTGATGAGGTGGAAATTGATGTCGATCATCCGGCCGATCATGCGCTCGAGGTAGCGCTCGACAACAATCTCATCGAGCGGGATTGCCAGATAGGTGGCCAGGTCCTTGACGGCAATCGGGGCGGGCGCCTCGAGGTCGCGCGTGATGAGCAGCAGCTTTCGCGTGACCAGCTCGGCGTCGATCATTACCGTGCGAGCGTGTCGAGTGCTTTGGCGACCCACTCGCGCTCGAGCGCGAGGTACCGGCGGTGATCCTGGTACCGCTTGAAGGCGTAGATCTTCAGCTCGTGGAGCCGGCGTGTGGTGCCGTAGATGAGCGCGCTAGCGCAGGACTCTAGCCCTGCGTCACCTCGGAAAGCTGAAGGCCGAGAGCTGTAAGCTCCATGAGCACCGATAGCTGAGAGCTGACAGCTGAAAGCTATGAGATCAGCTACAATTAGTACGTCGCAGCAAGCCAGACGGCCGCTGGCGCGAAAGCGCTGGAGGAAAGTCCGAACTCCGCAGGGCAGTGCGCCGGGTAACGCCCGGTCAGGGCAACCTGAAGGACAGTGGCACAGAAAACATACCGCCAAGGAAAAGGGGGACGGGAGCCCTTTTTGATCGGTTCCCGAAAAAAGGGCTCCCGTCCCCCTTTTCCCGGTAAGGGTGAAAAGGTGCGGTAAAAGCGCACCGCGCCGGCCGTAAGGTCGGTGGCAGGCAAAACCCCGCACGGAGCAAGACCAAATAGGGAGGCACCCGACGTAAGTCGGAACGGATGGCCCATCCGAAGCCTCCGGGTCGGTCGCTTGACCTCGCCAGCGATGACGAGGCCAGAGGAATGGTCGTCACCTACCGTCGCGCGAGCCCGCGAGGGCGAGCGCGAAGGTGGGAACAGAATTCGGCTTACGGCTTGCTGCGATCTTTTTTCACTTTTGGATCCGAACTTCTTAACTGTTGCCTTTTGCCTTCTAACTTCCGCCTACTGACTACTGACTACTGACTCCTCTTCCTACCTCGTCACCGGCGGCGCCGGATTCATCGGCTCGCACCTCGCCGAAGAGCTGGTTCGCCGCGGCCACCGCGTGCGCATCGTCGACAGCCTCGTCACCGGAAGGCGGCGCAACCTCGAGCACATCCCCGACGTCGATTTTCTCGAAGGCGATCTCGCCGATCGGACTATCGCCGAGCAGGCGGTGGACGGGATGGACTACGTGCTGCACCAGGCGGCAATCCCCTCGGTGCCGCGCTCGGTCGCCGATCCGATCACCTCGCACCGCGCGAACCTCGATGCCTCGCTCAACCTCCTGGTCGCCGCGCGCGACGCGGGCGTCAAGCGCCTCGTGTACGCCGGCTCCTCGTCGGTGTACGGCAACCAGCCCACGTTGCCCAAGCACGAGGACATGCCGCCGAACCCGCTCTCGCCCTACGCGCTTCAAAAGCTGGTAGCGGAACAGTACTGCCGGATGTTTACCGGGCTCTACGGCTTCGAAACGGTGGCGATCCGGTACTTCAACGTGTTCGGGCCGCGGCAGGATCCCGGCTCGCCGTACTCCGGCGTCATCTCGCTGTTCGCGACGGCGCTGCTCGAAGGGCGGCAGCCGATCATCTATGGCGACGGCGAGCAGACGCGCGATTTCACCTACGTCGCCAACGTCGTGGACGGCGTGCTGCGCGCGTGCGAGGCGAAGGATGCGGCCGGGGAAGTGATCAACGTGGCCACCGGCGGACGCATCTCGCTCAACGAGCTGCTGCGCGTCATGAACGGCATCGTCGGGACCAACCTCCAGGCGATCTACAAGGAAGCGCGGGCCGGCGACGTCAAACATTCGCAGGCCGACATCACGAAAGCGAAGACGCTCCTCGGCTATCAGCCGATCGTGTCGCTCGAAGAAGGGCTGCGGCGCACGCTCGAGTGGTGCCGCGCGGAGAGCGCCGCGGCCGCCGGCCGGTAACTTCGCCAGGCGAACGTCGTGGCTCGGGATCCGTGGCTCTGGATCCGTTGACAGGAGAAAACGTTACGTTTACTCTACTGCTGGGTTCGACGCTTCGCGCCCGTGCCAACTCAAAGGCCCGGCGCGCAGAACAAGACGCCGAATCTCGTCCGGAGGTTTCATATGAAAACGAAGCGGTTCACCGCGGTCGGTCTGGCTGTCGGCCTTCTGATGGTTTCAGCCGGTTCGCTGTGGGCGCACCACGGATATGCGGCGTTCTTCACGACCGAACGGGTCACGTTGAAGGGAACGGTGACGGAGTGGAGGTGGGCACACCCCCATGCCATCCTCCTGTTCGACGTGAAGGACGACAAGGGCAACATCGTACATTGGGCGACCGAGTTCGGCGGCAAGAGCTTTACCAGGAATAGATTTAAGTTTGGGGAAGAAGTCACCGTGACGCTGGAACCCGCGAGGAACGGCGCGCCTGTGGGGCGCACGTTGACCGTCGTGCTTCCGAGCGGCGAAGTGTTGATTGGTCAGAACGGCCCTGGCACCTTGTCGCCAACCGAGAATCCGTCAGACGCTCCCAAACGGTAAGGGGGGGTTATGCCTTCGATCATCGTCCTGCTGGCGGGACTGGTCTTCTCGTCGGTCGCGTTCGCACAGACCGCTCGGCCACAGCCATCAGGAGCGCCGAACGGCCAGACGGCCCCCGTACCCCGCCGTGACCTGTCCGGAATCTGGGATGCCCAGGGGGCGGGAGTCCACCCGTTGGGCTTTTCGCACCTGCGCCCTGCGTTCACTCCTCTGGGGGAGAAGATGTTCAGGGCGAACAAGCCCGGACGAGGCATCACGGAAGTCCCGGTCGGACTGACCAACGATCCGCTCGACAGTTGCGATCCGGGAGGTTTCCCACGCGCCAATCTGTTTGAGCTCCGGGCCGTTCAGATCGTGCAGACGTCGAACCAGGTGCTGATCTTGTACGAGTATCAGCGAGTCTGGCGCGTCATCTGGACCGACGGGCGCGACCTGCCCAAGGATCCCGACCCGAACTTGTACGGATATTCAGTGGGCAAGTGGGTGGACGACACCACGTTCGTCGTTCAGACGGTCGGCATGGACGACAGAACCTGGCTCGACAATTCGGGCGATCCGCACAGCAGCGGTCTGCGCGTGGAGGAACGGTTTCATCGCGTCGACCAAAACACCTTGCAGCTCACCGTGACGATCGACGACCCGGCGGTGTATACGAAACCCTGGACGGCCGGCGACCCGGTCGCCCTGAAGTTGCAGCCACCGAACCGGGAGATCAAGGAGATGTTCTGCGTCCCGACCGAGATGGAAGAGTATAAGAGGTTGATGGCCAATCCCGCCGCAGGCAAAGACGACCAGTAAGTGAGATCCACGATCTACGATCTACGACTGCCGATTTCATCAATCCGTAGATCGGAAATCGTTCTGACCGATACCCTCAAGGCGCAAGGATGTAGCTCGGTCAACAAGTCTGTTCGGGTTTACGACCTCAACGCCTTCATCGGTGGCCCGATCCTGCAGGACAAGCTGTGGTTCACGTCCTCGCACCGTCGCGTGGGTCAGCAACACCGCGTGGCCAACCTCTACAGGAACGCCAACCTCGAAGCCCGCGTCTTTGGGGCGCCGGTGGCGGTCTGGAGGTTCGCGCCGGACCTCACCAAGCCGGTGGAGCCCACCGAGGATGATCCGGCCCACAACCTCCGGCTCACCTGGCAGGCCACGCCGAAGGACAAGCTCACCGTCTCCTACGACTGGCAATGGAACAAGAGCCAGGACAATAACGGGGCGTTCAACGCCGGCACCGGCGCAGCCGACGCAGATCCTCCCGGGGCGCATGTTCAAACTCGGCTTCCAGATGGATTTCTGATAGGAAACGACGATGGGCCATCGTAGTGCTTCGCGCCGAGAGTTTCTGGCGTCTCTGGCCGCCATCGGAGCGGGCGCGATCGTGCCTGCGAGCGGGTCGATGGCGCAGACCGGCGCCGCTCCCACCGCCCGCGCGGCTCGCGGCCGGATTGACGTCCACCACCACCTGTATCCTCCGTTCTATGTGAAGGAGATGGGCGCGAATTCAACCTGGACGCCCGCCGCATCGCTGGAGGCCATGGATAAGAACGACGTGGCCACCGCGATGTTGTCTCCCGTCCAGGGCCTCGTGCGCGATTCCATGAGCGACCGCAGCGAGCGGGCGCGCAGTCTGGCGCGGCGGAACAACGAGTACGGCGCCCAGG
>JAHFUJ010000310.1 GCA_023265105.1 Acidobacteriota bacterium
GCCCGCGACAAAGTAAGGCGCGAAGATCGTGCTGTGCCAGCCAGGCGTGAGGGCCATGGCGAAGTCCCACGACACCACGCTGTGGACCGACACGGCGAGCGGCGTCACGAGCGCGGCGAGAAACCCGTAGAGGCTATTGTGATGACGCCATTGCCGATCGGTGCCCTGCCAGCCGAGCGCGAGCACGCGATACAGACGTCGCCGCCAATCCTGAATGCGGTCTCGCGCGGCGGCGATGTCCGGCACGAGACCCAAATACAGGAAGAGCGCGCTGACCGTCATGTAGGCGCTGATCGCAAACACGTCCCAGATGAGCGGCGAGCGGAAGTTCACCCACAGCCTCCGCTGGTTCGGGTACGGGAAGAGCCAGTAGAACAGCCAGGGACGACCCAGGTGAATGATCGGAAACAGGCCGGCGGTCATGATGGCGAAGACGGTCATCGCCTCCGAGGCCCGGGCGATGCCGGTCCGCCAGCGCGCACGGCACAGGAACAGCACGGCGGACACGAGCGTGCCCGAGTGGGTGATCCCGACCCAGAAGACGAAGTTCGTGATGTAGACGGCCCACAGGATGGGCGGCTGATAGCCGGCGACGCCGAGGCCCACCTGAACCTGGTACCAGAAGGCGTAGAGCCCCCACGCCAGCGTGGACACGGCGAGACCCACGCCGGCGAAATAGGCCGGACCGGGCGCCTGAAGCCCACGAAGGATGTCGTCGTTGATGCGACGGAAGCTCATCTGTTGATCCGTAGTAGACAGTAGTCAGTAGTCAGCATTCAGTAGATTGAACGTGTGGTCATCGCCTACTTGCTACTGACTTCTGACTACTGACTCCTGACTACTTTCTTCAAATACGTCACGGCCGGCCGCGTATTGAGGTCGTCGAACACGCGATAGCCGCGCGCCGAGCGCGCGAGCTGGGACGCGCGGCTGCCCGGATCGTTGAGGTCGCCGAAGACAATCGCCTGCCCCGGGCATGTCTGCGCGCACGCTGGGACGATGTCGCCGTCCCTCACCGGCCGGTTCTCGTCCTTGGCCTGGCCCTTGCC
The DNA here is from genome assembly GCA_023265105.1 of Acidobacteriota bacterium. Classification (GTDB taxonomy): domain Bacteria; phylum Acidobacteriota; class Vicinamibacteria; order Vicinamibacterales; family CAVVIG01; genus JAHFUJ01. The sequence goes on from JAHFUJ010000310.1 coordinate 1,050, forward strand.
CTCCTGGATCCGCTGCACGCAGAAGGTGCACTTTTCCATCACCCCGACACTCCGCACGGTCACGTCGGGGTTGAGCTGCAGATGAAGCGGATCGGGAAAGTCGGGCTCGAACCAGTTGAACCGGCGCACTCTGTACGGGCAGTTGTTCCCGCAGTACCGCGTACCCACGCACCGGTTGTACACCTGGGCATTGAGTCCTTCGTCGGTGTGATGCGTGGCGTACACCGGGCACACCGTCTCGCACGGCGCGTGATCGCACTGTTGGCAGAGCATCGGGATGAACCGCGTGTCGGCGCCCCCCGCGGCGCGTGGCTCGACGAACCGCTCAATCCGCAGCCACGACATCGTGCGGTTGCGGCGCATCGCCTCGGCGCCCACGACAGGAACGTTGTTCTCGGCGTAGCACGCCGCCACGCACGCGTTGCAACCGGTGCATGTGTCGAGGTCGATCGCCATGCCCCACCGATGTCCGGGGTGCTTGTGATCGGGGTACAGACTGTGATGCTGTTCAGCCGACTGGCTCCGGCCGGCGTTCAGGTCGGCGAGCGACACGACCTGCGCGACCGCGCTCTCAAACTGGCGGTCGCTCCCCTGGAGCACCGGGACCGGACGCCGCAGGTCGCGCGGGGTGACGCGCACCCTGACCGACAGCCAGCGCGCCCCGCCCGAAAGCGCTTCGGGCGCCGGATCGATCAGCGCGATGGGGTTGACGCCGCGTCCCGCCGCGTACCGTCCGTACTCGGTATGACCCTGTCCAATCGGGATGGCGACGATGCCGGCGCGCAGATGGGTGTTGAGGAGGAGCGGCACGTCCAGCTTGCCGTGGTCCGATTCGACCGTCACGAGCTGGCCGTCGGCGGCGCCCAGGGCCCGTGCCGTGTCGGGATGCATCTCGGCCCAACTGCTCCACGCGGCCTTGGTGACGGGATCGGGGATCTCCTGCAGCCACGAACGGTTCGCGCCGCGCCCGTCGTAAAAATGCAACGACGCGTACGGCATCAGGACCGGCGCCCCCGCGGGACCGCCGAGGTCGGCCGTCCCGAAGGAAAACGCGCCGACGCCGGCGCCGAGCGCAACTTTTTGCGGCGCGATCGTGCTCCAGACACCGCCCCGCTGCAGGGCGTCGGCCCAGAAATCGTCGAACGCCGGCGCGCCCGGCGTCTGGTCGTGCAACGCCCGCCATTCGGCGCGCAAATAGGTATAGAAATCCCTGGCCGGCAGGGCGGTCGCGACGTCCCCGCCGAGCCGGCGCGCCACGTCGAGCAGCATGTCGCCGACGTGCCGGCTGTCGAACGACGCGGTCATTACGGGCTGCCTCAGGCCGCGGACTCCGGCCCGGGGCTCCGCGTCGCCCCATGATTCGAGCGGACTGTGACCGGGCAGCACGAGATGGGCGCGCGCCGTCGTTTCATCGAGCGCGTTCGAGAAGCTCGCGACAAACGGCACGCGCTGGAGGGCGGCTTCGAAGCCAAGGGCGCTTGGCAAGGCAAACGCCGGATTGGCATCGTAAGTGATGAGGAGATCGACCTCGCCCGCTTGCATCGACTTTACGAGATCGACCATGTCGCGGTACGCGCTCACGCGCCCATGGCTTCCGTCCGGACCGAACTGAACCGTGGCGCCGACGTTTCCCGCCACGTAATTCAGCAAATGCACGGCGGCTTGGGTGCTCGTCGCGTTCGACCCGGAGGCCGCCACGCCTCCAGCGATGGCGAGGCTACGGCCGGGCCCGGCCTGCGGGTCGCTGAACGATCGCGCGAGATCTGCGATCCGTTGCGCCGGAATGCCCGTCCGATCGGCGACGCGATCCGGCGTGAACGGCGCGACGAGATTGCCGATGGTCTTCAGCTCGGCGTCAGGAACGGTCTGGGATCGCCCTTCGGCGACGATGACCTGCACCATGGCCAGCGCGACGAGGACCTCGCTCCCGGGCTCGGAGGAAATCCACTCGTCGGCGTTCGAGGCCGTGAGCGAGAGCCGCGGCTCCACGTGGACGAAGCGCGATGTGCGGCCATCTCGCAGCCGGCGCGCCTCGGCGAACTGACCGGTGTACTCCACCGTCGACAGCCAGGTCTCGAGGAAGTCGGCGCCGAAAGACACGAGCACATCCGCGCGGGCCAGGTCGTAGTGGGGGACCGCTTCCCGTCCGAAGCAGAGACGGCCGGCGGTCCGAAGGGCTTCGTACCCGAACGGCTCGTACCGCAGCCGCCGGGCGCCACCGACCGCCTTGGCCCAGGCGTCGAAGAGCCGGTCCAGCGCGCCGGTCAACAACGGAGTGACGATGGCCACGCGGTTGGCTCGGCTCGCCTGGCGCGCGGTTTGGAGACGATCGGAGAGTGCGGCGAGCGCATCCTCCCACCCGACGGGCGTCAGCCGGCTCTGGCCGGCGGCCGCGTTCATCACCTCGCGGCGCTGCGCCCCGCGAATCCTGTCCGGATTGTAGAGACCCTGCAGCGAGGCCTGCCCGCGAATGCAGAGACTGCCTTTGTTGACCGGGTGCTCCGGATTCCCTTCGACCTTGACGGCCCGTCCTTCGCGCGTGCGTACCCGCATGCCGCAGCCGGCAGGACACTCGCCGCAGACCGTGGCGTACCACGTCGCGACGCCTGGCACTTCGTCCTCAGGTGGGATGACGTACGGAATGATCCGTTCGGGTGGGACCGGGGAGCACACGCTCGCCGCCACGGCCGGTGCCGCGGCACCGAGCACCTTGAGAAATGTTCTGCGCCCGACGCGCTCAAAAAGCGATTCGCTCATGCGAGGGATCTAGTAGTGACACACCGGGCAATCGGTCGGCGCTTTGCGCGCGTTGTGACAGTTCAGGCACCATCCCATGGTGAGCGATGTCGCCTGGGACGCGGCTTCCATCCGCCCGACGTCGCCGTGGCACGTCTCACAGGCGACGCCGGCAAGCACGTGACGCTTGTGCGTGAACCGCACGTAGTCAGGAAGATCGTACACGCGTACCCAGGGAATCGGCTTCTTGTCCTCCCAATACGCCATCAGCTTGACCACCTCGGGCTTTGTCGGGGCGATCGTCAGGTGGCACTGGACGCACCGCTGCACCGAGGGGACGCCGGCCACGGGGCCACGCCGGGCGTAGGCGTGGCAGAGTTGACACGGAATCGCATTGTCCGTCGCGTGAACGCGATGGCTGAATGCCAGCGGCTGTCCGCCGTTGCCGGCCGGCTGCGCTGGAGCTGGAGTTGGAGCCGTTTGTTCCTGGGCGCCCACGCGGAAGACGACTGCCAGCAGTCCGACGAGGATCAGCGTGAAGGCGGCCGACAACAGCGCACGAGTGGGGCCGGCGACGTCACGACGGCCCATGGGCACTCGACCGGAAGGGCTTCACCTGTGGTTTCACGATGGATGGGCCGTTGGAAGCAGCGGGAGATCCCCGCGTCCCGAACCGGACGGCGGGGATCTCCCGAAGCGCGGGAGCGGCGCCCTAATACGGCCTATCGTGCTCGCGGCGTCGGCGGGGCCGGCTTGCCGAATCTTGCCGCGTCAATCGCGGTATTCGGCTGCACCGAGGTGAGCTCGAAGGTATCCCGCCCGTCCACCCACGCGTAGATCCACTTATACGGTATCTTGACGCCCGTCCCGGCAACCTCTCGATAATCCTCGAAATCAAGCTGATAGGGGACGCGACCAATCACCGAGTTGGCGTGGCGCACCATGCGCACGAGTAGGCCAGACTGCTTGTCGAAGTAGAGCGTCACGAGAAGGCCCCTGGTCCCGTTTCCCTGGACAACCTCCACCTCTTTGTCGTTGATGGTCGTCGCGAAGCTGACCCGCGGATTGGTCAAGATCGTCTTGATCTGCTGAGGGAAGGCAATCTGCGCGTCGAACCTGGCTCCGTCGAGCTGGGCCGACACCAGCGGGAACTCCTTGACGGTCGTGAGCGGCGTCGCGATCCACCCCGCGGTGCCGTCGAAGGTTCTGCTGATGTCTCCGTCGTCCGTGTGGATGAAGGTGGCGCGCTGGTTCGGGAACTTCGCGTAGATTTCGACCGGGCGCGCGCCCGAGAATCCCCCAAACCCGACGCTATTCCCTCTGGCGACATAGCTGGTCAGGCGGGCTACCCGATCGGCCCCGCCGATCGCCTGCAGATACTTGTTAAGAACATCGTCGGCGGACGGCCCCGTGGGAGCCCTCGGGAGGATGTCATCGGGTTCCAATGTCGGGGTGCCGTATATCGTATCGATGGTCGCCGTGGTCACGGGGCGATCGCGGCCGCGGTGGCAGCTCCAGCACGTCACAACCTGTCGTCCGTTGAAGTTGTCGCGATTGATGGCGGCCACCATCCTGATCATCCTGCGCGCGGTCACCTTTCTCGGGGTGTCGAGCTCCCACCTCACCGTGTCGGTGCCGGCCCCGGTATGGCACTCCGCGCAGCACATGCTCAACGCGGCCGAGAACAGCCCCATGGTGTCCATGAATTCGTCCACGGGGATGCCGGTGAGTGCCGTGACGTT
>JAHFUJ010000311.1 GCA_023265105.1 Acidobacteriota bacterium
TGCAGGACGAGGGGTGGAACTGCCATCAGTTCCATTCGAGCACCGAGTTTTTCTCCGACTACGGCGTGTACGACGTGTCGTTGACGGTCCCGAAGGGATGGACGCTCGGCGCCACCGGCGTCCCACGTGAACGGCGCGACAACGCCGACAATACGACGACACATCGCTACTCCCAGGAGGACGTGCACGACTTCGCGTGGACGACGAGCCCCGACTTCATCGAGCGGACCGCACGTTTCGAGCACCCGGCGCTTCCCTCCGTCGAGATGCGCCTGCTGCTCCAGCCCGAACACGTTGACCAGGCAGACCGCCATTTCGATGCGACGCGCACGGCGCTGAAGTACTACGGCGAGTGGTACGGGCCGTATCCGTACGGCCACATCACGATCGTCGATCCGGCCTATCAGAGCGGCGCCGGTGGCATGGAATATCCGACGCTGTTCACGGCGGGCACACGCTGGCTCGCGGCGCCCCGCGTGACCTCGCCGGAAGGCGTGACGGTGCACGAGGCCGGCCATCAATTCTGGTACGGCATCGTCGGCAACAACGAGTTCGAAGATGCGTGGATGGACGAAGGGTTCAACACCTTCTCCGACGCGCGCGCGGTCGCGCAGGCTTACGATCCGAACTATTTCGCGCAGCGCTATTTCGGCGGGTTCGTCCCCTACGTGTTTAAGGACATCGTCATCAAGCGCGAGACCGACGGCAACCGGCTGAGGGGCTACCGGCCGGCGGCCAAGAGCGATATGCAGTCGACGCCGACGTATCGGTACTTTCCAGGAACGGCCACCAACATCACGTACAACAAGACGGCGCTGTGGCTGAACACGATGGAGCGATGGCTGGGATGGCCGATGCTGCAGAAGATCATGTCCACGCATTTCGCGCGGTGGAAGTTCAGGCATCCCACGCCGCACGACTTCTTCGACCTCGCCAGCGAGGTGTCCGGACGCGATCTTGGCTGGTATTTCGATCAGGTGTACCGCAGCTCGAACGTCTTCGACTACGGCGTGCAGGATTTGAGGAGTGCCGGCGACGGCGGCCGGTATCACACCAGCGCCGTCGTGCGCCGGTACGGGGAAGCGATTTTTCCGGTAGACGTGCTCATCACGTTCAAGAACGGCGAGCAGATCACCGAACACTGGGACGGACGCGATCGATGGAAGCTGTATGCCTACGACCGTCCGTCGCAGGCGCTGTCGGTCCAGGTCGATCCCAACCGCGTGCTGCTGCTCGACGTCGACTACACGAACAACTCGAAGACGCTCGTCCCGAAGGGCTCCGAGGCGGCAACCAAGTGGTCCATGAAGTGGATGGTGTGGCTGCAGGATTGTTTGCTGTCTTGGGCGGTTTTTGTGTGAGCAAGAGGAGTGGCGCAGGACTTTAGCCCTGCTCAAGGAATCCAATGACTTTCTTCTCCGCGTGGCGCGACGGAATTCGCCGGGTCAATTCCGCGCCGGCGATCCTCGCAGGTGTGTGGCTGCTGACGCTGATGGTCAGCCTGCCGCTGACGCTCGCGCTGCGCGCTATGCTGGAGCAGCATTTGGGCGCGAGCCTCGCGGCCGAAACCGCCGCCAGCGGCGTCAACTACGACTGGATGCAGGAATTCGGCGCGCAGGCGACCGGCCTCGGCGCCACGTTTACGCCGACCATCATCGGCTTCGGCGCCGTCCTCGACAACCTCAGCGCCTTCCTCGACAACACGCATCGGCCCATCGTCATTGTCGGCGCGGCAGGCGTGTACATCGTGCTGTGGATCTTCCTCGGCGGCGGGATCATCGACGGGTACGCGCGCGATCGCGCAACGCGCGCGCACGGGTTCTTCGCGGCGTCCGGCGTGTTCTTCTTCCGGTTCTTGCGGCTGGCCGTCGTGATGGCGATCGTGTACGGTTTGCTGTTCGGATACCTGCACCCATGGCTGTTCGATCGCCTGTATCCCCGGATGACGCGCGACCTGACGGTCGAACGGACGGCGTTCTTCGTCCGCGTCGGGCTGTACGTCGTGTTCGGCCTTGCCCTCGCTGCGGGCAACATGATGTTCGATTACGCGAAGGTGCGCGCGGTCGTGGAAGACCGCCGCAGCGCGCTCGGCGCGATCGTCGCCGCGCTGCGCTTCATCCGGCGCAACGCCGGCGCGGCCGTCATGCTCTATCTCACCAACTTCGCGCTGTTCGTGCTGGTGCTCGCGATGTATGCGGGTGCCGCGCTGGCCATCGGTGGAATCGGCTGGACGATGTGGATTGCATTTGCAATCGGGCAGGTGTATGTGCTGGCAAGACTCTGGGTGAAGTTGATCTTCTGGGCATCCGAGACGGCGTTGTTCCAAGGCCGGCTCGCCCACGCCGGATACGTCGCCGCGCCGAAGCCGACGTGGCCCGAATCGCCGAGCGCCGAGGCCATCGGCCGGGCGTGATCGCGAATCCAAAATCCCGAATCCGTACTATTCCGCGATCTGGAACTCGACCTTGCGCGTCTCGCTGACACGGCGCGATGCGTCCAGGATTTCGAGCGACACTAGGTTACCCTGCTATGGGCTTGCTCACCTTGATGAGCTGCCGCGCGAGGTCTGCGATGTCGCGAATTTGATCGTGGATGCGGCTCGACAGTGCTTCAAGGTCAGTGTTCGCTGTGCAGACCACGATACCGCAGTGGTCCTGACTGCGCCTGTGCAAGCGGACGAAATCGCGACGGTTCAGCGTGACGAGCGCTCGACCCAGGGAAGCTGCCCTGCGCAGAAGGTCCTCGTCGGAAACGCCACGATTCGCCAGGCCATCGTCCAGGATCGTGACCACGTCGTGACCCAGTGCCCGAAGGCGTTCTGCCGCAGGCACCGGGAAGTTCTCGTTCGTGTACAGCCGATGCGTCGGCACAGCAGATCAGAGCGCAGGGGATTCGTTTTGAAGAATCTCTGGCAAGATCTCGTCCGGACGCGCCGCGGCATACTCAAGCGCGCGTCCAATTTGCGCCGCTGACAAGGTGGGAAAGTACGTTAGAAGATCCTGCGGGGAGGCCCCCAGTTGTCGAAATCGTTCGATCGTCCAGACCGGGATCCGAGTGCCCGCCACGCACGCGGCCCCGCCGCACACATCGGGCGTCCGCTCGATCCCGAGGTCTGACGCAATCGTGTGCTCTCGCTGCATATTCGCACGCCAAGCAGTTTACTTTACGTAGAACTATTGTAACGTAAAGTGAAAGTCTGGGGAGAACGCCACCATGAGCCTCGCGCCGAGCCGGCGCACTTTCCTGCAACAGGCGTCCGGCGCGCTGTTGTCGCTCGCCGGCGTGCCGCTCACGTCGGCGGCTCAGAGTCCGACGACGCAGGTGTTCTACGATCCGGCCACGCTTCGGCACGAGCCGGCGGGCGATCATCCTGAGCGTCCAAAACGGCTCGACGCTGTCATGACCGCCGTCCGCGAGCTCGAGCGGCAAGGCCGGCTCTCGGTGGCGACACCGCGGCCAGCAACCGACGACGAGATCCTGCTGGTCCACACGCCTCAGTATTTGAGACTGGTGCGCACTGAGATCGCGACGGGCCTGCGAAGCCTCAGCACGGGCGATACGGACATCTCTTCCGGATCGTTCGCGGCCGCCTTGGCCGCCGCGGGTACCGTGGTCTCAGCGGTGGACGCAGTAATGAATGGCCGCGCACGCAATTCGTTCTGCGCGGTGCGTCCGCCCGGTCACCACGCGTCGCAGGGCCGCGGAATGGGGTTCTGCATCTTCAACAATATCGCCATCGGCGCGCGGCATGCCGCTCGGCGATACGGCGTCGAGCGGATCCTGATCGCCGACTGGGACGTGCACCACGGCAACGGCACGCAAGAGGTGTTCTGGAGCGACGGCTCGGTGCTGTTCTTCGACACGCACCAGCGCCCGTGGTATCCCGGCACCGGCAGCGCGGCCGAGACCGGTGAGGGCAAGGGTCGCGGCCTCATGATGAACCGGCCGTTCCCGGCAGGAGCCGGGCGCAACGAAATTCTCGGCGCCTATCGGACCGACCTTGTACCGGCAGCTGAGCGCTTCAAGCCGGAACTCGTGATGATCTCCGCCGGCTTCGATTCGCGCGCCGGCGATCCGCTCGGCCAGTTCACCCTCACCGACGCCGATTTTTCCGACCTCACCGGCATCGTCGCCGAGATCGCCCGAGTGCACGCGCGCGGACGCATTGTGTCGGTGATCGAGGGAGGCTACGCGCTCGACGGCCTCGCGCGCGCAGTGGATGCGCACGTCGGGCGCCTCAGCGCCTGACTCATTCCGAAGTTCACTTGAGCGGCTACGTCAGCACTCCTACTTCGACGCCGCGGACGGAGAATATCCCTTGAACACGAACTTATACGCGCCCACGCCTCCCGCTTTTCCGTCGGCTCCAGTCTGATCGGCCTGAACCGCGTAGACGTTGCCCTTGTGATCGGCCCCGATCTGGTGGCCTGGTGGATGGTCCTGCGCGCCTTCACCGATGCTGAACGAGCCTAGGACTTCGAGCGTCTTGCGATTCAGGATATAGATGGCCGGGGTCCCGCCGACGTACAGAAACCGTTGGTCCGGCGAGAAGGCAATGGACCTCGCCTGAAGACTAAACGGGCTGTCGAGGCCGACAAACTGCTCGGCGATGAATTTGCCGTCGGGTGTGAACACCTGGACCCGCCTGTTGCCGCGATCGGCGACATACACGAGATCGTCCTTGGAAATCTCCACATCGTGGACGGGCGATGTGAACTGCTGAAGAACTTCCGAGACCGCGACCCACGGATTCTCTCTGGGAGCAGAGCGTTTCGGACGGTCCTCCATATCCAACGGCTTGCGGCCATACGCGCCCCACATGCGCTTGAACTTCCCCGTCTCGGCGTCATACACCATCACGCGATTGTTGCCATACCCGTCAGCGACGAACAATTCGTTCGTTTTGGGGTTGATACGAAGGCCCGCCGCCCCCCTGAGGACCTCCGTTTTGTTGCTGCCCGTCTGGCCGCTCTTGCCGATGGCCATCACGAATTTGCCGGCCTTCGTGAACTTGAGAATCTGGTTGTCGTTCGGGAGACTGGCGGGATTGTTGCTCCTGCCGTCTGCGTTTCCCACGATCCACACGAAGCCTTTGTAGTCCACATGGAGGCCGTGCTCGTTGGACGGCCATTGATATCCCGGCCCGCTTTCCCCGCCCCAGCCCTGGAGGAAGTTACCCGCGTTGTCGAACTCCATCACGGGCGGCGCGGCCATGGCTTGGAATTGGGCCGGAACCGTGTGCGGGCGAGTCAGGATCCAGACGTTATCGTCCGCATCGAATGCGACGGCGGACACAGATCCCACCTTCCACTTGGCCGGGACCTTCGGCCAAGCGGGATCCTGCTGGAATTGCGGCAAGCCGCCTTCTCCGATGTGAGGAGCCTGCGCGGACCCACCCTGCGCCGACACAGACTGTTCAATGACAGGTTGGCCCACGCGAGGCGCGACAACCCGCCCCAGCAAGACGATTCCCACCAGGACGACGCCGATCAGGAGTTTGCTCTTCATAGGCT
>JAHFUJ010000312.1 GCA_023265105.1 Acidobacteriota bacterium
AGAACGACGTGGCCACCGCGATGTTGTCTCCCGTCCAGGGCCTCGTGCGCGATTCCATGAGCGACCGCAGCGAGCGGGCGCGCAGTCTGGCGCGGCGGAACAACGAGTACGGCGCCCAGGTGGTCAAGGATCACCCCGGACGGTTCGGACTGTTCGCGGCGTTGCCGCTGCCCGATCAAGACGGAAGCCTGCGGGAGATTGCCTACGCCTACGATGTGCTCAGGACGGACGGCATCGGCCTGTGGACCAGTTACATGGACAAATGGCTCGGCGATCCGGCCTTTGCGCCGGCGTTCGAAGAGCTCAATCGCCGAAACGCGGTGATATTTGTTCACCCCGCGCGGGCCACGTGTTGCCGCGAGCTCCCTGGGCAGTCAGGCATCATCGAGTTCGACATCGACACCGCACGCACGATTGACAGTCTGCTCTTGAATGGGACCTTGGCGCGGTTTCCGAATGTCCGCTTCATCTTTGTGCACTCCGGCGGAGCCTTCCCGGCGCTGGCCCCGCGCATCATCGACGATTTTCCTCGAAACCGTGCCGACCGGGTTCCGAATGGGGTCGAGTATGAAATCAAGAGACTCTATTTCGACGTGGCCCACGGGACCGGGGCCCCGGCGTTGGCCGCATTGAAAGCGCTCGTTCCTGTCTCTCAGATCCTGTACGGAAGCGACGGGCTGATCCGGGCCTACGAGCTCACCGACCGCAGTTTGGATCGGTACGACGGGTTTTCTTCAAACGATCTGAAGGCGATCTATCGCGGAAATGCCGAGCGGCTGTTCCCCCGCTTGAAAGGGTGAGGTCGAGATTCAGCCGGCGTCATGATTTCCCTTTTTCTCGTCGCCTACGGCACCGTCTTCGCCGCTGAAATCGTGGGCGACAAACTCCTCTACACGACGAGTGTGCTGGCCACGCGCTACCGCACCACGCCCGTCATGTGCGGCATGGTGTTGGCGTTCATGGCGAAAATGGGTGTCGCCGTCGTGGTGGGGGAAGCGATCTCGAATCTACCGCCGCTTCTGGTCGCCGGCATCACGACCGCCAGCTTTGTCTTCGTGGCGTACACGGTTTGGCGGAAGGACCACACGCGTCTCGCGGCGAACCGCGAGAGTCGCGAGTCGAAGGCCGCGTTCGTCTCTTTTTCGGCCATTCTCTTTTCGGAGTGGGCGGACGTCGGACAAATCACCGCGGCGACGCTGGCGGCGCGATTCGCGTCGCCGTTCACGGTGTGGCTGGGCGCCGTGGCCGCGATGGTGACCAAAGGCGCGCTGGCGGCCTCGTTCGGTGCGGCAGTCCGACGATGGATCCAGGAGCGGGTCTCACCGCGCACGGTGCGCCATGGAAGCGTGATCGTACTGCTCGTCCTTGGCGTCCTGGCCGCGCTCGAGGCGCTGATGGGAACACGCTGAGCGTCGGTCCCTGAAGGCCTTGACATCGGTCCCTGAAGGCCCTTGACCCGATCGCGCAGAGGGACTAAGTTCTGCGAATCTCTCTACCTTTTTACTGACGAGTTGATGACTCCCCGTCGTGCGAGATAAGGCCCAGAAACCGATTTTCCTGCCAGCGGGCGTCGCTGGCTGGGACAAGCGCGCCGGCTATATTGCCGACGCCGCCGGCGGCATCGAGGCGCTCGACCTGCTGAGCGGTGAACCACTCTGGCGCAGCGAGATCATCGGGCGCCCCCTGATAGTCACCGAGAACCGGTTGGCGGCTCTGCGCGCATTGCCGGAGACGGCCAACGCGCTGCAAGTCGTCGTGCTCGACACGCACGCACACGGCAAGCTGTTGCTCGAATCCGATCCCCTGCGGTTTCCTGACTGGGTCGCTGCCGGCATTGTGACGGGGGAGTCGTTCCGCTACGAGGTCGGGACCAAGCGAAACGACCTTCTGTTTGAATGGGAAGCGCACGCGCGTTATCGAGGCGGCGCGCCTCCTCCAGCCCACATTCAAGCCCAAGCGGCCAAAAAAGCAGCTGGGACAGCCAGCGTTGATCTGAAGACGGGCCGTGTCAAGATGCTTCCTGCCGAAAGCCGGCACCAGACGGAGATCCCATCAGCCTTGCAGCAGGCGATCATATTCTCGTACCAGATGGGCTCTTCCGACGTCTGGCAGACCGAGCCGTGGGTGGTGGACGACCAGCTGGCGGTCGTCACCGGAGAAATCGCCGAAGAGCAGCAAGCCTTGCAATTGCAGCGGTGGAATCCGACCAGCGGAACCATCGATACGCCCGTCCCGCTCGTGAAGGGTCGCGCCCTGGTCTCTTACGTCACGCCGGATGGCTGCTACCTTCTTATTCATTCGGAAATGCAGACCGAATCCTCGCACGACACTGGAGCGCCGTGGTGGCTCTTTTCGGTCGTGACGGGCAAGCAGGTGGCAGTCCTCAGTTACGGACCTGGCACGAGAGAAGCCTGTGTCCTCAACTCTCACATTTATTACATCGTTGACAATCCGTCACCTGCCCTTCGGAGCGGTGGCGAGCTCGTTCAATCGACGATCAAAGCCCTTGATATGGGTTCGGGTAAACTGCTCTGGCAACGCTCGCTGACGCCGCAGCGGACGGCGATGCGGCCTGCGTTGAGACAGTAGCGTAGCGGATCACTATTTTTCTCGAGGACATGCCTATGAGCCCCCGGAAGAGAGGCAAGAAAGCCGCCGACGCCGCAACAACGGGAACGAGCCAAGAGGGTGCACGGAAAAAGGCGCGCGGAGCAAGCCAGAAACGCGTGAGTCAGGCCGACGCGGCAGGGACGGAGCGCCCGATCACGGCGGGAGACCGGCAGGTCGCCAAGGCACGCCGCTTGACTGTCGGACAGGTGCAAATGCTGTGCGCCAGGCGCGGCCTGAGCAACGAGGCGTTGAGAAAAGTGCCTGACGCGGTCTTGCGGCGCGCCGTTCGTCGCCTGGACTATCCCGATCTGCCGCGCGCCAGAGAAGCCTTCCGGCTGCTTCAGGAGAGGGATGAAAAAGGCGCCATCCCGTCCAACGCGCTGCCGAGCGCGCTCAGGCAGCTCGACAGCACTCGCGCGCGCGGCGCATCGATGCAACCACGGATGGCCGGCATTCCGACGGGCCTGCAGGTGATGCCGTCAGCCTTGATGAGCCCGATCCTCATGCCCACGGCTGGACTGAATCCCACTCATATCGGCTGGTCATCGCTTGGGCCGGGCAATATCGGCGGTCGCACGCGCGCCATTGTCGCCCATCCGACGCTGCCGAATACGATGTGGGTCGGCAGTGTCGGCGGCGGCGTGTGGCGCACGAACACCGGCGGGGGAGGCTGGGCTCCGGTCGACGACCTGATGGCGAACCTCGCCGTCACCTGCCTGGTCATGGATCCGACCAACCCGAACATCATCTACGCCGGGACGGGCGAGGGCTTTTCCAACGTCGACGCCATACGTGGCGCAGGCATCTTCCGCACGACGGACGGGACGTCCTGGTCGCAACTGTCGGCCACGACCGGCGTGAACTTTCAAAGTATCAACCGTCTGGCGATTTCGGCCGACGGCAAGGTTCTCCTCGCCGCCACGCCCAGAGGCATCTTTCGCAGCGCCGATGCCAACCGCCTGACATGGACGCAAGTGTCAACGGCCTCGGTCGGCGACGTGGACTTTCACCCGACCAACAGCAACAACGCCATCGCCGGCGGCCTCAATAATGGCGAGGCCTACTATTCGACCGATGGCGGCCAGACATGGAAAACCGCAACCCACACAACGCCGTGGAGCGGTCGAGTGGAATTGACTTATGCCCGGAAGACTCCGTCAATCGTCTACGCCTCGGTGCAGATGAACAACGGCGGCGACATTTGGCGCTCGACCAATGGCGGCGCATCGTACACGAGACGCAACACGCGGCTCGCCAACGGCGCCCACGCAGCCTATCTGGGAGACCAGGGCTGGTATAGCAACGCCATCTGGGCCGGCGATCCAAACAATTCGGATCTCGTCATCGTCGGCGGCCTTGACCTCTACAGGAGCACCGACGGAGGCAACCTCCTGGTTGACATCAGCACGTGGTGGGACAAGAGGTCGGCCCACGCGGACCAGCACTGCATCCTCTCTCATCCCAAGTACGATGGAAGGACCAATAAAACCGTCTTCTTCGGCAACGACGGTGGCATTTACAAGACGGATGATGTCAAGACGGTGGGGAGTAATCCTCAATTGCCGCGCATCGCTGGCTGGACGGAGCTGGACAACACCTACGGCGTGACCCAGTTTTACGGCAGCGCGGGGAATCCCACCTCCGGCACGATCATCGGCGGCGCACAGGACAACGGCACGCTTCGCTTCACGCCCGCCGGCGGCAGCGAGAACTGGACGGAGATGTTTGGCGGCGATGGCGGATACTGCGCGGCCGATCCGAACGACCCGAACTACTTCTACGGCGAATACGTGTACCTGAACATTCACCGCAGCAAGGATGGCGGAGCCAGCGCCGACTACATCAGCGGCCAGTTCTGGAACGGTTCTCAATGGACCTGGAAGCCGATTCCCTATCGCATCACCGATGCGATGAACCAGCAGGCGCTCTTTATCGCGCCCTTCGTGCTCGATCCCAACAACTCGAACCGCATTCTGGGTGGCGGCCTCTCGCTGTGGCGCACCAACAATGCGAAGGCCCCGAACACCAACAATACGGGACCGGTCTGGGCCACCATCAAGGGCAGCATCGGCAGTCGAATAAGCGCCATCGCCGTTGCGCCCGGCAACGCCGATCTGATCTGGGTCGGCTACGAGAACGGCCAGGTCTTTAAAACAGTCAATGGAACTCAAGCCAATCCGATCTGGCAGAGGGTGGATCACACGGGCACCAATCCGCTGACTCCCACTCGCTACTGCACGCGCATCACGATTGATCCGAAGAACAAGAACGTCGTCTACGTCACCTTCGGAGGTTACAACAGGGGCAATGTGTGGAAGACGACCGATGGCGGCGCGACGTGGAGCAACATCGGCAATTTGCTGCCGGAAGCGCCGGTCCGCAGCCTCGCGGTCCATCCCAGAAAAACTAATTTCCTTTACCTCGGCACGGAGGTCGGAGTCTTCGCGAGCGAAGACGGCGGCGCGACGTGGGGGCCCACAAACGAAGGGCCGACAAACTGCTCCGTTGACGACCTGGTCTGGATGAATGAGGTGTTGGTCTGCGCCACACACGGGAGGGGAATGTTTACGATCAACCTCTCCAGCGTGTAAGGCTTCTCGGAGCGGTGTGACAAGGGTCCGTCCTCTGACGGTGGGTCGCGACTCCGGAGTGTGACATGCCCGATCGGTTCACAATCTACTTGCTCGACGTCGGCCCCGAAGAGTATGGCGATGCCGTTCTCTTGCAATGCGGCGGCGTCACGGTCCTCATTGACGGCGCGCACCCCGCTGACCACACCGGGCGCGAAGGACATCCATCGATTCCCGACCAGCTCGACAAGCTGCTGCCCGGGCCCCGGCCGCACCAACTCTCCCTGCTCATCGCGACGCACGCTCACCTCGATCACATCGGGTGTCTGCCGC
>JAHFUJ010000041.1:0-2514 GCA_023265105.1 Acidobacteriota bacterium
AAGCGAGTCGAATGGTGACCCTAACGTTCGCCAGTTGGAACCAGATTGCAGGCTGGTTGGGCCGCCTGGCAGCGCTTCGGACGCTGCGTGAAGCCGCGTGACGACCGGGCCGACATCCCGTAAGCTGGAGCTTGGAGGTCGGCCATGACAGCGGTTTTCTAGACTCCGTCGATCCCGACAACAACACGCCGAAGGCTGTCACAGAATGCCCATCGGATTGACGGGAAGGACCGGACCAGGTCCGGTGCTGGCGCCGGGCTTAGCAGGGCCGTGGTAGCCCCCCTGGCGCCTCGGCGCGGCGCGGCGCGCTGGACGAGATGAACCGCCGACTTGAGATTAGTGGAGTCTCTCCAGCAGGGCAGAGGCAATCGGCGCCGAGCAGGCTCGCCAGCCTAGCGGGCCCTCGGCGCCAGCCCGATAATCACGAGCGCGCCGATGATGGCCAGTCCTGCGCCGAACATATCGGTCTTCGTCGGCGGCTCGCCTTCGACCAGCCACAACCACATGAGCGACGCAGCGATGTAGATCCCGCCGTAGGCAGCATAGGCCCGCCCAGCCAAGGCCGTGTCCGCCCGCGTCAGGGAGACGGCAAAGCTGTGGCCGGGGGGCGCGTCCGAGAACGGGTCTTCCGTAGACCCGGTCTGCCGGCACAGCCTTAATGCGGACTATCCTCATCCTCCCAGAAGGATCCGGCGTCGATTGCGTTCGCGCAGCTCGCCGAAGAGTACCGGCGCGCCGGGCAGCTTCCCGACGCCGTCGCCGCCTGCAAGGCCGGCCTCGCCGACAAGGAAGCGATCCTCGGCGGGAACCTGATCAAGCTGCTTCGACTTCCCGCGTAGTTACGCGCAGGCGCGTGTCTTCGCGTTGTCCCGCAGGAACGGCAGTGTACCGACGGTCAGGGCGATCCCGGGAATGACGATGAAGATCAGCGCTGCACCGAGCTGGAAGTTGATCTGGATGGCCTCCGGGCTCCGGCGATCTCCAAACATCGCCGCGACCACGACCGTGACGAACATGGACACATGAAGCGCCAGCGGAAAGATTCCCGCGGCGACGCGGGCCGCGACGCCGCCGCCAGCGCGGCGCGACAACGAGGCGCCGAGCGCGCCGAACGCCAGATACGACAGGAGCAGCCCTGCCGTCATCGGCATGGTCGCTCTCGGATCGAGCCAGAGCGAAGCCGGGAGCAGCCGCGGGACGCCGAGCATCACCGCGGCCGCGCAGCCCAACGCCGCCATTCCGGGCAGCCAGAGGGTTTTCGCATCGGGACTCATCGGACCTTCTTTCTGATCGGCGCGGCGGATGGCGTCCGCCAGGCGTGTCCAGTCGGGCACGCGCTCCAGCGCGCGGGCCACGGCATCCTCTTCGGTGCAACCGCGCCGGATCGCATCCACATAGGCATCTTCGAGGTGTTCGGCCAGCTCGGCGCGAATCTCTTCCTCGCGCTCGGCCTCGATGCCGAGCGCTATCAGCCGCGAGCGTACGACGCTCGACCAATCACGCACGGCTTAAGCCCCCGAGCTGGTTGAGCGCGCGGAAAAACACGCTCCATTCACGGCGCGACGCCGCGAGCTGCCTCAACCCCGCCGCTGTCAGGCTGTAGCAGCGGCGCTTCACGCCGCCGGACGTCGTTTCCCAGGCGCCCCTGGTCCAGTCGCGCTTCTCCATCCGGTACAGCAGCGGATAGAGCGACGCGAGCGTGAAATGAAGAACGCCGGCCGTGTCCTGCTCAATCCGGCGCGCGATCTCGTAGCCGTGCAGCGGCTGGTCTTTGAGCACCATCAGGATGGCGAGCTCCGCGCTGCCGCGTTTGATCGAATGACTCAGCGATGCCATGGAGTCCTATATATAGGATATCTATATATTAGATGTCAAGGCCTGTGGCTGTGGGCGGCGGGTCCGCTTGCCGGCTTGCGCCAAAGCAAGTTATCCACAGGCCCAGACGGGCGTAAAATTGTCCGATGTTGCACACACCTTACTACTACGCGCCTGGCGGCAAGTACGTCCTATTTCTCGACTTGCTCGGGTTCACCGCGTTCGTGCGCTCGTCGTTCCAAAAGAAGGCTGAGGAAACCGACGACCGCGAGAAGGAATTCGAGTTGGCGCAGAAGCAGTTCAAGATTGCGCAGGCCGAAGTTGACCGCGAGTACCGACGGTTTCATGAGCATCTCGAGGAGCTGTTGCGCCGACCAGTTCGCCGCGGCAAGTCCCCCGCCATGTCGCTCGTGTTCTCCGACTGCGCGTATGTGATATTCGATCGTCCCAAAGACGCGGAGCGATTCGCGGTGCACGCCATGCGGTCGTTCATCCTGAACGACATGCCTGTACGCATGGGACTCTCGTACGGTTCGTTCACCAACTACGAATTCAAGACCGGCGTCCTGCCCAACGGGCACCTGATGTTCGCGGCACCGTTCATGGGCACAGCGGTTGTGGATTCGTACCGCGCCGAGTCGTCGGGCATCAAGGGCATGCGGATCCTCGTTCATCCATCCTTTTTCATGAGCGCCCCAG
>JAHFUJ010000041.1:2614-23074 GCA_023265105.1 Acidobacteriota bacterium
CCAGCCGAGGCGCAGGTCCACTACGACAAGACGTTGTGCTTCATTCGTCGCATGGAGGAGTTCCGTTCTTGGTACTCCTCCTGCTGCCGGACCGAGCGCGTCGCCAACGTGGTGTACCCAGAACGAAAGAACAACATGCGCTACTGGCGCAACCTGAAGCGCACCAAGCGCTACAAGGAACACACCGTCGCCATGGCGGACGGGGCCCGCGCTGAGGCCGAGGCCAATCCGGATGGACCGTTTCGTGACGTTTTCGTGCAATTTCCGAAGAATCCGAGGGAGCCGCCAAGCGTCACGTACGGAGAGCCCCGCGTCAGAGGCAAGGCCTCTAAATCTGTGGACGCCTCAGCTTGACGGTTTCGTTCCGCTTGCCTAATCCGGACGTGGTGCGTTGCGCAAATGATCCATTGCGAACTTGCTTTCCGAGAATCAGAGGCGTATACATCCAAAAGCAGTTCTTGGTCGGCTGCCGGCCCATCGTAGCTCGGATGCGGGCCGCACCTGCGGCTCGGGCGCACCATCGGCGCCGAGCCCGGTTCCCACAGACCACGCCCTGAACGTCGCGCGGCGCAACGCCCCGAACGCTCAGCGCCTTCCTGAATCGGCCCTCGCGGTCACTGCTCGGGCGCCTCCACGGGACAACCCAAACGCAACGCCATGTCGGGAGGACAGCCATGTTCGACCCGCGAGATGACGCGCGCGAACGTGACGGCCGAGAGGACGGCAGCGCGCGCGTGTACGACCCACGCGACCGGGATGGGCACGACCCTCGTAACGTTCTGATGCGCGACCTCGACTTGCCGCGTGGCGACGAGCGCGAATTGGTCGTTGACCGGGATCGAGTCTACGAGCTTGACGGTGAAGACAGCCTTGCGCTGGCTGCCGTCGGAGCGTTTCGCGTCGTGCCGGAACACGATCTCGATCTTCCGCACGACAACCTTGAGAGCCTCCAGTATCAGAGGCTCGTCGAACTGGTTGACCTCGGCGACAGCGAGCGCGGACTGACGCTCACGACGGAAGGTCGAGACCTGCTCGATTCGCACTCGCTGGAGCGAGACCGTGAGCCGTCCCAGATATTCCACGCCGGCGTCAGCCGCTCGCGGGAGATCGACCACGACTCGAATCTCTACGCGACGTTTAAACAGGAAGAGGCCCGTCTTCGAGACGAGTACCCTGACCTCGAGATTCGGCGCGTCATCCTTGAACAGGACCTGAAGCGCGAGTATCAGGAGTTCCTGCAGGAGCCCAACCGCGGTCGCTCCGACAGCGACGGCCGACCTGGTCGCGACGAGAACGAGGTCCGTGACTGGGCGCGCGAACACGATCTGCCGTACTTCGACGACCAAGTTCATTTCCCCGACTACCGAATCGAGTACGAGCTCGATGGTCGAGAGCTTCACCAGGACGTCGAGCTCTTTACGCCGCACTACCGGGGCGCTCACGCCGCCAGCGGTGCAAAGGCCGGCTTCCGCATCTACGTGGTCGCCTCTCGCGGTGGCGGTGGTCGCTCCGGGCCCCGCCCGCGCGGGATGGAGGAATTCCTGTGACGCACGCATATCCTCCCAACAGGGCCTTCGACAGCGTCAGCATCAGCCGCGTGTCCGCTCTGCGCGACTGTGACCTGACGCCGCGCCAGCGCAGTTTTCTTGTGACCGTCATGGTCCACTCCGGGTGCTTTCTCGAGCGCCAGTACTGCGAGTTCACCGCTACGGTGCGCGGCCAAAACAGTCGGGAGTTCGTGGCCAGGCTGGTGGCCCGCGGATTCGCGCGAGCCATCGAAACAGGGCCCGTCCGACGTGGACGCTTGTACCACGTCCACCACAAGCCGCTCTACGAGGCCATTGGTCAAGCGGACAACCGGAACCGTCGTCTTCGCACGATCGGCCGCATGGTCGAACGGGTGATGATTCTCGATGCGGTGTTAGGCGATCGACGCTGCTGGTGGTTGAGTCCCGAAGCTGACAAGCGAATGTTCTTCGACCTCACGAGGGAGACGGGTCTGCGCCCAGAGGAATATCCGCACATCACGTTTGGGCCAGCGTCACGGAGGACCGTGCGCTGCTTTCCCGACAAGCTGCCCATCGGCATCGAGAAGAAGGACACCGGTCGGTTCGTCTTCCTGTACCTCGTGAACCGGCGGATCCCGGTGGACTTCCGCCAGTTCCTAATCCGTCACCGCGACCTCTTCGCCAACCTGCATTGGTGGACGCTTCGTCTGCTTGTGCCGCGGCGGTTCGGAAAGGCCGTGGCGCTCTACAAGGCGGCCGTCCGGGAGGAACTCTGGACTCCGCTGAATCCGAGCGTGAGCAAGTCTCTGGAGACGTACTTTCGTGAACGCCAGGAGCAAGGCGGCCATCTGGGAGATCCGTCCGATCAGTACGTCGCGCAGGAGTTCCGGAAGCAGGGCATGCCGAAGATCCAAGCCCTCTATCGGGCCTGGCGACGCTTAGGAGACAAGGTTCTCTGGCAGTCGTCTTCGACCTGTCTGCGCGACGATTGGTCCTATGGCCGATCGGCCGTCGAGGTTCAGTTGTTGAACCGCCAGTACCTCCAGCTCACCGGCTCGATGGACCGGGACGTGTGGGCCAAGAGGGGGGCGAAGCGAAAATCGCGTCAGCTTGGCCCCCTGGTCTCGGCACCCTCCCTGGACGTTCTCTCAACCCTGGTGGCTCCGTGAACGCGCACTCGGTGCAAGCGCCTGTATTGCAGCGCCTTGCCGCAGACGAGCAACCGAGGCGGCGCTCTGTGCCGCCGTCATCGTCCGTGTTGGTGTCGCAGTCGGTGAACCAACGATGGCGTGAACGACCCCGGTGTCCTGCCCGTCGAGTGACCCCAGGGCGTCGAGACGGGGTCGTTCACGCCATCGTTGGTCGTGTCGCATGTCAACGTCTGCTCGCACACGTCGTGCAGGACAAACGCGCCGCCCGTGCCGCACGCGTTCGTGTCGAGATTCGCCGGAACGATGCGGCTCGCAAACGGAACAGAAATCAGTTCGTGCGCGTAGCACTTGTTCCCGAAGCGACGTCACGTCTGCAGATCCAGGTTCAGGCATCGCACCATCGCGCTGATCATGCTGGCGCCGTGCTCAGCGTCGTCAATGCTCTTCGCTTCGCTTCGACCCGGCCGGCGGCCGGGCCTTCGGGCATTGACGACGCCTGCGCGCGGCACGACTTGGGCTATTGCGCGATGGCCGGCTTTCTGATGACTCGGGCGGGCCGAGAAAAGCGAGTTGACGAGGGATTTCCGCAGGCGTATCTTGATGTATCGCGTCTGTGCCACACGGCACATCCTCCGCATCGCACTCAGTGCATGCAGAGCGCGTTTCCAGTCGTCGCCCTCAGGGCACGATTCAAGCGCACCTCCCCCACAACATCGCGTCGGGGTGCTACGCCGTCACGCTGCGCGTGAGTCGGCGCACCTGCCTCGCGATCAAGCGGACTCTCTTCGACGCGTCGTCTCGAAGACCAAGCGTCGTTGAGAACCGCGTTCGCCGAGGCGCCTGCGCGTCCATGTCTCGGCCGAACGCCTTGCATATGACGGTCGCGTGCCACGCGACGACCGTCACCGCGCGGAGCCCGGCTCCCCGCGGGTCGATGTCGGCGGCAGCCCTCATCCGCGCTCCACGGACATCGACGCGCCGACTCCAAGTCGGCGCGTCGGAGCGCGCAATCCCCAGCACAACACGAACCGTCATGAATCGCCCTTTTTGGGGGACCTCCATGGACTTCGTTGATCGTGGGGATGACCGGTCGGAACCGATCTTGATTGCGCGGTGTCGCGAGCTGCTTGGCGATGAGGCCGACACGCTGACTGATCAGGACGTTGAACTGATCCGTCGGCACGCCGAGACGATGGCGCAGGTCGTGGTCCAGATGTATGTGGAGAGCCGTCGGATTCCTGGGTAATCACCGTGCCTTCTCGACACACCTTGCCCACGCCCACGATTGGGTCTAATCTGCCGCTGATGGTCGGCGCGGTGATCTACGTTCGCGTCAGTACGAAGGAGCAGACGGAGAACCTCAGTCTGCCGACCCAACTCCGTGCCTGCGAGGAGTACTGCCGTCGCCAGGGCTACGAGATCCTCGAACGCTTCCACGAAGAAGGCGAGAGCGCCAAGACCACGGACCGCAGTCAGCTCCAGGCGCTACTGAAGTACTGCCGCACGCATAAGGGTAAAGTCCACTTCGTCGTCGTGTACAACCTCACGCGATTCGCGCGCGAGAAGTACGACCACTTCGCGCTCCGTGCACACCTGAAATCGCTCGGCATCTCGCTGCGGTCGGCCACCGAGCCGATCGACGACACGTCCACCGGCAAGTTGATGGAAGGGGTACTGGCGTCGTTTGCGCAGTTCGACAACGACGTGCGCTCTGACCGCACCCGCGCGGGTATGCGCGCCGCACTGGAACTCGGCCGATGGACCTTTCCTGCGCCGATCGGCTATCTGAACGCGCCGAAATGGTCCGGCAGGAGCCTGGTGCCGGACCCGGAACGCGCGCCGCTCATCGCGCGGGCGTTCGAAGAACTCGCAACGGGACGATTTACGAAGCAAGAAGTGATTGCACGAATGACCGAGGCCGGCTTGCGTACGCGACGTGGATTGGTGCTCTCGCCGCAAAGCTTCGGCCAGATGGTGCGGAACTCGATTTACGTCGGCAGGGTCGAGAGCCCGGACTATGGCGTGTCAAGCCGCGGCGATTTCGAGCCGCTGATCGACGAGGCCACGTTCTATCGCGTGCAGGCGGTTCTCGATGGCCGCGTCGTCGTCGCAGGGCCACGACCGCGGCATCATCCGGATTTTCCGCTCAGGGGATTCGTGCGGTGCGAGACGTGCGGCCGTCCGCTGACGGGCAGCTGGTCGAAGGGCCGGAACGGCCATTACGCGTACTACCACTGCCAGCGGCAGTGCCGGGCGGTCAACATCAGCAAGGCGACGCTGGAAGGGGCGTTCGTCGATGAGCTCGGATTGCTGCAGCCGACGCCTGGCTACATGCGGCTGGTCAAGGATCGAATCCTCTGCGTGTGGGAGCAGCGTCGAGCTGAAGCGAAGGACCGGACGACGGAACAGCAACGGCGGGTGAGTGCCATCCAGCAGAAGCTGGACAAGCTGGACGAGGCATTCCTATACGCGGAGGCGATCGACGTCACGACCTACGGCCGGCAACGCGACAAACTGCGCGAGGCTCTGACGCTGGCCAAGATAGATCACCACGCCGAGGCGGTCGAAGAACTCGACGTAGAGGGCATCCTCGCCTTCGCTGAACGCATTCTGCCGCGCGCATCAGACCTCTGGGTGCAGGCGACGCTCGACTACAAGCAGCGGCTTCAGCAGCTGTTTTTTCCGGAAGGCGTGGCGTTCGATGGAAATCGATTCAATCGAACCGCCGTAACGGCACCACTTTTCAAGTACTTGGCGCCGTCTGAGAGTGCTGATGAAAAGGTGGTGAGCCAGGACGGAATCGAACCGTCAACCCGCGCCGTCAACCCGCGCCATTGACAATGCTGGGAACGCAGCTATCCTCGGCGCGCCGGGCATCATCTTCTCTGTCTCACTCCTCTCACGGAGGGTCGACCATGTCTACGCGTCCCTCGCGTCCGCATCCGTCAATCGGTATAGCCCGAAGCTGCTCTGTCGCATACGCCCTCCATCGTTTGCTAGGCACGCGAGACACAAGTTCGGCTCGGTCCCTGAATAGGCAGTAACTCTGTTTGTAACTCTGTTTGACAGTAACTCTGTTTGGGCTTGACCAAGTCAAGGTGCGACGTGCACACTGTCCGCCGCCGGCTTCCTTTTTGGCCTCGGAACCGACACCGGTCGCAACAAACGGCGGTGGGCGAGAGCGTCGATCGCCGATCGCGGAAGATAGGGAGGAGACCATGCGGAATCGCCGGGATTTCTTCAAGGCTGTGGCAGGTGCGGCGGCCGGAACGTTCGTTCTGCGCCGCGGTTTCGCGAACGCTGCCGCGCCATCGCTTCAGGCCACCCCCGCAAGGCGCCGGGAAGTGTTCGTGGGAAGCCGGCGCGTCAAGGTGATCGATGTTCATTGTCACTGCGTCGTGCCGGAGGTGGCGGAGGTCGTCAAAGGCACGAACCTGGCGACCAACGCGGGAGGGGGCGGGAACAACGTTCTGGGGCCGGCGCGTCTGCAGGTGATGGACCAGCAGGGCCTCGACATCCAGGCGCTGAGCATCAATGGCTACTGGTGGTACGCGGCCGATCGCGACCTGGCGCGCCGGATCGTGCAGGTCCAGAACGAGGGGCTTGCGAAGTGGGTGGCCGCGCATCCGGATCGCTTTGTCGCGTTCGCGTCGGTCGCGTTGCAGCATCCCGATCTGGCGGCCGAGCAGTTGGAGGACGGCGTCAAGAGGCTGGGGCTGCGCGGCGCGTCCATCGGCGGCCACGTCGCGGGCGAGGATCTGTCGTCGCCCAAGTTCGACCCGTTCTGGGCCAAGGCCGCGGAGCTCGGAGTCCTGGTGTTCATGCATCCAGGGGGCGCTGACAATATCATCAAGGACGGCGCGTTCCGCGGACGGGGCGACCTCGGCAACATCATCGGCAACCCGCTCGAAACGACGTACTTCCTCTCCCGTCTGATTTTCGACGGGACGCTGGACAAGTTTCCCGGACTGAAGATCTGCCCCGGTCACGCTGGCGGCTACCTGCCGTCCTACCTCGCTCGGACGGATGTGGCCTGCGATGTGCGGGCGAACGCGAACTGTGCGAACAAGAAGCACCCCCGCGAATATTTCAAAGGGCAAATCGTGATCGATTCGATGGTGTTCACCGAAGAGGGCCTGCGGCATCTGGTCGCTGAGGTGGGCGCCAGCCAGATCGTGTATGGGACGGACATCCCCTTCAACTGGCCCGTCGGCGTGGACCTGATCCTCCGCGCGCCGTTCTTGAGTGATGCCGACAAGGAAGCGATCCTCGGCGGGAATTTGATGAAATTACTTCGAATTGCGTCGTAGCATTGACGCGAAGGAGTTCTATATGAAACGCGTTGTATGGCTCGCCCTCATCGCAGCCGCCACCTGGAGCGCCTGCGCGCAGTCCACCCCGGAACAGCAGATGATCACTGATGCGGCGGCGGCGCTCGGAGGCAGCGACAGGATTCAGGCGGTGAAAACGCTCACCATCGAGGGAGAAGGCACCAACGGCAACTTAGGGCAGGACGTTCGGCCCGAAGCCACTTCTCAGACGTTCACCGTGACGGGCTACAAACGCGTTGTTGACGTCGCGGCAGGACGCGTGCGGATCGAGCAAACGCGCACTCCGACCTTCACGTACTTCCAGGGCCCGCAGCCGCAGAAGCAGGTGCTGGGCATCGACGGAAACGTGGGCTACAACGTGGCGGCCAACGGCACCGCTACGCGCGCCACGGACGCGGTGGCGAACGACCGGCGGAAGGAACTCTACCATCACCCGGTCACGATCGTTCGCGCGGCGCTGGATCCGGCGGCCAAGCTGTCCAATCCCCGGACCGAGGACAACCAGAGCGTCGTGGATATCACGACGGCCAACGGTCTCGCGTTCACGCTGGCGATCGACAGCGCGACCAAGCTGCCGAGCCGCGTGGTGTCGATGACCGACAACACCAACCTTGGCGATGTCGCCATCGAGACCAGCTTCGCCGACTATCAGGATGTCAACGGGCTTCGGCTCCCTGCGCGCCTCACGACGAAGGCCGACACGTACACCACCGCGGATCTGCGTGTGATGAAACAGACCATCGACGGCGAGGCCGGCGATCTGGCGGCGCCGGCGGCCGCGGCGTCGGCGGCGCCGATTGCAGGGGTTCCGCCCGCCACCGTCACCGCGCAAGAAGTGGCCAAGGGCATCTGGTGGCTCGCCGGGCAGAGTCACCACAGCGTGCTCGTGGAGTTCAGCGACCACCTGACGCTTATCGAAACGCCGCAGAACGACACGCGGGCGCTGGCGGTCATTGCCAAGGCGAAGGAGCTGCGGCCGAACAAACCGCTGACCCACGTCGTCGTCACGCACCACCACTTCGACCACTCTGGCGGCATCCGTGCAGCCGTGTCGGAGGGCCTCACCCTCATTGTGCCAAAGGCCAGTGCGCCGTTTTACCAGGAGGCTGTGGCGAGGCCGCACACCATCGTGCCGGACGCGCTCGCCAAGAATCCCAAGCCACTGAAGATCGAGACGGTCGATGAAGAGATGGTTCTCAAGGACAATACGATGACCGTCAACCTGTACCATCTCGTCGGCGGTCCGCACGCCGACACGCTCTTGATGGCTTACTTTCCCGGACCACGGCTCCTTGTTGAGGCTGATGTGTTCACCCCCGGCGCAACGGTCGCGCCGTTCGCGGCCAATCTTCTCGAGAATCTCAAGAAGCACAACCTGCAGATCGACCGCATCGTGCCCATCCACGGCACGATCGCTCCGTACAGCGAGCTCGTGAAGACGGTGGCGGCGATATCGTCGAATTGAACCGATGGGCATGACACGCTGGACCTGGGAAACGGCGGCGGTTGGTGCGCTCGTCGCGATCGCGGGCGCCGCGATTGTTCGTGCGCAGGCGGCTCCGGATCTCATACTCACGAACGGGAAAGTCATCACGGTCGATGAGCGCTTCACGATCGCCCAGGCCGTCGCGGTACGAGGCGAACGCATCGCGGCGGTCGGCACGACTCAGGAGATTGCCCGGCTTGCGGGGCCCAATACGAGAAGGATCGACCTGAGGGGGAGAGCCGTCGTTCCCGGGCTGATCGACAACCACGCCCATCTCATGCGGGCGGGCGAAACCTGGACCGAGGAAGTGCGTCTCGATGGCATCGAGTCGCGTCAACAGGCGGCTGACATGCTCCGCGCGCGGGCCAAGGTGGTCGGTCCGGGCCAATGGGTTTACACGCTGGGCGGCTGGGCCCATCAACAGTTCACCGACGACAAGCGGCCTTTTACGCGTGACGAGCTGGATGAGATTGCGCCAAACAATCCGCTCCTGCTGCAGGAGGCGTACTATCGAAGCTATCTCAACAGCCGTGCGATACAGGCGACCGGCCTCGATGCCCTGACCGACAAATGGGTTGTGCGCGGCGCCGCGGGCAAGCCGACCGGCGTCATCGAACAGGACGGCACACGTGTCGTGGCCGCCAAGATTCCGGCCCCGTCCAAAGAGAAGTTCGAATCCAGCTCTCTGGCGATG
The DNA here is from genome assembly GCA_023265105.1 of Acidobacteriota bacterium. GTDB lineage: Bacteria > Acidobacteriota > Vicinamibacteria > Vicinamibacterales > CAVVIG01 > JAHFUJ01. Next base: position 11,785 of record JAHFUJ010000041.1, read on the forward strand.
ATCAGAGATTGGAATCGCGCGGGCCTGACGGCGGTCGGCAGCTCTGGTTGCCCCAACGATCAACTGGAGCGCTATCGGCAATGGGCGCGCCAGGGTCAGCTCAGCATGCGGGTCTTCTGCATCCAGGCGTTCGGCGCGGCCAACGCACAAGCCGTCGACAACGTCCTGCCGCAGATCGCACGGTTGAAGCTGTTTCAGGGCGACGACTACCTCAACGCCACCGTGTACGGAGAACAAGTCTACGGCCCGGTGAATGACAACATGCTGGACGTCACGCCGAGTCAGAAGCCCGAGGACTGGGTGCAACTGGGCCGCGTGTTACGAGAGATCGCCAAGGCGCGGCTCCCTCTTCATGTTCATGCGACGCTCACCGCGAGCATCGAAGGATTCCTCGACACGATCGAGCAGGTCAACAAGGAATATCCCATCAGGAACCTGCGCTGGGCGCTCATTCACCTCGACCAGATCAACGCGTCCCACCTCGATCGCATGAAGAAGCTGGGCATGTACGCCGCTGTGCACGCCCGCCCAACCATCCTCGGCGCTGTCTTCAACGAGATTCACGGTGACCGTTCGTACGACATGCCGCCGCTGAAATTGGTTCAGGACAGCGGCATCACGTGGGGCTTCGGCACCGACACGACCGTCGTCGATCAGTTTCGGCCGTTCACGACGCTCTATTGGGCGGTGACCGGCAAGATGGTCGGCGGCACCAAGGTCCTTCGACAGACGATCGGCCGCGAGGACGCCTTGATCGCGCACACGCGGAAGAATGCGTATTTCCACTTCCAGGAAAATGATCTCGGTTCGATCCAGCCGGGCAAGCTGGCGGACTTGTTGGTCCTCGACCGCGACTACCTCACCATTCCGGCGGATCAGATCAAGGACGTCAAGCCGGTGATGACGATGGTTGGAGGTAAAGTCGTCTACGATGCGGGCACGACACAGACGTCGGCGCGCTGACTGGAGGATCGAGCCCTCCGGCGCCGCCCGGCGCCGCGAGACCTCCGTCAGGCGCACCAGCCAGCGTCAACACGACGATTAACGCCGAGGCCGCGGAGGTCGCAGAGAAAAATGGGCTCTGCGTACTCTGCGGTCTCTGCGTTGATCGTCGCGCGTGCTTTCCGCCCCCCTAGTTTTTGAGTCCCTTGAACAGGACGATGTCGTTGGTGGTCGTTTGACGGGCAATCGCAAGTCGCTTGCCGTCGCGCGACCAGGCGAAGTCGCCGATGGGGCGACCGTCGCTGAAATGCGTCAACTGACGTGGCGGCTTTCCGTCGAGCGGCTGGACCCAGAGATTGGTTTGCGTCGCGTCGAGATAGGCGATGGCGCGGCCATCGGACGTCCACTGTAAGCGGCCCTGGCTCGGTGGGACAGTCAGCGTTCGACGGGCCATGCAGTCTGGCAGATCGCATGTGAGAAGGATCCGCCGATTCTGCGCATCCTGCGACCAGAACGCAAGCGACTTGTCGTCGGGCGAGATCGCAAGGCTTGCAGCCCCCGCGAAGAGATTCGTTATCTGCCGCGGCGATCCGCCATCGATCGACACGATCCACGGCGATTGGACGCCGCTGCGGGATGAAAGGAAGATGACGTCGCGATCGTCCCGAGTGAGGATCGGAAGGCTACCGTCGACGACCAGTTGGACCGGCTGTCGGCCGTCGGCGGTCTTCCAAATTCCTGCACGGGCGCCTGTTTCAGTCGAGTTGAATACAACCGTCCGGCCGTCCGAGGTCACTGCAGGAACCCATCCCTTCGCGACGGCCTCATCCGGTATCCCACGCCCTGGGACAACACTCACGATCGAGAGCTCACCGTTGGCGGCGTTGCTGGCGCCGTAGAACAGGCGGTCCGCCCCCCACGCAAGAGTCCCAAGGCCACGTTCAGTGGCGATCTCGGTGCCTTGTGTCGCTGCACTGTCCGCCACCCAGATGCCGACGCGCGTCTCCGACCGCGTCGTCGCGAGGCTGCCGCGGTCGTCGGTAAGACTGATGCTCTCGTAGCTGGTGAGATCATTCGTGAGCCGCGAGAGCTGTCCGCCGGGGTAGGACAGACGCCATAACTGAGCCGGCGCCCCAAAGTCGGCTGCTCGGTTCAGCACGAGCGATTCCTGGTTGAGCCACGCCACAACCAGCGCAAAACTCTGAAGCGGAATGACCCGCTCGGATCCGGTGGTGACGTCCACAATGACAATCTGAAACGCCCGCACACCGCTGAGCAACTCGAATCCCAGCAAAGCGATGGCACGGCCATCAAGGGACCACGCCGGTCGCCCGTCCAGTGATCCACCAAGCGCGAGCCCCTGGAACGAGGCTGGCGCTCGGCGAACGGCCAGCATGCGCTCGTGGCTGCCGTCCGCATCGGCGACGATCAACGCCGTCGACCCGGCGGCCAAATTTGCGCGCACGAACGCGAGATGCTGCCCGTCCGGCGACCAACCGACCGGGCTCCACACGTCATCGATCAGCCGCCTTGGCCTCCCGCCGAGAAACGGCACACGCCAGAGCGTGAATTCCCTTTGTCGCGTTCGGACGAAATCCACGAAGCTGCCGTCAGGCGTCACCGTCGCGCCGAGCAGCCTGACACCAGGCTCGGGCGGAGCGATCTGTACGTTGCTCGCGGTGGTCGTCTGACGAATCCAGAGACTCGTGTTGTTCCCGTCCTGCTGGATGTAGGCCACGTATTTGCCGTCGGGAGAGATGGCCGGCCGCAGCGCGTTGCCGCTTGTTGTCAACTGCACGACCTGCAGATCCTCGAGCGATGCGGCGTTGCTTTGCGGGGCCGGAACCGCCGGCGCCGGCTGCCTGCGCTGGTGCAACAGGGCGTACATGCCACCGGCGAGCGCGAGCGCCGCGACCAGCGCCGTCGTGGCCAGTGCGCCGCGGTGTCGCTTCGCAAGCCCGGCGACGATCTGCGCGTCTGACGATGACCGAGATTCCATCGTCGTGGCGTCCGGCTTTAGCCGGACCTGCGATGCCTGACCCGGGTCTGCCTGGTCCGCCCGGTCCGCCGGGTCCGCCTGAAGGCGGACACTACGTACTGCACTACGCACTTCGGTTGCGCTCATCGTGACGGACGGCCCAGATCCGCGATCGCGCTTCAGGCGCTTCAAATCGGAGAGCACCTCGGCGGCGCTCTGGCAACGGACGTCGCGATCCTTCTCCAGCCCCTTGGTGATGATCCGATCGAGCTCCGACGGCAGCTCCGGATTCAGCCGCAATGGCGAGGTCGGCGTCTTGCTGAGGATCTCGTGAAAGACGACGGCCGATGTCGCCCCTTTGAACGGCAGCGCGCCCGTCGTCATCTCGTAGAGCACAACGCCGAACGAGAACAGGTCGGTTCGGGCGTCGAGCTTCTCGCCGCGCGCCTGCTCAGGAGACATGTACGCGATCGTGCCGAGGGCCGTCCCTGGATTGGTCAGGCCGATCTCGCCCTCGACCGTCGGCAACGCGGAGGCACCCGCCGGCGCCACGGGGTCGACCTTCGCGAGCCCGAAGTCCAGCAGCTTCGCGTCGCCGCGCTTGGTGACGAAGATGTTGGCCGGCTTGATGTCGCGGTGCACGATGCCCGCGTGATGCGCGGCATCGAGCCCGTCGGCGACGTCGATGGCCAGGGCCAGAACCTCGTCGACGTCCAACGGACGGCCGCTGACGCGATCTTTGAGGGACTGGCCGTCCAGCCACTCCATGGCGATGAACGGCTGCCCCTCGTGCTCGCCGATCTCGTAGATCGTGCAGATGTGGGGATGATTGAGCGCTGACGCGGCCCGCGCCTCGCGCCGGAAGCGCTCGACGGCCACCTGGTCGCGGGCGAATTCGGCCGGGAGAAATTTCAGGGCAACTTTGCGGCCAAGCGTAAGATCTTCGGCGAGATAGACGATGCCCATCCCGCCGCCGCCGAGCGGCGACTCGATGCGATAGTGACTGACCAAATCACCGCGGTTCACGTGCCGTGATTATAACAACCTGTAGGGCGCACCTACCTCCTTTAACGTCGTCCGTGCTTTGAAACGACGATCAACGCAGAGGTCGCGGAGGTCGCAGAGAAACCAGCCTCTGCGTGCTCCGCGGTCTCTGCGTTTAACGTCGGCTGTACTTTTCCGTCCAGGCGCGCAGCGTGTCCCGCCGTTCGCGCGCTTCGGGCACCTCGTCCAGCCGGTCGCACGGCCACGGCAGGCGGAACCTCCAGTCCTCGCCGCTGACCCGTGCCGGCGTGTTGATGCGATCGCGCCAGCCGAACACGTCCTGAATCGGCACGAGCACCAGATCCGATCCCGACGCGACCAGCGCCTCGACGAGCGTGTCCCTGACGGCCGGCGTGCAAAGCGCGCCGGCCAGGTTCTCGAGGCCGGCGCCGCCAGTCAGAAGCTGAATCGTCGGCAGTGTGTTGACGCTCACCCGTTCCTCGTCCGACGCCCGCTCCCACCACACGACGAGCGTCTCGGTGTCGTGGGTGCCCGAGGTCGCCACGGACGCCGCCGGATACTCCGAGGGATCCAGGAACGGCTGCCCTTCGACCTGCCACTGCCGTTCCCATCTGAAGACGCGAAAGCCGGGCACGCCGAGGCGTGCCAACGACGCACGCACGAAATCCGGAATGACGCCGAGATCTTCGGCGATGACATCCGATCCGGGCTCGCGAAGAATCGCGAGCACCCGCTCGCCGAGCGCCGTCTGCTCGGCCTCGGTGGCCGGCGTGAAGAACGGCGCGCCGCCGTCTCGGGGGCGGCCGTACGTGCGGTAGAAACCGACCAGATGATCGATGCGATAACCGTCGTAAAGGTCGGCGCTGCGCCGCGCTCGCTCGCGCAGCCACTGGAAGTCGTCGCCGGCGACCACTTCCCATCGGTACACCGGCATGCCCCAGTCCTGGCCGGTGGCGCTGAACGGATCGGGCGGCACCCCCGCCGAAGCGTCGAGGCTGAACTGAGACTGCCTGGCCCACACGTCGGCGCTGTCGCCGTCCACCATGAACGCCAGATCGCCGTAGAGCGCCACGCCGTTGGTGTGCGCCCGCGCCTCGCGCCACTGCCTGTCGGCGATCCACTGCACGTACTGATAAAACAGCACGTCGCGCGACAGTTCGCTCCGCGCCTCCTGGATCGCTGCCGGATCCCGCTGCTTTAACGCCTCGGGCCACTCGAACCACGACCGCTCGCCTTCGCGCGCGTGAATGGCGCGGAACAGCGCGTAGTCGTCGATCCACCACGCCTGCTCGCCCAGAAAACCTTTCAGCGCCCGGGCGCGCTCGGTGTCGCGGCACCATTCCGCGTCGACGAATCGTTCGAAGGCGGCGCCGAGCGCGGCGCGCTTGAGCCGGCGCACATCGGCGTACTCGATCCGCGGCGCGCGGCGCACCCGATCGAGCCGCGCCCGATCCTCGGCGCCGAGCAACGCCTCGCCGCCGAGCGCGGCGAAGTCGGGCACGCCGGCGAGACGGATATAAATTGGATCGATGGCCATCGCGCTCATCGCCGAGTACGGCGACTGCTGGCCCGGCGCCATCTCGCTGAGCGGCAACAGCTGCAGGACGCACTGGCCGGCGGAGGCGAGCCAGCGTGTCATCGGCTCGACGTCGCCGATGTCGCCGATGCCCCAACTGGCGGTCGAGGGACAGGAAAACAGCGGGACGAGTACACCCGCGCGACGCTGGCCGGTATGACTCATGCCCGGCGGCCCTGCGCTTGAAGCGCTCGCGCAAGCAGTCGCTCGATGCCGGCGGAAAATTCAGCCTCGGGCGGCAGCAGACTGATGACGAGGTACGACTCGCGCGGGAAATCGAAAAAGTAGCCGGGATGTGTCAGCACGCCGTCGTTCACCAGCAGATCGAGGACGAGCTCTTCTTCCGGCTGAAGGGTCGGCACCTGCAGCACGGCGTACCATCCGCCCTCGCTCCGAAGCACCCGGCTCGCGGGCGCGGCCGCGCTTCGTGCCACGAGGTGGCGGTAGTTGGCCGTGATGCGAGCGCGGATCTGCTCGCGCACCGGCCCGCCGCGTTCGAGCAGCTCGGGCGCGGCGGCTTGCACCGGCGTCGACACCGATAAATACGTATCGCACACGAGCTCGAGCCGCTCGAGCGCCGGTCCAACCAGAGAGGACGGGCCTCCCACCGCAATCCATCCGAGCTTCACCTGCGGGAGACCGACCGATTTCGACAGGCCGCCCAGGCTGAACACCAGCGCCTCGTCTCGATCCAACACGCGACCGCTGTTGGACCCCGCGCCAGGCTCGAGCTCGTAATCGGCGAACACCTCGTCGGCGACGAGCGCCATCTGACGCTCCGCGCACATGTGCGCGAGCCGAGCCAGCTCGTCACGTGTGACGAACGATCCAGTGGGATTGTTCGGACTGACGACGATCAGCACGCGAGTACGGGGTGTCAGCGCCTGCGCGATACTCGTCAGATCGATCGACCACGCGCCGTGATACTCGAGGTCGTACGGCCTCGCAGCCAGCCCATCGAGGTGCGTCAGATGCTCGAAGAGCGGATAGCTCGGGCGCGGGATCAGGACTTCGTCTTCCGGATCCGCGAGCAGCTTGAACAACAGGGAGTACGCCTCGCTCGTGCTCACCGTCAGCACGATCCGTTCGGCCGGCACCGAGGTCCCGCGCCGGGCGTACTCGGCCGCGACGGCGCGGCGAGCCTCAATCAGCCCGAAGGGACACGGTTGATAGGCGAGCCCACGCGGGTGGGCCAGCGGCGCAAGCAGGTCGGGCGGGTACTCCAGTCCCACGCGCGTCGGATTCGACTCGGTGAGATCGACGATCGCACGGCCTTCCGCGCGCAGCCGCGCCAGGGTCTGCGCCATCCGATTGGGCGTGAGATTCGGCGGAGGGCGGGAGGAGAACATTCACTGACCCAGTATCTCGATCCGTTCAATGACATCCCCTTCGAGGATGGCGTCGACGATGTCCGTGCCGTTCAGCAACTGGGCGAACACCGTGTAGGTGTGATCGAAGCGCGGGTTGTCGACGAGATCGACGAAGATCTGCGCGTCGCCGGTGTCGTGCCCGCGCGTGGAGATGCCGACGGTGCCGCGGACGTGCGGCCACAGGCCCACCTCGTCGCGCATGAACGACGCGTCGCCGATGTACTCGTTGGCGCCGGGGCTGCCGCCCTGAATCACGGAGTTCGGCACGACGCGATGGAATGTCAGGCCGTTGTAATAGCCGGATTCGGCGAGGCGCGCGAACCGCACGACGGTCAACGGCGCTTCCGAGGCGAGCAACGCCAGATCGAACGAGCCCACGTCGCGAATCGTGATGCGGGCGCGCGCCGAGGCGAGGCGGCGCAGATCCTCGGCGTCGAGCGGCGACGCGACCGGCGTGTCGCGAGCCGGCCGGGGCGCCTCGACACGCGTGCCGAGCCCCTCCAACGTCGCGGTAATCGCGGACCGCGCGTCGTGCGAGTTGTCGCGGCCCTCTCTGATCAGGCGCTGCAGCGCGTCCTTCAGCGCGGGAACGGCGGCGTCGGGGTCGGGCGTCGCCGCCAGCGCCGACGCGGCGGCGCGGATCACCTGATACCCTGGCCGCTCCAGCTCCGACACGTACACTCCGTCGGCTGAGTGGCCGGCAAGGGTTGTCAGTCCCTCAATCGCCGCCTCCCGTACGTTGTCGTCCGCGTCGTTCGCCAGAGTTTCGAGCGTGAGGCGCTCCTTGAGCACCAAGGCGGCCCGAGCGGCATACAGGCGCAGCTGCCAAACTCGCGATCCCAGGAACTGCGGCAGCGCCGCCGCGGCCTGCTCCGGCGCGGCACTCGCCAAGGCGACCAGTGCGTGGGCCCGGCGGTGCCACCCGCGCGGCGAACCGGCCTGCGACAAATCGTTGACCACGCGCTCGAGCAGCGACACCGCATCAGCAGTGGGATCGCACCGGCCGAGATCGTCGAGCGCCAGCAGCGCGACGTGTGGATCGCGGTCGCCGGCGGCGGCCACCGACGCCGCGCAGGCGTCGTTGGTCGGTTCGCCGCGGCGCGCGTCAACACCGCGCAGCGCTTCGAGCCGCACCATCGCGGACTCGTCGGTCAGCCCCTCGTGCAGTACGTCGGCCGCGGCGGCCCGACCGGACATCGAAGCGGCGCGCATCGCGAGACGCCGCACTTGCGCATCACCATCGACCGCCGCGCGCGACATCACGTCATCGTCCGCGGCGCCGGCGGCAATCAACGCCTCGAGCGCCAGCCGCCGGACGCGCGCGTCGTGAGTCGGGTCTGGCCCGCGCAGGGGGTCCGGCTGAAGCCGGACGCCACGATCCAACGTGGTCGAGTCGCGGTCCGGCTTGGGCGTGGCGTCCTGCCCATTCGTGGCGTCCGGTCCACGCGCGGGGTCCAGCTCAAGCCGGACGCCACGATCCAACGTGGTCGAGTCGCGGTCGGCCCTGGGCGTGGCGTCCGGAACACTCGTGGCGGCCGGTCCACGCGTCGCGTCCGGGACATTCGTGGCGGTCGGGACACTCGTGGCGGCCGTTCCGTTCGTGGCGTCCGGCTTCAGCCGGACCTCACGAGTCCCCGTCGCAAGGGCGCGGAGCTTCGCGATCGCCTCGGTCGACGGGGGACTCAGCGTCTGGCTCACCCGAATCAGCGCCTCCAGGCCCTGCGCGATCCCGAGCCGATCGGTGATCGATTCGCCCGGGGCCGTGTGGACCAGCGCCACCTCCGCGCGGCGAACCTGTTGGGCTGACGTGTACGGAAGCCGCCCGAGTGTCTCGCAGATAGCCGCGCGAACGACAGACTCCGAGTCGACGTCGAGGCGAGCGACGAGCGTGCCCATCACCGTGTCGATGGTCGTCACGCCGACGCCCGGCTGAGTCGCCAGTTTCCATCCCTGCGCGGCCTGGCCGATCGCATTGGCGGCTTCGGCGCGGACTTCGGGCAGCGCCGCTTTGAGCGCGGGAACGATGTCGGGAATGAGCGACGGCCGCTCGAGGCGCCCGAGGGCGCGCAGGGCGATCCGCTGCGTCTGGGGATCTGAGTTGTAGAGGCCGGCGCGAATAATGGCCACGTCGCGCGGAACCGGTGCGCGGCGATCCTCGGCCGCGAGAATCGCGGCCCGCGTCACGTACGTCGGGTCCGGCCTGGGCCGGACCGCGGACTGTTGTGCGTCCGCGGGACCTTCGTACGTGGTGTCCGGCTTTAGCCGGACCGTGGGCCGCGGTTGCGCGTCAACGTGCGCTGCGACCAGAATCACCGCGATCGCCGGGAGAAGACGGCGTCCGATCATCGCGCCTTACCGCCGCAGATCGCGCGTCGCCGCCGAGTACTCGAGCATCTGCGTCGTGAGATCCAGCGGGTACGACATCGTCACGTCGGCGATGCCGCCCGACGCGTCCTTCGCCGCCTCGAGCTTCGGCATCACGAATCCGGTGTACGACGGCAGATGCAGCTCGTCGACCCGCGCCACGACTTCGTCTCGGAGTTTCGGATCGAAGTGGACGCCGTAGGTCTCGAACAGCTTCCGGGCCGCCGCGTAATCGCCCTCCGCCTTGATCCGCTGCACCTCGGCGAGCAGCCGGCCCACGCCGTCGCGAAACGCCTTCGCGTCGGTCATGACGTAATAGGTCTTCCCGTCACGCGTCCGCACGTCGACGGCCTTGGTGTTCGCCATGATCCAGCGCACGACCATCTGCCGGTTGCGCATATGATCTTCTTCGATTCCGGTCCCCTGCCGCACGCGGCGCAATTGGACCAGCGCGTTGCGGGTATAGTCCTCGTACTCGGCGCGCACGATCTCATCGTGATCGGCGTTCGACACGAGGCCCAGCTCCACGAGCTTCGGATCCGGCAGGAAGTAGAGCGCCACGAGATCGGCACGCCCCTCCTCGAGCGCCGAGAACTGTTCTTTGAGCACCGCTTGTGGATTCCCTTTCAGCCGCTCCTCCACTTTGCCCGACGCGTGCCCGATCACCTCGTGCATGTTGGTCGTCAGCTCACCCGCGAGCGCGTTCCACTTCCCGGCGCGCTCCGCTTCCTCCGGCGTCCACGAGAACTCGCTGCGGAACTCCGGAAGCATCGATTTATCGTACGCCTCGCGCACGTTCGAGAGCGAGACGGACTTGCTGCCGTAGCGTTCGCGAATCGCCTGATCGTTCGGGAGATTGATGCCAACCGGCGTCACCGGACCGGAGTCGCCTGTCTCGATGACGACGTCGATCGCATTCGCGGTGATGCCCTGGACGCCCTCCTTCCGATATTTCGGGTCCCACGGCATCCGGTCCTCGAACCACTGCGCGTTCGCGGCGAGCGTCTGGATGGCCGACGTCTTCTCGTGGTTGACGTAGAAGACCAGCGCCTCCCACGCGCCCTTGATGCCTCGCGCGTCCAGGTACACCTCGACGAAGCCGTTGATCGTGTCGACGGGCGACGCCTTGTCCTGCACCCACGCAATGTCGTACGCCTCGCGATCCTTTGGGTCGCCGGTCCGATAGAACGTGATGAGCGCGCGGAGCGCCTTCGCCATCGGCTCGGTCGCGAACGGGATGGCCGCCTCGAGATGTTGCACGATCGCGGCAAGCTGGCCGCTGTAGCGCCCGCCAAGGCGGTAGACCTCTTCGACGATCTTGCCGTCCTTCTTCACGAGGCGGGAGTTGAGCGGATGCGCCTCGTGGAATCCGTCCAGATCCTTCATCGTCAGGCCGACGTACAGGTTGTTGGCGCTCGCCGTCAGGATGTCCTTGCCGGGCGGCGGCGTCTTGCTGGTGACGGTCGGATGGACGTTCGGGTCGAAGAACATCGGCTTGAGTCGCGCGAGCAACTGGTCGAGCGACTCGCCGTTGGTCAACGGAAACACCGCGCCCGCTCGTTGGGCGGCGTGCGCGGCGGCGGCAAACGCCTCGGGCGCCGACTTCAGCACAAACTTTTGAGCGGTGAGATTGTTGTGCGGGCCGGTGTTGATCCAAAACAGCTTGGTGTACCGCTGAATCTCGCCGAGCGTTTGCGCGTCGATGCCGGTGGCGTGTGTGAGAATCGCCTCGACGACGTCGCGCATTTCGAGGCTGTAGGCGTACCGCTGGTCGTAGAAGATGTCGCGCCCGGCGATGGCCGCCTGAGTCAGATGCCAGATGAGCGTCTTCTCTTTCAGCGGCAATTGGCGGAATCCGTCCGCGTAGAGCTGCACGACGGCCGCCTCGTCTACGCGCTCGAGGAGATATTTGCGCTCCGTGAGCGGCTCAGCCGTCGGCGTCGCGGCTGGGGCTGGGGTCGCCGCTCCTGGTGCCGAGGCGGTCGTCTCGCTCGATGTCTGGCCGCGTCCACCGCACGCGGCGGTTCCAACAATAATCATGACGGCTGCAATCCT
>JAHFUJ010000042.1:0-7142 GCA_023265105.1 Acidobacteriota bacterium
GTCGCTCCAGATCAGCGGTGGGGGCAATGACGAGTCCGTTCAGGCACCTGGTGGGCAGCGAGAACGCGTCAACAAGACGGGGGACGCAATGATGAGACGCCTGCTTTGTCGCGGTCGCATGGTCGCTGGGATTGCTGCCTGGGTTGCAGGCTTGGGTATCGTTGCGCTGGGCGGCTCCCCTCCACAGAGCGCCACCGTTCGGCAGCCGCGTGTCGCTTCCGTTACCGCACGACCCGACTCGGTTGATTTCAACTGGCACATTCGGCCGATTTTGGCGGAGAACTGCTTCCAGTGCCATGGTCCTGACGCGAAAAATCGCCAAGCGAATATGCGCCTCGACGTGGCGGAGGAGGCCTATGCAGAGCGCGGCGGCCCGGACCGCCCGCGTCGACCCATTGTCCCCGGCAACTCCGACAAGAGCGAGGTGATCCGACGGATCACGGCCACCAACGCGGCCGTCCGGATGCCGCCGCAAAGCACCCACAAGACCCTGAGCGAGGCCCAGATCGCGCTGATCCGGACGTGGATTTCACAGGGCGCGACATACAAACCACATTGGGCCTTTATCACCCCGACCATGCCGCCAGTGCCGGCGATCGGCACCGGGGCCGGTGCGGTCAACGAGATCGATCGGTTCGTCGTGGCGCGGTTGCAGCGCGAAGGTCGAGCGCTGTCTGCCGCGGCAGATAAGGAAACGCTGATCAATCGAGTGAGCCTCACGCTGACGGGCCTTCCGCCGACGCCCGCGGAGGTCGATGCGTTTGTGAAGGATTCGCGACCTGACGCGTACGAGAAGACCGTGGACCGGCTGCTCGCCTCGCCGGCGTACGGCGAACACATGGCCACCTACTGGATGAACCTGGCCCGGTGGGCCGACACCGACGGATTTCTCAATGACGCCCACGACCGATTTTTGTGGCCCTGGCGCGACTGGGTCATCGAGGCGTTCAATAAGAACATGCCGTTCGATCGCTTTGGGATGTGGCAAATCGCGGGAGACCTGCTGCCGCGCGCGACGAGGGAACAGCAGCTGGCGACGGCCTTTCTCCGCCTCGGTCCGCGGACGAACGAAAACGGCGCGATTGATGAGGAGTATCGCGTCGAGTATGTCGTCGATCGTACCAACACGATCGGCGCGGCGTTCCTGGGAATGACCGTCGGGTGTGCCCGGTGTCACGACCACAAGTACGACGCCATCAGCCAAAAGGATTTTTACTCGCTCGCCGCGTTCTTCAACAATGCGGATGAACCTGGCTTCTACCCTCGCGGCGACAGTACGGTGCAGGCGGGACCGACGCTGCCGTGGCCCGACAAGGCGACGGCGGCGAAGCTGTCCGCGGCCATGACTGAGATTCAAAAAGAGGAGGCCGCGTACGACGCGGCGCGCAAGTCCTCAACGCGGGACGCCGCCGTCAAGGTCGATGCGCTCCTGCAGCACTCGCCCGGCGAGATCGCGGCGACGATCCGCGAAGCCGTGACGAAGGCGACCGTGGCGCACTATCCATTTGAGGAGTTCGCGCCGGTTCCGGACGACCAGCTGCCGACGCCCCGGCCTCCGCGGCAGCGTCCAAGCAATCTCATTTCGCCGACGGGGCGCCGTGGCGGGCCCGCTGCGGCTCCTGCTGTGCCGCCTGTGCCAGGGGCACCGGAGGAAGAAAACGCGGTCGCGCCGGACGCGCAAGCGACCCGTGGGCGGGGCGGCCGGCCCAATCCGCTCTTTGCGGTCAACGGGGGCGGCGTCGGGGCGGGCTGGGTCCGTGATCTGATGCGGATGTCACCGGGCACCGTCGCCGGTGTCCAGCCTGCGTTTGTCCAGGCACCGATTCAACGGGACGGCCCCGAGGGCAAGGGCAAGGCGCTCTTCTTCAATGAAACGAACCAGGGATTTCTCGGAAGGGATGTTGGCTGGTACGATCGCAGTCAGGCCTTTAGTCTGGACTTCTGGTTCTACCTGGGCCAGGAGTACACGTTCACTCCCAACGAAAGAGCGGCCTCCATCGGCAAGGGCCTCCCCTTCGGCGTGCCGATCCTCCAACACCGCGATGGCGATGGATCGGGCGGGTTAGGCTACCGCCTGCAGCTCGAGGATGGGCAGCTCTGGGTCTACCTGGCCCACTCGCGGCCGGCGAACATGATCGCCTTGCGGGTGAGCCAGCCGCTTCCCATCAAGAAGTGGACGCACATCACGATGACCTATGACGGCTCCAGTCGCGCGGCTGGGACGCATGTCTATCTGAACGGCCGACCGGCGGCGGTAGAGGTCGACCACGACACGCTTAGCGCCAGCATGCTGCCGTTCGGGCAGGGGGAGGGGATGGCTCCTTCCGTGAGCTTCGGATCGCGATTCCGCGAGAAGACCCCGGTGGCCAGCGGCCTCGACGAGATTCGTGTGCTCAATCGCGACCTGACACCCATCGAGGTCGCCTACCTGCACGCGGAGGGATTGCCGCAGATGGATCGCGACTCGTTGACGCGCGAGCTCGTCGATCTAGAGGTCGCGACCGACGCGCGCGTGGCTCAGGCGGCGACGCGGCTGGAAGTGGCGCGCGAGGCAGAAAACCAGGTGAGACTCGCAACTCCAGAGGTGCTCGTGATGCGGGACGCCCCGCATCCTCGCGAATCGTACGTCTTGAACCGCGGACTGTACTCCGAGCACGGGGAACCGGTCACCGCCCATGGGCTGCAGCGGATTTTTCCGTGGAACGAGGCGCTGCCGAAGAATCGCGTCGGGCTCGCGCAGTGGCTCTTCGACCCGAAGAACCCCCTGACCGCGCGGGTATTCGTCAACCGGATGTGGCAGTTTCATTTCGGGCAGGGGTTGGTGGAGACGTCGGAGAACTTCGGCGTACAAGGCTCGCTCCCTACGCATCCAGAGCTGTTGGATTGGCTGACGCTCAAGTTCATCGAATCAGGCTGGGACATCAAGCAGCTCCACCGGATGATCGTGATGTCGGGCACCTATCGGCAGACATCTGACGCAACCGACGATCTCATTGAGTTCGACCCACCGAATTCGCTGCTGACGCGCGGCCCGCGTTACCGGATGTCGGCCGAGATGGTCCGGGACAATGCGCTGGCAGCCAGTGGACTCCTGGTGAAGACAATCGGTGGTCCAAGCGTCTATCCCTATCAACCGGAAAGCGTCTGGAATCAGAGCATCACCAACCACCGCTATCCGACGCCCGAGTCGCTCCCTCCGGAAGACCTTCACCGCCGAAGCGCGTATACGTTCATCAAGCGGAATGCGCTGACGCCGCAGCTACAGCTCTTCGACTTCCCGGATCGCAACGCCAGCACGGTACGACGACAGATCTCGAACACGCCGCTGCAGGCGCTCGAGCTGTTGAACGATCCGCAGTTCGTCGAAGCGTATCGCGCCCTCGCCACGCACGTCCTTCGCAGTCGGTCCGACGTGGACGCGCAGATTACCCTGCTGTTCCGCCTCGCCCTGCGCCGGTCGCCGAGGCCGGACGAGCTCGCCATCGTGCGCGAGTACTACCAAGGTGAAATGCAGCGCTTTACCGCCGATAGAGAGGGCGCGCTGACATTCGTGCGCACCGGCGTCACGCCGCTTGACCCGGCGGTCGAGCCGGTGCAGCTCGCCGCCTTCACCTCGGCGACCGCGGTGGTGATGAATTCACCGGACGCCTACTCGATCCGCTAGAATGAGAGACATTCCATGAGCGACTATCAAGACCCAGTGGATCTGGTCCGGCGGTCCTTCATCCTCAAGTCGTGTGGAGGAATTGGTGCGCTCACGCTGGCCGAGCTTATGGGCATGCAAATTCCCGCCGAGGCCCAGGAACCTGGCAGCCCGGCTCCCGGCAAGCTTCCCGGCATCCTCGGGGCCGGCGACTTCCCGGCGCGAGCGAAGCGGGTCATCTACCTGCACATGCTGGGCGCCATTTCTCACGTGGACACCTTCGACTACAAGCCGATGCTGGAAAAGATGCACGGACAGGATCTTCCGGCATCTGTCCGCAACACGCAGCGCCTGTCAACGATGACCGCGGGGCAGACGGCGTTCCCCATCGTCGGTCCTCTGGCGAAATTCAAGCAATGCGGCAAGGGCGGGATATGGATCAGCGATGTCCTTCCCAACCTGGCGGAGATCGCTGACGACCTGTGCGTCATCAAAACGATGCATACGGAGCACGTCAATCATGACCCTGCCGCGAAGTTCCTGCACACCGGCTTCCAGCTCGCCGGACGCCCGTCGAACGGCGCGTGGGTCAGCTACGGATTGGGGTCGGACAATACGAATCTTCCGAACTATGTCGTGATGACCTCCGGTCCAGGCGCCGCGGTCCCGCTCGACCAGGCTGTCTGGAGCGCCGGATTTCTTCCGTCTCACCATCAGGGCGTGAAGTTCCGATCCGACGGCGAGCCAGTGCTGTATGTGAACAATCCCAACGGGATCAATCGTGAGACGCGCCGATCGCTGCTGGATGCGTTGGGCCGCCTGGCAAAGAGCCAGCAGGTTGTTTCGAAGGATCCCGAGATCCTGTCGCGCGTGAGTCAGTACGAGATGTCGTATCGGATGCAGGCGTCAGTGCCTGAAATTGCCGACATTTCGAACGAGCCACCACACGTGCTCGACATGTATGGTCCGACCGTGAAGCAAGATGCCACCTTCGGACGGAATTGCCTTCTGGCCCGCCGTCTGGCGGAGCGTAATGTCAAGTTCATCACGCTCTTTCACCAGGGTTGGGACATGCATGCCGACATCACCAAGCGGCTGGGCCCGCAATGTGCGGAAGTCGACCAGCCGGCAGCGGCGTTGGTGAAGGATCTCAAGCAACGGGGATTGCTGGAAGATACGCTGGTGGTCTTCGGGAGCGAGTTCGGCCGCACCCCGTTCGCGCAGGGCGCGCTGCAGCCGGGATTCGGGCGCGATCACCATGGCGGCTGTTTCACCTGGTGGATGGCGGGCGGCGGTGTGAAGGCGGGCTACACCCACGGCGAGACCGACGACTTCAGCTACAGCGTCGCCAAGGATCCGGTGCATATCCACGACTTCAACGCGACGTTGCTGTACATTTTGGGGATCGACCACGAACGGTTGCGGTTCCGCTATCAGGGCCGTGATTTCAAGCTGACGGACGTGGCCGGCAAGGTGGTCAAAGAGGTGCTCGCGTAGCGGCATGGCCAGACGGCCAAACGCCGCAACAGGCGGCTCCTGCAGAAGCGTAGACGCTCCAACAGAACAGTTTCAAACCGTGTTGCAGAAGGAGGAAGTGATGGTACGAACGAACGTCGTGGGCGTGGGCCTGAGTGTTATCGTGTGTGCGCTGCTGCTGCCAGGGGCGGCCTTGGCGCAGCAGGGGACGGCAAGCGGGATCGCGGGGGTTGTTCGAGACACCTCAGGGGGAGTGCTGCCCGGCGTCACGGTGGAAGCCGCCAGTCCGGCCCTGATCGAAAAGGTCCGCAGCGTCGTCTCCGACAACGAGGGCCGGTACAACATCGTCGATCTGCGGCCCGGCGCGTATGCTGTTACCTTCACGCTCCCCGGCTTTAGCACCCTCAAGCGGGACGGCGTCGAGCTGACGTCGGGGTTCACGGCGACGGTGAACGCGGACATGCGGGTCGGGGCGCTCGAGGAGACGGTCACGGTGACGGGCGCGGCCCCGCTGGTCGACACGACGAACGCCCGCAAACAGACCGTGATCTCCAGTGACCTGCTCAACGTGCTGCCGAGCAGTGTGAAGAGCTTGAATCAGCTCGTGACGCTCACCCCCGGGTTCCGCGGCAACGAAGGCTTCGACGTCACCGGCGGCTACACCGGGCAGGTCGGCGGCACGTACCATGGCAAGGCGGGCCAAAACGTCACCTACGACGGCATGGGGATCCAGCATTCGCAAGGGAACCAGGGCTACAACGCCAACACGGAAACGGTGCAGGAAACGGTGCTCTCCACGAGCGGCATCTCGGCCGACACCAACGCCGACGGCCCGGTGGTCGCCATGATTCCCAAGGAGGGCGGCAACAGCTTCTCGGGCAGCGTCTCCGGCCTTTACACTGACACCAACCTGCAGAACTCCAACTTGAACGACGCCCTGAGGGCCCGCGGCCTCACGACCGCGACCCGCGTCAACTATGTCTATGATTCGGGCGGGACCCTGGGCGGCCCGATCAAGAGGGACCGGCTGTGGTTTTTCGGCTCGTATCGGACGTGGGGCAACGAGCGGGCGGCCGCGAGCAAGTACTATAACCTGACGCAAAGCACGATGTTCTACACCCCCGACTTCAGTCGGCCGGCGGCCGGTCACGAGTTTTACGAGTCCAAGGCGCTGCGCGTGACGTGGAAGGCGACGGAGCGGAACAAGTACAACTTCTTCGTCGATCCCCAACGCGACTGCCATTGCCCGGCGAATGTGGCGAATGGGGCGGTGGACGCGCCGGAAGCGTATATGAGCTATAAGCTCCACCCAGCGGGGCTCTATCAGGTCAGCTGGAACTCGCCATGGACCAACAAGCTGCTGTTCGAGGCCGGCACGGGGATTGCGGAAGGCAGTTTTCCGAGCTACTCGCACGCCGAGGCTCACGTGTTACCCACCGATATTTCCATCATTGAGCAGTCCACCAACGTGCGGTACAACGCCGTACCGACCTACGCCGCCGTCAGGGACGTGCCGCGCTGGTCGCAGCGCTTCTCGGTGTCCTACGTCACGGGGACGCATGCCTTCAAGACCGGCATGCAGCTCGAGGAACTGGTCCAGGATATCAGCACGGAAGTCCACGGCAACGTGAATTACGCGTTCAACAATAGGCTGCCGGTCCAAATCACTCAGTATGCGACCCCATATCTCTCCAAGAACAATGACAAGGACTTCGGATTCTTCGCCCAGGATCAGTGGACCATCAAGCGTCTGACGCTCACCTACGGCGCGCGGTTCCAGTACTTCAAGGGGTTGATCCCGGCCCAGCATGTGGATGCCACGCCCAATGGGTGGGTTCCCGAGCGCAACTTCGCGGAGGTGCACAACGTGCCCTTCTGGAGGGACGTCGATCCGCGGGTGGGCGCGGCGTACGACCTGTTCGGCGACGGCCGCACGGCGCTCAAGGTGGCGCTGGGTCGGTACGTGGCCAAGGCCGCGACTGGTATCACCCTCGCCAACAATCCGATCCAGACCTCGATCAAC
>JAHFUJ010000042.1:7242-21015 GCA_023265105.1 Acidobacteriota bacterium
TCGGGGCCACAAATTACGGCGAGCTACGCGGCGAGCAACGCGGAGATCGCGCCGTCGCTGGGCCACAACCTGGCGGCCTGTGGCACCAGAGCCGTGTGCACATCCACCGCCACGGTGCCGCTGGTCGTCCCGCAGTCGCTGTTCGAAGACCGGCTGACGCGACTCGACGTGCGGGTGGCCAAACGCGTGCAGCTTACGCAAAGGGTTCGCGTGCAGGCCAATTTCAACGTCTACAACGTGCTGAACGGTGGTGCCGTGACGTCGCTCAACACCACGTACGGCTCACAGTGGCTAGTGCCCTCGGCGATTCAGGACGGCCGCATGATTCAGTTCAGCGCCAACCTGACCTTCTGACGAACATCCGCCCGGGGGGCCTGCACCGGCAGGCCCCCCGCCGCGGCGGTCCTCGCGACCATCCGCCGGCTACAGCTTGTCCAAGCCTTCGTTCAGCTCGATGTAGGTTCCCAGGGGCTTCAGCAGCCGTAAGGGCCACAAGTTGGCCCGCTGCGGCATCGGACTGTATTCAGGATTGTGGATCGCCAGAATCCAATAGTTTGATTCTAATACTCGCCGGTGCTGTTCTCGGCTAGTCAAGCGCTCAAAGTTGTACGGGATCGGATGTTGCTCGTGGTAGGCTAACGTGATTTTGCCAATTCGCTTCGGCGTGGTGATTCCTGATGCGGGAGGAACCGCCGTCGATGACGAGGAGGATGAAGAAGGAGGAACTGATGACACGAACGAATGTCGTCGTTGTGGGTCTGAGCGTCATCATGTGTGCGCTGCTGCTGCCGACGACCGCGTTGGCGCAGCAAGCGACGGCAAGCGGGATCGCAGGGGTCGTCCGAGACACCTCAGGGGGTGTGCTGCCCGGCGTCACGGTCGAAGCCGCCAGTCCAGCGCTGATCGAAAAGGCCCGCACCGTCGTGAGCGACAGCGAGGGCCGGTACAACGTGGTGGATCTGCGGCCCGGCACCTATGTGGTCACGTTCACGCTTGGCGGCTTTAGCACGTTCAAGCGCGACGGCATCGAGCTGACGTCCGGGTTCACGGCGACGGTGAATGCCGAGATGAAAGTCGGCACCCTCGAGGAGACGGTCACAGTGACGGGCGCGGCGCCGCTGGTCGACACGTCGAACGTCCGCAAGCAGACCGTGGTCTCCAGCGACCTGCTCAACGTGCTGCCGAGTAGCGTGAAGAACTTGAATAATCTGGTGGCGCTCACCCCGGGGTTCCGCGGCAACGAAGGCTTCGACATCACCGGCGGTTACACCGGGCAGGTCGGCGGTTCGTACCACGGCAAGACGGGGGGCCAAATCGTTACGTTTGACGGCATGGGGATCCAGCATTCCCAAGGGAATCAGGGCTACAACCAGAACCAGGAAACGGTGCAGGAAACGGTGCTCTCCACGAGCGGGATCTCGGCCGATACCAACGCCGACAGCGTCCAGGTGAACCTGGTTCCGAAAGAGGGCGCCAACAACTTCTCGGGCGGCGCCAACGGCCTCTACTCCGGCAAGAGCCTGCAGAGCGACAACTTGACCGACGCCCTGCGCGCCCGCGGCCTCGCGACTGTGACCAGCGTCAAGTATATCTTTGATTCGGGCTTTACCCTGGGCGGTCCGATCAAGAAGGACCGGCTGTGGTTCTTCCACTCGTTCCGGGAATGGGGCAACGAGCGGCAGGCCGCCGGCAAGTTCTTCAACGCGACGCAAAGCACGATGTTCTACACGCCCGACCTCGGCCGGCCGGCGTACGTGCACGAGTGGTACGAGTCGAAGGCCACGCGGGTGACGTGGCGGGCGTCGGAGCGCAACAAGATCAACTTCTTCGCCGATCCCCAACGCGACTGCCATTGTCCGGCGAATGTGGCGAGCGGGTCGATCAACGCGCCGGAAGCGTTTTTCAGCTATAAGCTCACTCCCGCCGGGCTGTACCAGGCGACCTGGAACGCGCCGGTGACCAACAAGCTGCTGTTCGAGGCTGGCGTGGGGTTGGTGGAAGGCAGTTGGCCGACCTACTCAAATCCCGAGTTTCACGTGTTAGACACCGATATTTCGATCAATGAGCAGTCCACGGGCGTGCAGTACAACGCGGTCACGACCTACAACGCCATCAAGGACGTCCCGCGATGGTCGCAGCGCTTCTCCGCGTCCTACATCACCGGGACCCATGCCTTCAAGATCGGGTTCCAGATGGAGGAGCTGATCCAGGACATCAGCACGGAAGTCCACGGGAACGTGAATTACAGGTTCAACAACAGGGTGCCGAACCAGATCACCCAGTATGCGACCCCGTATCTCACATTGAACAACGACAAGGATTTCGGGCTCTTCGCCCAGGATCAGTGGACCATCAAGCGCCTGACGCTCACCTACGGCCTGCGGCTCGAGTACTACAAAGGGCTCATTCCGGCCCAGCACGTGGATGCCACGCCGAATGGCTGGGTCCCGGCGCGTGACTTCCCGGAGGTGAACAACGTGCCCTTCTGGAGGGACTTGGATCCGCGGGGAGGCGTGGCGTGGGACCTGTTCGGCGACGGCAAGACCGCGGTCAAGGTGGCGGTGGGTCGGTACGTGGCCAAGAACAGTACCACTATTACCTTGGCCAACAATCCGATACAGACCTCCATCAACTCGGTCACCCGCACGTGGACCGACGCCAACGGGAATTTCGTCCCGGACTGCAACTTGGCGAGCCGGGGCGCGAACGGCGAGTGTGGGGACGTCAGCAACACGAACTTCGGGGGGCTCAACCCCACCACCCACTATGCCGAAGATGCGATTAAGGGCTTCGGCCACCGTGGCTACAACTGGGATTTCACGACGGAAGTGCAACACCAGCTCCGCCCCGGGGTGTCGATGACCGGTGGTTATTATCGCAACTGGTATGGCAGCTTCCTCACCACCGACAACACGTTGGTGAGTGCCGCGGACTACACGCCGTACTGCATCACGGCGCCGATCGATTCCCGTCTGCCCGGCGGCGGCGGATATCAGGTCTGCGGCTTGGCCGACATCTCGCTGGCGAAGTTCGGCCAGGTCACCAACGCGATCACGCAGGCGTCGAATTTCGGGAAGGAACAGCGGGTCAATAACTTCTTCAACGTCAGCCTCAACGCGCGGCTCAGATCGGGTGTCCAGCTTGGCGTCGGCGTCGACACCGGGCGCAGCGTCAGTGACGCGTGCTATGTCGTCGATTCCCCGCAGGACCTGCTCAACTGCCGAGTCGTCACGCCGTTCAAGGGCCAGACGCAGCTGAAGGGCTTCGGGAGTTACACCTTTCCGCACGACTTCCTCGTGAGCGCCATCTTCCAGAACATCTCGGGGCCGCAAGTTACGGCGAGCTACGCGGCGCCCACCTCGATCATCGCGCCGTCGCTGGGGCGCAACCTGGCGGCCTGCGGCACCCGAGTGGGGTGTACGTCCACCGCCACGGTCCCGCTGATCGTCCCGCAGACGGTGTTCGAAGACCGGTATACGCGACTCGACCTGCGGTTCAGTAAGCGCATGCAGGTGACGCAACGGGTCCGCCTGGCGGGCAATTTCAACGTGTACAACGTGTTCAACAGCAGTGCCATTCAGACGGAAAACACGACGTTCGGCTCACGGTGGCTCCAACCCTCACTGATTCAGGACGGCCGCATGGTGCAGTTCAGCGCCAACCTGACCTTCTGAAGAACGTCCGCCGGGGGGCCTGCGTTGGGCAGGCCCCCCGGCGCGGCGACGCTCGCCCCCAGGGTCCGCGGTCGGTTTTCAACGCTCTCCTGTTTGTTCCTTCTCTTCTTGCACAGGCGTCCGCATGCTCGGATAAAATATCCTGCGCGGATTGTTTTTCCGAGGTTGCCGCTTGGGTGTCTATTCCGTCCTGCTCCTCCTCTGGATGTCTGCCCAGTTTGGGCAGAGCAATACGGGTGAGTTGCGTCTGACGGTGAAGGATCAAGCGGGTTTGCCGGTCCAAAGCGGCGTGGAGCTGGTCAGTGAGGCCAATGAGCTTCGGCAGACGTTCGACACGGATTCCCAGGGAACGCTGGTTGCGAAACGGCTGCCCTTCGGGACGTATCGGGTCGAGGTGACGCACGAGGGATTCGCGAGCTTCTCGGGCTTGCTCGAGCTCCGCTCGGTCCTCCCCACTGAGTATCACGTCACTCTCAACCTGGCCCCGTTTCAAACCCAGGTCACAGTCAGTGTCGACGACACGTTGCTCGACTTGCGTCAGACCAGCACGCGAAACCGCATTGGCGCCGACACGCTGCAAGACCGGGCGACGTCGCTGCCTGGGAGATCGTTGCCGAACCTCGTGAACACGCAACCCGGCTGGTTGCTCGAGGCGAACGGCATCCTGCATCCTCGCGGGTCGGAGTATCAAACGCAATATGTCGTCGATGGCCTGCCGCTGACCGACAATCGATCGCCGTCGTTTGCACCGGAAATTGAAGCGGATGACGTGCACTCGATGAATATTCTGACCGCCGGGTACCCGGCCGAGTACGGTCGGAAGCTCGGGGGCGTCATTGAAGTGGTCACGGCGGGAGAAGCACGCCAGGGCTTTCACGGCAGCCTCGCGGCGTCGGGCGGCAGTTTCGGCACGGCGAGCGGCTACGCGATGGGTCAGTACGGCTGGGGACCGAACGCGCTGAGTGTCAGCGCCAATCTCGCGCACACGAATCGATACCTCGACCCGCCCGTGGAAGAAAACTACACGAACAGCGGCACCGGGAAGAATGTCGCGGCTCATTTTGAGCGAGAATTCAGCGGCGCCGATCGTTTCGGCGTGATTGTGCGCCGTGCTCAATCGAGCTTCCTCGTGCCCGACGAGCGTCTGCAGCAAGATGCCGGGCAACGCCAGGATCGGACCAGTCAGGAGACCGTCGGACAGTTTTCGTATCAACACATCTTCTCGGCGAACGTCTTGGCGGACGCGCGGGGCATGGTGCGCGACCTGTCGGCGGGGCTGTCGTCCAATCCGATGGCCACGCCGATCCGGGCGCAACAGGATCGGGGGTTTCGAGAGCTGTACCTGAAAGGAACGGTCTCCGCCCATCTCGGCGCGCACGAGTGGAAGGCTGGTGTCGATGCCGAGATCGGTCGCATTCGGGAGAGCTTCGGCTACCGCATCACCGACCCGAGCCAGTTCGATCCCGATACGCCGCAGCTCTTCGACTTCGCGGACCGGGCCGACGACCGAGAGCAAGCGGTCTTTGTGCAGGACCAAATGCGGCTCGGGGCGTGGACGGTCAGTGCAGGTCTGCGGTGGGATCACTATCAGTTGTTGGTGGATGAGAGCGCGCTGAGCCCTCGCCTCGGGATCTCGTGGTCCCGGCCGGCTGCCCAAGTGGTGGTCCGTGCATCCTACGATCGAGCGTTCCAGACGCCCGCCGTCGAGAATCTGCTGCTGGCCAGTTCCTCCGCCCTCGACACTGACAACGTTCGGCTGCCGGTGCGCCCTTCGCTGGGGAACTTCTACGAAGCCGGCTTCTCGAAGGGCCTCTTCGGCAAGCTGCGACTCGACGTCACCCATTTCAGGCGAGACATGAGCAATTTCGCGGATGACGATCTGCTGCTCAACACGGGCGTGAGTTTCCCCCTCGCGTTTCGGAAGGCCCAGATTGACGGCACCGAAGTCAAGCTGGAGCTTCCGCACTGGGGGGCGCTCTCAGGATTCGTCAGCTACGCCAACATGCTCGGCGTGGGCTATTTGCCCATCACCGGTGGTCTCCTCTTGGGCGACGACGCGTCGACGCTGCTGACGTCCACCGATCGGTTTCCCGTCACGCAGGACCAGCGGAGTACGGTGCGCGGCCGTGTGAGCTATCAAGTCTCGCCGAGAGCGTGGATCGCGTTGGCCACGTCGTATGGCAGTGGGCTTCCGGTCGAATTTGCCGGGGATCGCGAACAGGCGATCGCCCAGTATGGCGAACGGATTGTCGATCGCGTTGACTTCGAGCGCGGACGCGTGCGCCCATCCGTCTCGTGGGATGCGTCAGCCGGGTTCGTGGTCGCGAAGACCGAGAAACGCAGCCTCCGCCTGCAGGTCCAAATGCTCAATCTCACGGATCGCCTCAACGTCATTGACTTTGCCGGGCTCTTCTCTGGCACAGCCCTGGCGCCTCCACGCAGTATCGCCGCGCGCCTGCAGGCCGAGTTCTGATCGGCGCTTGCATTCATAGGGGAGCCGGGATATCATCCCGCGGCACCCGAGGACGACCCTGTCAGATTGCTGAAATCGTGTGAGCATCTCGTCAGGATTTCGTCACAAATACCCACTTTTTCAGAAGGGAGTGTTTCCAAATGGCAACGGATTTCTTCATCGGCGAGTCGCTGGTCGGCGACGGCAACGAGGTGGCGCACATCGACCTGATCATTGGATCGAAGTCGGGACCGGCCGGGACGGCCTTCACCCACGCCCTTTCGAATCAGAAGGACGGCTTCAGCACCCTCCTTGCGGTCGTCACGCCGAATTTGCCGGCGAAGCCCGACACCATCCTCTTTAATAAGGTGACGATCAAGGGCGCGACGCAGGCGGTGCAGATGTTCGGGCCGGCGCAGGCGGCCGTCGCGCGCGCCGTGGTCGACTCGGTCGAGGGCGGCGTCATCCCGCGCGACAAGGTGGACGACTACTGCGTCCTGGTCGGCGTCTTCATCCACTGGGAAGCGAAAGACGACAAGAAGATCTACGACTACAACTATCAGGCGACCAAGGAGTCGATTCAGCGGGCGCTCGCCCACAAGCCGGCCGTGAACGACGTGATCTCCGGCTCGAAGACGTCCAAGCACCCCTTCAGCCCCAAGTAGAGGGGCGTGACCTCTCGTTCAGCTTCTGGGCGGGGTGGGCGCATCCGTGCCGCACCCCGCCAGACCGCTCCATGCGGAAACTCCTCCTGCAACTGGACACTTCGCCCCACCCAAGCGTCTTCGATCGCGTGGTCGCTTATGACGCGGGCGCCGACGAGATCATGAGCTACGGCGGCGTGACGGAACACGCCGTTCGC
Organism: Acidobacteriota bacterium; assembly: GCA_023265105.1. Lineage (GTDB taxonomy): Bacteria > Acidobacteriota > Vicinamibacteria > Vicinamibacterales > CAVVIG01 > JAHFUJ01. The sequence goes on from JAHFUJ010000042.1 coordinate 14,231, forward strand.
GATCTCGTGCACGGCGCGATCTTTACGCGCGGGCCAAAGGACCTGCGCAACACAGCCATCTTCATCGGCGGGACCGACATGACCGCGGGCGAACGGCTTCTCGCCGCCGTGCGCGAGACGTTCTTCGGCCCGTTGCGCGTCTCGGTCATGCTCGACTCGAACGGATCGAACACCACCGCCGTTGCCGCGGTCGCGAAGCTGCAGCAGGCCGCCGGCCCCAAGGGCGGTGTCCAGGGCCGTCGCGCGGTGGTCACCGCGGGTACGGGACCGGTGGGTGTGCGTGCCGCCGGCCTCCTCGCCCGGGCCGGCGCCGATGTCATCGTCACCTCGCGCCGGCCGGTGGCTCCGGCGCTCGTCGAACAGATTCGGCAGCGGTTCGGCGGCTCGGTGCGCGGAGTTGCGATGCCCGACAGCTCGCAGGCGGCCGCAATCCTTGAAGGCGCCGAGCTGCTGCTCAACGCAGGCGGGGCGAGTGTCCGTCTCGTTCCACGCGACGGCTGGGCCGGGCGCGCCGGGTTGCGCGCAGCCGCCGATGTCAACGCCGTCCCGCCGCTCGGCGTGGAAGGGATCGAGGTGAACGACGACGGCGTGGAGCGAGAGGGTGTCACGGTGTTCGGGGCCCTGGGCGTGGGCAACCTGAAGATGAAGATCCACAAGGCGTGCATCGCCCGTCTGTTTGAACAGAACGATCTGGTGCTCGACGCGGAGACGATCGCCGAAGTCGCTCGCGAGATCACGGCGCCTCGAAACTGACGATGCCACGCGTGATCGGGATCGACCCTGGCACGGTAAGCGTCGACGTGTGCGGGCTCGACGACGGCCACGTCTTCCTCGACCGATCGCTGCCCACGTCGGAGGCGCTCGCCCACCCGTCGGTGCTCGTCGGATTGCTCGACGCCGCTCACCGAGCCGCGCCGATCGATCTCGTCGCCGGACCGTCCGGGTACGGCCTGCCGCTCATTGCCGCGCGCGACCTCACGGAGGCCGACCTCCGGCTGGCGTACCTCGCCGCCGAGGGGGAGTCCGGAGGCATCGTGGGGTTCACGTCGCTCATGCGGGTGCTCGCGCGCTCCTCGACGCCGGTCGTCCTCACTCCAGGCGTCGTGCATCTCGCGTCAGTCCCGGCGCACCGGAAAGTGAATCGGGTCGATATGGGCACCGCGGACAAAGTGTGCGCCGCCGCGCTGGCCATCCGCGAGCAGGCCGAACGACGCGGGTGCGGCGAGCGGGACGTCTCGTTCATCCTGCTCGAGCTGGGCGGCGCGTTCACCGCGGCGATGGCTGTTGATGGTGGCCGCATCGTCGACGGCTTCGGTGGGACGTCCGGTCCGCTCGGCGTGCTCGGCGCTGGCGCGCTCGACGGCGAGGTCGCGTTTCTTGCCGGCTCGGTACCGAAGCGCCTCCTGTTTGTCGGCGGCGCCGCCACGATCGCCGGCGACCCCGACGCGCCGGCCGAGGCGATCGCGGCCCCGAGCACGCTCCGTGGCCGCCTCGCCTGGGAGGCGTATGTCGAGAGCGCGGTGAAGGCCGTGGCGGCACTCGCCGTGTCGGTGCCGCGCGCGTGCGAGGTGATCCTTTCGGGACGATTGGCCCTCGTCGCTGGCGTCGGTGACGAGTTGGCGCGACGGCTCGCCGATGTAATCCCCGCAGCGTCGGTACACGTGCTCACCGGCTTCGCGAAGGTGGCCAAGCAGGCGGCCCAGGGAGCCGCCCTGATCGCCGACGGGCTTGCGGGCGGTCGGTCGGCGGCGCTCGTGGACGGGCTAGGCATTCGCGAAGCGTGCGGCTCGGTACTCGACCATCTGTACGTGATCTCGCCGGCCGCGGCGCGGGCGCGCCTGGGGATCGCGTAGAGAAATGTTTCCCAGGCGCGTTCTCGTCGCGGGCGTCTCGACGCGGGCGGCCGCCGAATCGGCGGCGCGAGCCGGCTTCGTGGTGACGGCGATCGACGCCTTCGGCGATCTGGACCAGCATGCGTCGGTCCGCGGCCTCTCCCTTCCGCGGGGCTTTACCGCCGACGCCGCGGCGCGCGCGGCCCGGAGCATCGAGTGCGATGCGGTCGCGTACGTCTCGAGCTTCGAGAATCATCCCAAAGCCGTGAGCACGCTCGCCGCGGGGCGCGCGCTGTGGGGGAACGCGCCGGCGGTGCTGCGGTCGGTGCGCGATCCGATGCTCGTCACGCAGGCGCTCCGCCGGCGCGGGATCGCCGCGCCCGCAGTGCACGTAGGGTCCGGCTTCCCAGCATGTGAAGAAATCACGCGAAACGCAGAGGCCGCAGAGGCAGCAGAGAGCAGGCCCTTCAGCCGGACCGGAGGGCGCTGGCTCGTGAAGCCGCTGGCTTCGGGCGGCGGGCGTCGGGTGCGGCCATGGCGCCGCGCCACGCGCGTGCCGCGCGGCTGCTACCTGCAGGAGTTCGTGGAGGGGACGCCCGGCTCGGTGGTGTTCGTCGCGGCCGGCGGGCGCGCGGTGCCGCTCGGCGTGTTCCGCCAGCTGGTCGGCGAACACGCCTTCGGGGCGACGGGATACCGGTACTGCGGGAACATCCTCGTGGCGACCGGTGGGGCGGGCGATGCGGCGCTCATCGACGCGGCGTGCGCGCTCGCGCACGCGGTGGCCGAGGAGTTCGGCGTCGTTGGCGTCAACGGCATCGACTTCGTCGCCCGCGACGGCGTCCCGCACGCCATCGAAGTGAACCCGCGCTGGTGTGGGTCGATGGAGCTCGTGGAGCGCGCCTATGGTTTCTCGATGTTCGGGGCGCACGCGGCCGCGTGCACCGCTGGTGCGCTGCCTCAGTTCGATCTGGTGCGGGCGCGATCGGACGCGGGCGCCGTAGGCAAAGCGGTGGTCTTCGCCCGGCGCGACGTCGCGGTTGGCGACACGCGGGCGTGGCTCCCTGGAGACGCCATCGGCGCTGCCGCAAGCATCCGCGACATCCCGCACCCGGGTGAGCGAATCCCCGCCGGACGGCCGGTCTGCACCGTGTTCGCCGCCGGCCCCGACGCAGCCGCGTGCCACGCCGCGCTCGTGCGCCGCGCCGAGCGCGTCTACGCAGAGATTGTCGAATGGGAGCGGGGGGTCGCGTGACCGGCCGCCTTCGCCACGCGTCGGCGCGCCTCGACTTGGGCTCGGCGCGCTCAGACGGCCGCTGCCGCCCGGCACGACCGCTGCGTCGGACCGCGCTGCTGGACGGCATCGGGCACGGCCAACCGTGGAAGGGCGACCGGACTTGAATCGCCAACGCCTCATGGGCTCCCCAGAGGTTTGCTGTTGGTCCAACTTGCCGACCACTCCTCCGGGCTTTCTCTCTTCCGAGCCAGAACGAGCCGGCGTGTGAGGTCACACCAAACCACCGGCGCCAGACCGACGGAGAAGCGCGTTTCCCACGGGATGTGATAGGCGCCCGCATTCATCCAGATGATGAGATCTCCCGGCGCCAGAGTCGTCGGAAGTTGCCATCTGCCGAGCCGATCGGATGCCATGCAGGTTGGTCCACAGACGGTGGTGAGGCGTGTTGGGCCGTCGTGTTCTGGCTCCAGGAGAATGTCGTGAACCTCCCAACCAGATACCAGCGCATGATTCGTCCGGCCGCCGTCGCAGATCAGGTATGAGCACTCGGGGCGCTCTTTCCGATCGACCACTTTCACGACAAGCACTCCCGCTCGCGCGCTGACGAATCGTCCATTCTCCAGCCACAACTCCCTGACCGTCGGAAAAAGACGCGGCACGGTGGCCAGAACCTCGCCGAGCTGTTCGAGATCGATGGGAGGCGTCGCCCGGTCGGCACCGACTGGTTTTTCGCCGGTCACCGGCAGGCCACCGCCGATGTCCACGTACTCCGGCGTGAACTCTGCGTCCTGACACACTGCGTGGAGATGGTTCAGTGCGATCTGAAACTGGTCCGCGGTCTGCACATTTGTGCCGATGTGGAAGTGAAGGCCCCTCAGCTTGAGCCCTGCGTCGCCGAGCGTCATCAGCGCGCGGACGGCTTCGGTACTCGTCAGACCAAACTGGTCCTGAAATTCTGGCTCGTCGAGGTCACGCTGATTTGGTACCTGGCAGCGTAAGCCAAGGCTCCAGTTGAGGGCCCGGGCTTGATCCTTCAGCGCATCGATCTCGGCCAACGAATCGAAATGCACGTTCAGGTTCGGAATCTGATGCCGTGAAAGCCACGCATGCTTGGCAACTCCATTCACCAGAATCGCTTCGCCTGTGAATCCCAACCGCAACGCGGCGGCTAATTCGTACTCCGACACGACTTCCACACCGAAACCGCGGCGGCGCCATGCCTCGAGGAGCGGCTGAACGGGCTGCGTCTTGACTGAAAGCCAGTGACGATGGGGAAGGCCTGTGCGAATGACGCCGAGCTCCTCAATCGACGCCTCGATCGCCTGCTCGGCGACGAGATAGCAGGGAGTGCCTGCCAACCCAACGGCCCTCCTGACCAGATCTCTCCATTCAGCAGCGTCCATAAGCATCCTTCGCGAGTGCCAAGCCCTCTTACACAATCGACGTGACCGGCGTCGAGCGTCACAACTGGAAATGGGACGCGTGCTACAATCTAGACCGTGTCCGACTCGGTGCAAAGGACGATATCCGATGGAACGTAGGCGCTTTATCATGAACGCCGGCCGTACGACCAAGCAGGGCCAGCAGATCTGCGCGGGCAAGGACAACGCCGAGTACCAGGCCACCGTCGGAACCATGAGCATGCATCCCGAGGACATGAAGGCGGTCGGCATTCTGTCTGGTAGCACCGTCCGCGTTCGGTCCGAGTCGGGCGAGACCACTTTCAAGTGCGTTGAAGGCAAGATCCCGCAGGGAATGATCTTCGTCCCGTATGGGCCCGCGACGTGCCGTCTCATGGGCCAAATGAGCGATGGAACCGGAATGCCCACCTCGAAGGGCTGGGAAGTCGAAGTCGAACCGATCCCGTCGGAGCTGCCAGCCGAGCCGATAGCTTCTTGAGACTCGGGAAGAAAGCGAAAAGATCTATGGGTATTCCAGACACCGATCGAGAACACGAGGCAGCCTCGAATCTTGGCTTTGCGGAGTCCGGGCCGGACAACGTCGCGCCGTGGGAGACGCTCGAGTCCGGACGGTACCAGCCGCGCCGCATCCGCGGGAGCTACCGCGGCCGGGAGCTTGGCTGAACGTTCGTCGTGCCGCCCGGTTCGGGCGGGAGTGAATCGAAGCTAGCAAGGTGATTGATGAGTCTCACCATCGTGAAGCATGCCACGTGTACCTTCTGCGGTTGCGTCTGTGACGACATGGAGCTGCACGCCGATGGCGTTCGGATCGTCAAGGCCAAGAATGCCTGCAGTCTCGGCGATGCGCACTTCAAATACCACACGGCGGAGCATCTGTATCCCGATGCGCTGATCAACGGAAAGCCCGCCACGGTTGATGCCGCCGTCGAAGCCGCGGCTGACTTTCTCTACAAAGCCAACATGCCGTTGGTCTATGGGCTCAGCAACGTGACGTGCGAAGCCCAGCGCGGAGCCGTGGCCCTGGCCGAAATGATCGGAGGCGTGGTCGACAGCCACACCTCGCTTTGACACGGCCCCACAGAGATAGCCGCCCAGTTGGGTGGCAAGGTCACGTGCACGTTGGGCGAAGTCAAGAATCGGGCGGACTTCATCATTTACTGGGGCGGCAACCCGGCGGAATGCCACCCACGCCATTTCAGTAAGTACACGCTCACCCAGAAGGGTAAGTTCGTGCCCGAGGGGCGCAAGGGCCGAACGATGGTCCTCGTGGATATCCGGGAAACGATGAGCGCGAAGGCCGCGGACATCTTCCTCCAGATACGGCCGGGCAAGGACTTCGAGGTCGTGACGACGCTGCGGGCTCTCGTCAAGAGCCAGCCGGTGAACAGAGAGCGCGTGGCGGAAACCGGCGTGACGGTCGAGCAGCTGCAAGACATCGTCGACCGGATGAAGCGCGCCAGATTCGGGGTAATCTTCTTCGGGATGGGCCTCTCGATGACGCGCGGGAAGCACATGAACTCTGCCGGGATCCTGAATCTGGCCGCGGAGATGAACGCCTTCACCAAGTTCGTGTGCATGCCGATGCGAGGACATGGCAACGTCACCGGCGCGGACGTGGTCCTGCGCTGGACGACGGGGTATCCGTTCGGGGTCAGTCTGAGCCGCGGTTACCCGCGGTTCAATCCGGGAGAGTTTTCAACCGTGGACCTGCTGGTCAGGGGCGACAACGATGCCGCACTCATCCTCGGCGCCGATCCGGGGGCGACGATGCCCCAGCCGGCCATCGATCACCTCGGTCGTATCCCGACCATCGTGCTCGATCCAAAGGTGACGCACACGAGCCGGCTGGCCCGCGTGCACATCACCACGGCGGTCACGGGGGTCAGTGCGACCGGGACCGTGTATCGCATGGACGAGATCCCACTGCCGCTTCGGCCGGCCCTGCAGTCGCCGTATCCTTCCGACGAAGAGGTCATCAAACGAATCTCTCGCGCGGTGGCCGCGAAGCCATCGTGGATCCCTGCTCCACAGAGCGCGACCACCGCCTTCGCCTAATCCCGGAGGGCAGTTGACTTACTGTAGCTATCAGCTGTCAGCTGTCAGCTTTCAGCCGATGCGTGCTGCTGAGAGCTGAAGGCTGAAGGAGAACAGAAGCGCGATGCTCCGGATAACGGGCGGAAGAGTCTACGATCCAGCCAACGGGATCGACGGCGCACTCAAGGACATCTGCATCGACGATGGACGCGTCGTCGCTCAGGCCGCAGGCGGCCGCACACTCGACGCGAGTGGCATGATCGT
>JAHFUJ010000042.1:21115-23054 GCA_023265105.1 Acidobacteriota bacterium
GGCAACGTCACCACCACGCTCGAAACCATGAAGGTGCTGGAAGGACACCGTGCACACCTGGCGCACCTGCAATTCCACGCCTACGGTGGACACGACTGGGGCACGATGCGCTCGGAAGCGGCCGCAATCGCCGAGGCGTTCAACACCCAGACGAGCCTGACCTGCGATGCGGGGGCGATCCTCTTCGGCGACGCCGTGACGATCACCGCCGATGGTCCTTGGCAGCACCTGCTCCATCAGCTGACCGGGCGCAAGTGGGGCAATCTGGATGTGGAGAACGAGACCGGCTGCGGGATCGTTCCCTACGTGTACAGCGATCGCCACATCGTCAACGCCGTGCAGTGGGCGGTTGGACTCGAGCTGCTTCTGCTCATCAAGGATCCCTGGCGGATCTTCTTGACCACGGACCACCCGAACGGGGGCTGCTTCTGGCGATATCCCGAGATCATCCAGCTTCTGATGGACGCGGATTACCGGAAGGAGCAGATCAAGAAGATCCACCCGGAGGCGCAAAAGCGCATCGTCCTCAGCGACCTCGACCGTCAGTACACGCTCTCCGAGGTCGCGATCATCACCTCCGCGGGCCCTGCGCGCGCCCTGGGCCTTTCTCAGAAGGGGCATCTGGGGGTGGGCGCCGACGCCGACGTGACCATCTATCCGGAGAAGCCGAACCACGACGGGGTCCTGTTCTCCTATCCGCGCTACGTCCTCAAAGGGGGAGAGATCGTGGTCGAGGAAGGAGAAGTGCGCGCGGTGAGCGAAGGCCGCGAGTTCATCGTCCACCCTTCCTACGACGAACAGATCGAGGAGTACATTCGCCCGTTGTTCCAGAAGGTCTACACGATGTCCTTCGAAAACTATCCCGTGGAGATCGAACGCCTGCGCCGACCGGACGTCGTGATCCCGAAATAATTTCACCGCACTTTAATCATGATCACCCTGACCCTCAAGGAGCAGCCCAGCGTTCCGCTCGAAGCGGAGGTGCTCTCGCCAGACGCGATGGCTGCATTGGCGAACGACGCCATCCGGGCCCTCCCGGTCTACTTGGGGAAGAAGCAGTGTCGTGTGGACGATTTCTTCACGGTCGAGGGAGAGGCCAGCGACGAGCTGGAAATCCGTGGGGATGCACGAAAGGTCAAATGGATCGGCCGCGGCATGACTCGCGGTCGCATCACCATCGTCGGCAACGCCGGCATGCACCTCGGGGCGTACATGAGCGGAGGCACGATCGAAGTCTCCGGCGATGCCTCGGACTGGCCGGGCGGCGAGATGTCGGGAGGGCTCATCCGGATCCGGGGAAACTCCGGCGGACAGGCCGGGGCGGCCTACCGCGGAAGCCGCGTCGGGATGAAGGGCGGAACCATCCTCATCGAAGGCACGGCCGGCCTCGAAGTCGGGCTGCGAATGAAACGGGGGATCATCGTCGTCGGCGGCCTGGTGAGAGACTTCGCGGGTTTGGAGATGAAGGGCGGGACCATCGTTCTGCTGAGCGGAGCCGAGTTACGGACCGGCGCCTGGATGATGCGCGGAACGATCGTCTCCCTGAAGCCGATCCCGCTGTTGCCGAGCTTCACGTACGCGTCCACGTACAGCCCCACGTTCTTGCGGTTGTACGCAAGGTACCTCGAGACGCTGGGATTGAGCATTCCCTTCGAAGACCGCGACGGAGCCTACCAACGTTATACGGGCGACACCGCGGTTCCGGGCAAAGGGGAGATTCTTGTGTGGAAACCAATGGACTCGCGAATTGGATAATTGGGTAATCTGGTGATTGGGTAATTACCAAATTCATGAGTGCAGAACGTCGCGAGGTGAGAATCGTCGACACGTTCGCCGGGGCCTTCGACACGTGGGCCGCGCCCCGTCGTGGTCGGCCGATCTAGGCTGACCAGGGTGTGCAGCGAAGGACTCGCGGCTGCTACTCCTCACGCCATGCTAG
>JAHFUJ010000313.1 GCA_023265105.1 Acidobacteriota bacterium
CCGCCGCCGTGACCGTCGGTTCGCCGGTGTGCGGGTTGCGATCGAACCGTGGGAAATTGCTGCCCGCGATTTCCAGCCTGATCCGATGGCCTTTTCGGAAAACCATACTGGTCGGCCACAACGCGACGACGATGGGCGTCGGTTCGGTCGCGGCCGACGACGTGTTCGGCTGATAGGCGCGTCGAACGATCCCGTCCGACACGTTATACGCGGCCCCATCCGCATGGACGTCAACGAGCTTGGCTGTGAAGTCGGCTGACGGCGACGTCGTCGTGACGTAGAGGATCGCGGACACGGGGCCCGTCACCTCAACATCGTCCGTGAGCGGTGAGGTGCTGTAGACGAGCACGTCGGGACGCGCCTCGACGTCATTCTGTTGAAAGGTGCCGGCGCCTTCTCCGATCATGGCCCCGCCTCGAGTGGGCACAGGTTTGGCTGGATCGGCGAGGAACGTGTCGGGTGGTTCATCTCTGCTGAGGGCGTCCGTTGCGAGCCGGCCATCGCCAGTCGCGGTGTTGGCGTGCCCGCTGCTTTGCAGGAACCAAGACGTTTCGCGCACGCGTGCGAGCGGCCATTCCTGCTCGTCGCGCCACCGATTGGCGCCCATCACGTAGAGGCGAACGGGCGCGTCCGGCGGCGCGCCGGTGTCCCGGGACAGCAGGCGACGATCGAACCACGGAATGCTCGGGGCCAGACTCTCGAGACGGTAGTTTCGATTTCGAACATCTCCCGGCAGCGCGGCCGTCACAGCGTGAGCCCACGGCCCGATCACCAAACGAGTCGCTGTCGCGACGTCCGCGTGGGCCTCGCGGCGGATGCGCTCGAAATCCGCGAGCTGGCCGGGCAGAAACGGATCGAACCAACCCGCCATCAACATGACCGGCGCCTGAAGCGTGGTGACGCGGTTATCACCATCGATCGCCTGCCAATATGCGTCTCGCGTTTGATGTTTCACCCAGTCGTCGAAGAACCCGATGTCGCTGACCGCACGGTCGTCGGCCTCGATCAACGGGAATCCATCAAACCCGCGCCGCAGCGCGTCGGCATTGGGCGACACGTCCTCGGCACCGTGGCTTCGAATGGCCCAGAACAGCGCGCTCGCCAGCGAGAACGCGCCGCCAGGATAAAACATGCCGTAGAAGTCGGTGCTGCAGATCTGAATCATCAAGGCGGACCGGCCGGCTGGCGGCGACGGAAGCTCGTCGGCGATTGCCCACTGCGTGTGTCCAAACGCAGAGCCGCCCCACATCCCGAGGCGCCCATCGAACCACGGCTGCTGTTTCAGCCACGCGAGCGTTTCGATACCGTCGCGACGCTCTCCAACGAGCGGCGTGTGACGTCCGCCGGATTCGTAGCGGCCGCGAGTGCCCTGGATGACCACGGTGTAGCCGCGTTCGGCCCAAAATCGGCCGACCAGCGTCGCAAAAAGCGAATTCGTGAACGTCTTCGAAAACGGAATACGCACGAGAATCGTCGGAGTGAGAGACGCGCGCAGCGGATGGTAGACATCCGACACGAGTCTGACGGCGTCGCTCGTGGTCATCGCAACGCCTCGATCGATCCTGACCGCGTGTTCCGGCCGACGGGCGTCGAGCATCAGGGCCAGGATCGTCGGTGCGAGCTGATAGGCGACCCAGACGAGCACTCCGACGACAATGACGAACCATGCGGCGGATTGAATCAGACGCGCGCGGATCGTCTGGCGCACCGGCGATATCGAAAGGGTCGATCGTCGGTGGTAGGTGCCGACGACCAGAATGAATCCGGCAAGGACCCAGTGGAAGAAAATCGGAATCGCTCCACCAGTCCAGCGCTCGAGTGGATACAGCGACATGCGGATGACGTATCGGATCACCATCACGCCGAAGTACACCGACCCCACGCCGAGGAGCAGCGTTCCCATCCACCGACGGGGTGTCACCAAGAAGCCGCGCCGCCGCGTAAAATCGACGCAGACCTTCCCGTAGCCAAGCATGATGATGATCTGGCTGGCGAGAAGCTGTGGGTACGGCACGAGCCCGGAGAACCATTCCTCCCAGGGGGGAAGGAAGCCGCCATATCCGACGGCGACGAGCGCCTGAGCGAACACTCTCAGAGTGAAGAGTCCAAGGAGTGCCCACAGCGCAAGAGCGTAGAGGGCCGGACGCCCGTTCGAAACGATCGGCTTCACCCTTCGTATTGCAGGACGTTCATGCCGCCGTTCCAGTCACTCACATACATCAGTCCATCAGTGGTGACGTAGACATCGGCGCTCTTCGCGGCGAGCGCGACGTTCGGCCGCGGGTCGATCAGTCGCGTCGGAGTCGGCGGAACCCACGAAGCGATTTCCCTCGGCGCGAACGCGTCCTTGATGTCGAACACGCGCACGCCGGCAATGTTGTAAGTGGCGAAGATAGTTTCCTCGCTTCGAAACGAACCCGGCCGATTCTCGTGCAGGTTGTGCGGACCAAACACGCCCAGCCCGCAGAAGTCCCGGTCCTTTGGCGCGGGCAGCGTGGCAATCGGGACCGGGTTCTCCGGCGCGCGCACATCCACGACAAAAGTACAAAAGGTGCCCTTCGCGCATTTCTCGGCGTTCGCCTCGTCGGCCACGACCGCCAGATTGCGACCCGGCAACGGCAGCGGCGTGTGCGTCCCGCCCGGAAACGGCGGCGACCAGTTGATGTGGGAGAGCAGCCTGGGCTTGGTGGGGTCGCTGATGTCGTGGATGGTGAACCCGCCGTCGCGCCACGCGCCGTAGCCGCGATTACCCGCGGTGATCATGTGGTGCAAAGCGACCCGACGGCCCTTCGGTACCGTCGACGTCTCGCCGGCGGCCCGGTTCATGCCGGGCAGCCACCAGCGCGACACGATCTCCGGCTTCGTGATGTCCTTCAGGTCGACGATGCACAGGACGTGGTCGGTGAAACCGTCGAAATGCGCGGACACGTACGCGTAACGACCGCCCGGCCACCACAGCCGGTTGATGCCGAAGCCCGGCATTTCCAGAAACGCAATCTCTTTCATCTCCGCGGGGCGGGAGATATCGTGAATGCTCAAGCCCGAACGAAACTTCTTGCGGTTGGTGATGCTGTCGGCCAGCGCGTTCTCGAAATAGCTGCGCATGTCGTCGTAGGACTGCATCGCCACGATGTTGGCGCCGTTGGCAAGGAGCAGTAGATCGTCGGCGACCTGCAGGTGATGCGTGCGGGTGTTGACTCCCGCCGTGAAGAAGCCGACCGGCTTCAGCCGGCGCGGATCCGCGGCGTCGAGAATCGTCACGCCGTCGCTGAACATGTGGCCGACGTAGACGTGGCGTCGGTTGACCATGACCTGCACGCCGTCCGGCCGGCCGCCCTGATCGCTATACGATAGATGCCGGATCCGTCGCCCGATGCCTTGCGGCGGAACGGGCGCGTCCGACGCGGCGCGCGCTCCCTGCAGGGCCCCGGGCGCGCCAGCCGCGCTGGCGTGCGCACGCGGAGTTGCCGGCGGCAACCACGACAGCGCCGTCAAGCCGAGCAGATCTCGCATATGTTCGCGGCGAGTCATCATCGTCATCGTGCCTCCCCGGTACCCAGCATTTTCAGAACCCCGATCTCAACGTGCCCTTTTGTCGCGCAACCTCCAGGAGCGTGGGATAAAACTGCACGAACGTCCGTTCCACCGCCGCGTTCTTGGTGTGGCACTCGACACAGGTGGCCACGTTCGCGCCGGAAAGCGGTGCCGCCGATTCAGCCGTTCCCACGTTGAAGAACGCCCACCCGTCCGGAAATTGTGAGTCCTTCACGTGGGCCTCGAGGCCGGCGAAGCCGGTCTGGAACCGTCCGCCCTTGTTGATCGAGGCTTCGCTGTCGGACCGGCGGATCTCGAGGACGAGGATGGTTTTGTCCGGCCACGTCCCGGTCTGCATGAAGCTGCGATACGCCGATGGATTGACGAACACATTGGTGAAGGACGGCGGGGCCGATTCTGAGCGCGCCGAGGGTTGGTAGGTCATGCCAAGGCCTGAGCTGAGAAATGGCCATTCACGATAGTCGGCCGGCCGGACGAGGTTCGTCCCGCTCGTGTAGCGCGGACCATCGCCCGGCGCCTGCTGTGCGCGGACGGCGAGCGAGAACGCGAGCCCGTACGCCAGGCCGAGCACCACCGCTAGCTTCTTGATCGTGGCCATGGAGAACATGATGGCACAAGATGGCTGACGCGACGGCTCTATTCGCTCCAGACGATGCTCAAACGGGTCAACGATCGGCGCTCAGCCGCGAGCCGCGCGCGATCGTTTCTTCGGCTTTGCCCGAGCGCTTCGTACGCGGCTCGTCGGATGCAGCGCCTGGTTGGCCGGGCGCCTCCGAGCTGCCCGCCATTCATCAAGTGATGCGCGGCTCTCCCCGGACGGCAGACCTTGAAGAAGCCCTTCGACCGAAATGTCTTCGTCCAGGTCTGGCCAGTGAATCCCGATGCCAGGGCCCAGCAGTTCCCATCGTCGCCGCTCACGTGGCGAGCCTTCCAGCAATCGCGGATACCACGCGAGTGGGACCGACACCACGCGACCGTCCCGCAACTCCACAACTAGGGCCAAACGCGCAATGGCTCAAGCGCGGAGATGACCCACACCTTACACCCGTTCACCACGGCTGCATGTGAAACGTGTTTCGCGCGGCGCCGTCAGGTGCCGCCGAGGGTTAGACAGCGACCGGGCGACGACGCTATTGTAGAAGCAGGAGCCACCATGCATAATGAATTCACCGCCGTCTTCGAGCGCGACGGCGACTGGTACATCGCTTATTCCCCGGAGATCCCCGGAGCCAACGGGCAGGGTCGGACGAAGCAGGAAGCGCGCGAGAGCCTGGCGGCTGCGATCGCCCTGATTCTCGCCGACCGCCGGGAAGACGGACTCCGCGCCGTGCCGCCCGATGCCGAACGTGAGACGGTTACGGTCGAATGAAGCGCAGCACGCTGCTGCAGCACTTGCGAAGGCACGGGTGTGTCCTCAAGCGGGAAGGCGGCTCACACTCCCTATGGATGAATCCAGCCAACGGCTCGGTTGAAGCCGTCCCCCGCCACACAGAGGTCCCGAATAACCTCGCTCGAAAAATCTGCCGCGGGCTTGGAATTCCAGAGATAAGTTAAGTTAAGGATCTTCCCGAATATCCAACTTCTTCACTAAGTAGACTGGAACCCAGCTTCACTTGCGAACAAATCGAAGGCGACCGGGTTCGATACGCCGGATCTTCTAGTACGGCCAGATGGCAACACGCCTCCTCGAGCCACCGTGGCCGTGGTTACGCGCGGCCGTGTGGATACGCGCCTGGCTCGCGGGTTTTGCCGACGCCGATCGCTCCACGACTCGTTGCCAACTGTCGGCCGAACAGAATATTCGGGTCAACGAATCGATCGGCACCAGCGTGCATACGCGCAAAGCACGCGGCTCAAGAGGCGCAGGTCTAAAGACCTGCGCACCACGGTCCGCCTAAAGGCGGACACTACGTACCGACGGT
>JAHFUJ010000314.1:0-3739 GCA_023265105.1 Acidobacteriota bacterium
AACCGGTCGTTCTGATTACCGGCGCGGGCGGCGAGATCGGCCACGGTCTCGTCACGCGGCTGTCTTCGTCGGGCTCGCTCATCATCACGCTCGACGTGAGCCCGCTCGATTCGACACTCGCGCCGCTGGTCGCGCGCGAGTTCACCGGATCGATCACCGACACGCGCCTGCTCGACCGCGTGCTCGCCGAGTTCGAGGTCGATCTCGTGTTCCACCTGGCGGCGCTGCTGTCGACGCGAGCCGAGTTCACGCCGGTGACCGCGCATCACGTGAACGTCGAGGGGACGCTCAATCTGCTGGAGTTCGCGCAGAAGCAGGGCGAATCGCACGGGCGCCCGGTCGTGTTCGTCTATCCCTCGTCGATTGCCGCCTATGGCATCACCGATCTACAGACCAAGGCGCGCGCCGGCCGCGTGCGCGAAGACGACTACGCACAGCCGACGACGATGTACGGGTGCAACAAGCTGTATTGCGAGCAGATCGGGCGCTACTACGCGAGGCACTACAAACAGCTGTCGGCCGACGTGGCGACGCGTCGCGTCGACTTTCGCTGCGCGCGCCTCCCCGGGTTGATCGCCGCGACGACGACGCCCTCCGGGGGCACGTCGGATTACGCGTCCGAGATGACGCACGCGGCGGCGAAAGGCGAGGCCTACGCCTGTTTCGTCCGGCCGGACACGACCATTCCGTTCATGGCGATGCCGGACGGGGTCGGCGCGCTCGTCGCGCTGGCGTCGGCGCCGCGCGATCGTCTGACGCGGACCGCGTACAATCTTCGCGCGTTCAGCCCGTCGGCGGCGGAGATCCGCCACGTGGTGATGAAAGCGTTTCCCGACGCGGCGATCACCTACACGGTCGACGACAAGCGGCAGCGCATCGTCGATTCGTGGCCGGCCGACGTGGACGACTCGGCCGCGCGCGCCGACTGGGGCTTTGAGCCCGAATACAACTTCGACCGGGCGTTCGACGAGTACCTGATTCCGACCGTGCGGCAACATTACCGCCATGGCTGATCGCGTCGTCACCGCGTTTGCGCCGGCGACTGTTTCCAACGTCGCGTGCGGCTTCGACGTACTCGGCTTCGCGCTCGAGGCGCCGGGCGATGAGGTGTCGGCGCGATTCGTGGAAGGGGGACGGGAGCCCTTTTCGTCTGAGGCATCTCCGAAAAGGGCTCCCGTCCCCCTTCCCCTGGTTCGCATCGACGACATCACGGGCGATGATGGCCGGCTGCCGCGCGAGGCGGCGCGCAACACGGCCGGCGTCGCCGCGCAGGCGCTGCTGACTTCGCTCGGCGAGCGGCGCGGCGTCGCGCTCAGCATCTGCAAGGGCCTTCCGCTGTCGAGCGGTTTGGGTGGCAGCGCCGCGAGCGCGGCGGCGGCGGTCGTCGCGGTCGATGCGCTACTCGACGCGCACGCGCCGGTCGAGACGCTCATTACCTGCGCGCTCGAAGGCGAGCGGCTCGGCGCCGGGTCGGCACACGCCGACAACATCGCGCCCGCCCTGTGCGGCGGGTTCGTGCTGGTGCGCCGTGCCAGTCCTCCAGACATCATCCGGCTGCCCGTGCCGGCCGGCCTCACCGCGGTCGTCGTTCATCCGGATCTCGAAATCGAGACGTCCCGCGCCCGCGCGATGCTTGGCGACACCGTGCCGTTGGCGGATGCCATCCGTCAGTGGGCGAACCTCGGCGCGCTCGTCCATGGGCTGCATCGCGCGGACTTCGCCCTGATCGCCCGCGCGCTCGAGGACACGATTGCGGAACCGCGCCGCGCCTCGCTCGTGCCCGGGTTGAGCGCGATCAAACGAGCCGCGGTCGAGGCGGGCGCACTTGGCTGCAGCCTGTCGGGATCCGGCCCGTCTCTGTTCGCCTTGTGCCGCGACGCACACACCGCCGCCACCGTGGCCGCGGCGATGACGACGGCCGTTCGCGCCGAAGTCGGCGGCGACCCACAGACCTACATTTCCTCGATTGCCCCTCAGGGCGCGCGCATTGTTTCCCCATGCGCTTCGTAACGACGCGCGGCCGGGCGCCGGCTGCGTCGCTCGAGTACGCCATCTTCGACGGCCTGGCGCCGGACGGCGGCTTGTATGTCCCGGAATCGCTCGCGCCCTGGACCGTGGAAGCGATCCAACAGTTGCCCGCACGTTCGCTGACCGAGCTGGCGATTCGTACGCTCGGTCCGTTCGTCTCCGAAGAAATTGGTGAAGCGACGCTCGACGAGCTCGCGCGCGACGCGCTGAGCTTTCCCATCCCGCTCGTCGCGGTCGAACCGAACGTGTACGCGCTCGAGCTGTTTCATGGCCCGACACTGGCCTTCAAGGACGTCGGCGCGCGCGTGATGGCCCGCGTGATGGCCGCGCTCCACGACGGTGGCGATCCCACCACGGTGCTCGTCGCGACGTCTGGCGACACCGGCGGGGCGGTCGCCCACGCGTTCTACCACGTGCCTCACATGCGGGTCGTGGTGCTGTATCCCGCCGGCCGCGTGAGCCCCACCCAGGAAGCGCAATTGACGATGTTCAACGGGGAGCGGGGATCGAACGTACGGGCGTACGCCGTCGACGGCAGCTTCGACGATTGTCAACGGCTGGTGAAGTCCACCTTCGCCGACGAAGCGTTGCTCCGGCGGGTGCGCCTGACGTCGGCGAACTCGATCAACATCGGCCGGTTGCTGCCGCAGATGATCTATTACTTTCATGCGGCGGCACAGCGCATGGCGCAGGACGTGGCGTGGAACGTGGCGCAGGACTTTAGCCCTGCAATTATTTCTGTCCCGAGCGGAAACTTCGGCAACCTCACCGCCGGGCTGATGGCGAAGCGCGTTGGGTTGCCCATCGCGCGGTTCGTGGCGGCGACCAACGTCAACGACGTCGTGCCCGCGTACTTGTCCACGGGACGATTCGAGCCACGCGCGTCGATTCAGACGATCGCTAACGCCATGGATGTGGGCAACCCGAGCAATTTCGAGCGCATGACGTGGCTGTACGGCGGCGACCTCGACGCCATGCGCCGCGACGTCGTCGGCAGCCGTCACGACGATGACGAAGTGCGCGCAACGATTCGCCGGGTGTACGAGGAGCACGGGTACTTGCTCGATCCACACAGCGCGATTGCGTATCTCGGGTTGCACGACGTGGGGCTCGATGACCTGGCGTCCGGCGACGTGGCGTCCGACTTTAGTCGGACCCCTCGAATCTTCCTCGCCACGGCGCACCCCGCGAAGTTCGCGGAAATCGTCGAGCCGATTATCGGCCGCCCTATCGACAAGCCTGCGCCGCTTGCCGAGGCGGTCGGGCGGCCGAGGCACGTGCTGCGCGTCGGTGCGACCCGTGACGCCGTCGCGGAGCTTCTGCGTGCGTGAGCGCGGACCATTTCGGTACCGCGGAGAGATTCTCGACGCGCTGTGGCGCCACGGCCTGCACCCGACCGAACACACGAGGCCGGAGCTGGCTCACGAGTTCGTCAGCGACTTGTATCGCCACGAGTTGCGCCGCCTGCGCCAGCGGCTGCTAGACCACGAATTTCCGAAGCGCGAGTACGCCGAGCATGTGATTGCGCTGCGGAAGCGGTATCGGTTCATCTCGATGCGCCCGGCCGAGTGGTTGGAACGATGACAGTCATTGAAATCAGCCGGCCTGGAGATCCGGACGTCCTGCGGCCGGCCGAGCGTCCGACGCCGACGCCGGGATCCGGCGAGCTGCTGATCAAAGTGGCCGCCGCCGGGGTGAATCGGGCCGACCT
>JAHFUJ010000314.1:3839-5456 GCA_023265105.1 Acidobacteriota bacterium
TTGAAATCAGCCGGCCTGGAGATCCGGACGTCCTGCGGCCGGCCGAGCGTCCGACGCCGACGCCGGGATCCGGCGAGCTGCTGATCAAAGTGGCCGCCGCCGGGGTGAATCGGGCCGACCTCGCTCAGCGTCTGGGCAAATACCCGCCGCCTCCCGGCGCGTCCGACATCCCCGGCCTGGAAGTTGCGGGCACCGTCGAACAGGTAGGCCTCGACGTCCACGACTGGCGGGTTGGTGGCCGCGTCTGCGCGTTGGTGACCGGCGGCGGGTACGCGGAGTACTGTGTCGCGCCGGCGCCGCAGTGCCTGCCGATTCCGCGTGGGTTGGATTTGCCGGCGGCCGCGGCCGTTCCCGAAGCGTGCTTCACGGTCTGGACCAATGTGTTCGAGCGCGGCAGACTCAAGCCGGGCGAATCGATTCTCGTTCACGGCGGCTCGAGCGGCATCGGGACGACCGCCATCCAGCTGGCGCGTGCCTTCGGATCGCGCGTGTTCGCCACGGCGGGATCGGCGGAGAAGTGCGCGGCGTCGGAACGCCTTGGCGCCGACCGCGCGATCAATTATCGCGACACCGATTTTGTGGCCGCGATTCGCGAGGCGACCGGCGGCCGCGGCGTCGACGTGATTCTCGACATGGTCGGCGGCGAATACGTACACCGGAATATCGACGCGCTGGCGCTCGACGGCCGCCTCGTGCAGATCGCGACGCTCGGCGGGGCGAAGGCCGAGATCAACCTGGCCGCCGTGATGCAGCGCCGGTTGACGATCACCGGCTCGACGCTGCGCGGGCGATCGGTGGCGGAGAAGGGCGCGATTGCCAAGGCGCTCGGCGAGCGCGTGTGGCCGCTCCTCGAGTCGGGCGCCGTGCGCCCGGTCGTCCACGCGACATTTCCGCTTCGTGCTGCCGCCGACGCGCATCGGCTGATGGAGTCGAGCCGGCACATCGGCAAGCTCGTCCTGGTCGTATGACAACACGACGTTAAACGCAGAACTCGCAGAACTCGCAGAGTTCGCAGAGAAGAATTTTTGCTCTGCGCGCTCTGCGGCCTCAGCGTTGATTGTCGTGAGAAGCGTCGCCGCTTGCGAGTACAATCATCGGCCTTGATCTCACGCCATTCCTTCGTCGCCCTTCAGCACCGGAACTTTCGGCTCATCTGGATCGGCCTGCTCCTCTCCAACACGGGGTCGATGATGCAGAACGCCGCGCTGCTCTGGCACGTGTCGCTGCTCGTGCCGCCAGACAGGAAGGCGCTGGCGCTCGGACTCGTGGGACTGGTGCGGGTCGTGCCGATCGTCGTCTTCTCGATGGTCAGCGGGGTCGTCGCCGACGCGTGGGATCGGCGACGGCTGATGTTGCTCACGCAGACCGGAGGGGCGCTCGTCGGATTGGCGCTCGCGGCGCTGGCGTTCCGCGGGTTGTCGACGGTGTGGCCCATTTACGCGCTCGCCGCGATCAGCGCCGCTGTCGGCTCGTTCGATATGCCCGCCAGGCAGGCCCTGGTGCCGACGCTCCTGCCGCGCGAGCACCTGCCGAACGCCATCAGCTTGAACGCCATCATGTTTCAGACCGCGTCGGTCGCCGGACCGTCGCTCGGCGGCCTGATCATCGCCGCCGCCA
>JAHFUJ010000043.1:0-20985 GCA_023265105.1 Acidobacteriota bacterium
GAAGGTTAGAAAAGAAGGTAAAGGAAAAAGTTAGAAGTAAGAAGGCACGAAGAACAAAGGCAAAACGAAGACTGGAAACGTGTCGACAATGAAGTTGCCGATGTTGACGGCGGACGACAAGCTGGCCGAGATCAAGCGGCTGTACTACAAGACCACGAAACAGACGATCAACGACGATCTCGCGCGGGCGCTTCAGCTGCTGAAGTCGATGGGCAGCGAAGAAGAACGAGAGCGCGCCGCAGTCTACATGGACGGACTCTCGCAGATGCGATCGGAGTGGGCTCAGAGAAGGAAAAAGGTAGAAGGAAGAAGGTAAAAGGGAAAAGGGAAAAGGTAAAAGGCAAAAGGCAAAAGGCAAAAGGTAGAAGGGAAGGTAGAAGGAAGAGGGCAACAGCCCAAAGGAACCGTACGGCGTGATTCTTGAAGACGCTGACGCCATGGACGATCAGCCGCCGTGGGATATTCGGGAGGGCGCTTTTCGATTCGCGTGCGATATCGTGCGGTTCTGTCTGAATTTCGGCAAGAAACCAGGCTGTCGTCACATCGCTGACCAGCTCCTCGACGCGGGAACGTCTGTGGGGGCCAATTCGGAGGAGGCAAAATCCGCGTACTCGCGGCGCGAGTTCGCAGTCAAAAACTGCATCGCGCTCAAAGAAGCTCGGGAGTCGGCATTCTGGCTGCGGGTCATCATCGCGTGCGATCTCACCCCCGACCCCGAAGCCCGCCGACTGCTAAAGGAGGCTGGGAGTTGATTGGAATCTTCACCGGCACCGTCAGATCCGCAAGAGCCGCCAAGCCCACGTGATTCCACCTTCCACCTTTCGCCTTTTGCCTTCTTACTTTTTACTTTTACCTTTTTACTTTTGCCTTTTTACTTCTACATCAGTGTCCGCTCTTGCCGGCGGTCGCCTTCTTGCGGGCGGCGACGCGAATCGGCTCCGGCACGTTGCGATCGACCGCGACCTGCGCCAGGTCGTGTTCGTTCAGCCGCGACAGCAGGCTCATCGAGAGCGCGACCGGTGTTTTGGGGTTCCTCGTGAGGGCAAAGGCGATCTTGTAGTTCTTCATCCAGGCCCGGTTCGCGCCGATAATCCGCAGCACGTCGTCCGAGACGCTCGCCATCTTGGCAATCCCCTCGACTTCGCTCTCGGTCATCTTCGGGCTGCTCATTACAGCGGCTGCAATCATCTTGTTCGGATCGCGGACGAGCACCGCGCGCATCTCGCGCGAGCCCTTCGAGGCGGCCTTCAGACGGTCCGGAAAGGCCATCTTGGCCAGCTTCTGCACGAGGCTCTCCCGATCGTCGCCCTCATCCTCGCCTCCCTCCCCGCTCTCACCGAACGACGCCTCGTCTGCCGCGTCGGTTTCGATCAGCGGCGCGTCGGCGTCCGCCGCGGCCGTGTCCGCCGGGAAGATGCCGCGGTCGGCAAAGAACTCGCGCAAGCCGACCGGCACATCGGAGCGCGCAAGGAACCCCGACAGGAGGTCGGGCGGGATCCGGCTCAACGTCAGGTCCGCCGTCTGGCGGATCTCGGGATCGCCATCGTCGACCAGCAACACCAGGATGCTGAGCTGCTCGAGGGCGCGCGGGGCCAGTCCCCCCTGGGCGGCCAACAGCCGCACATCCCGGGCGACTTCGCCTCGTTTGAAGAAATCGAACAGCGGGGTGACGCTCATGGCGCCGACAGGTACTCCTTGAAATTCTTCACATTGAACCGCGTCGTCACGACTTGACCGGACCGGCCGAGCGGTTTCGCCGCGGCGCCGTTGAGCGTCACGGTGAGCGCCGCCGCATCGCCCGCGGTCAAGATCAGCTCGCGGCGCACTTCCAGCGTCTGCTGTTCACCCGCCTGCAGGAGCCGCTCGATCAGTCGGCGGCCGTCGACGATCGCCGAGACCCAACACGAGCGTGTCGCCGAGAGCCCGACCGTGAAGCGATCGGTCGCCGCGAGTTCCCCGCTGGGCGCCCCCGTCGGCGACGTCGGCGGGGGCGTCGCCGCCGGCTGCACCGCCGCGGGCGGTGGAGTCTCGAGCGCGGGGGCGGCAGGCGAAGAGGGCGGCGCAGGCGTGGATAGGGGCGTCACGAGAGACGTTGCAGCGGGGGGCGCGGGCGTCGTGACCGCCGTTGGCTGGGGGGCGGCACGCGGTGGCGCGCGACGCGCCGCAGTCCCCACGTACACCACAACGCCCGCAATCGGCACACTGATCGCGACAAGCCGCAGCAAGGTCGACGCCATGCGCCGATTGCTTTCAATCGCTTCGTTGTCCTCGACTTGTTCCGAGGTCGGGTGCCCGGCCGTCACGGAATCGTGCGGAAACTGCGTGATGAAGTCCTGGATCGTCGCTTCGGGATCGAGGCCGACCTCGACGGCGTACGACCGGACAAAACCACGACCGAAAATGCCCCCGGGCAAGCGCGAGATGTCGTTACGTTCCAGCGCCTCGAGCACGCTGATGGAAATCTTTGTCGCGTTGGCGATCTGCCGGAGCGGAATGCCGCGGCGCTCGCGCGCCTCGCGAAGCTTGCTCCCAAAATCGCCGGCCGCTCGATCTACAGCCATCTGTTCGGAACAATCGCCGCTGAACCCGCCGTTTATGTTAGGAAGCCGGTTTCATGCTGTCAAACCGCCTCCGGACCGCCTCGGCGAGGTCGACCAGCGGCGCAGCCCGGCCGTTCCCTACCGCGCCATCGCCGACAAACAAGCCGATCGCCGCGACGCCGGCAGCGCCAGTCGCCGCAATCTGTCCGATGCACTCCATCGACACGCCGCCAATCGCCAGCACGGGAACGGAAACGGCTCGGGCGATCGCCGCCAACCCGTCGACGCCGAGCAGTGGATCGGCGTCCGGCTTCGATTGGCTCGGAAACACCGTCCCTGCGATCACGTAGTCGACCTCGGGCGCCGCTCGCACCGCCTCGTCCACTCGATGCACCGACCGGCCGACCAGGAATCCTGCCGGCGCCATCGAGCGGGCACCCGACGGCGGCAGCGAATCCGCGCGCAGGTGGACACCGTCGGCGCCGGCCGCCAGGGCGACGTCGAGGCGGTCGTTGACAACGACGCGCGTCGTGGTGCCGCGCGTCAGGCGGACGACATCGGACACGAGCGCCAGGAGATCGGACGCTTCGAGATCGCGTTCCCTGATCTGGAAGAGATCGATGCCCGCCTCGACCGCCGCGCGCGCCTGTTCCACGACCGAGCGGCGAGCGGCGTCGAACGCGCCGGCCGAGCACAGGCGCCGCCGATCGGTCACGAGGCAGAGAATCATTCGGCCGGCCGCCTCGCGGTGTCGTCCCGCTCGCGAACACTGAAGACCAGCGCGAGGTCGGCGAAGCCGGCGACGAGGTTGACGACGCCGAGACCGGTCACCCCGCCGCGCACGAAGTTGTTGGCGAGCAGCGGCCGGATTGCGGGCCACCTCGTCGCAAAGTAATTGCGATCCCAGAACGCCGACCATGGGACGACGATGAGGAGCAGTCCGACTTCGAGGAAGAAGGCGACGTAGACGAGCCGGCGGATCAGGATGCTACCCTTATGTCTGGACCTTCGCGAGGCGGTCCACGCGCGCGGCGAGGTCCCGGTACTCGCCGGCATCCGCCTGGAGCTCGAGGCAAATCGCCAGCGCCCGCGCGTACTCGCCCAGGGACTCGAGCATGTCGGCGAGATCGTACATCAACAGATGTCCCTCGCCGGCGGTTGGCGCCGGCGCCTCCGCCGCGCGTTCGAGCCACTCAACCGCCTGAGGCACCATGCCGCGGTCACGATACATCCGGCCGACGAGCGCCGCCGCCTGGAAACGGAGTCGCGGCGAACGGGACGCGGCTTCGAAGGCCTCGATGCTCGCGTCCATCTGCCCAGCGTCGCGCAGCGCCATGCCCCGTTTGTACTGCTCGTCGGCCTCGTCCCACCGCCGCGCCGTGTCGCCGCGTAGCTTCTCGAAGACGCCATCGAGGTCGGCCGGTGCCGCCGGGCGGTCGATGTCGTCGCTCAAGTCAACCTCCACGCTCTCGGACCTGGCATGGGTCGGTCTCGCGGTTACCGGCGACTCGACATCGTCGAAGCCGCCGTCAAGGTCGACCGCGTCAGCGGACGATTCGAGAGGGGCCTTCGGCGTCGGGGCCCGCCGTTCGGGCGGGGTCGACGCGGGGAGGTCGAGCGGCGGGAACTCTTCAGCATCGTCCGCCAGGGCGGTGCTCGTGAACGGACTCTCGCCGCTCAGGCGCTCGGCGATCAGCGTATCGGGATCCGGTTCGCCGAGCAGCACGAGCGCGCGGCGGAACCGCTCGATATTGGAGCGCTCCCATGGCTCGCGCGCGACGAGGTCCTCGGCGATGAAGCGCGCCTCGGGGCCGGAACCGGCGGCGATGTACGCGTCGGCCAATTGCGCCTGCGCGCTGTACATCGTCGCTTCCAGGCCGCCGTCGACGCATATTTCCACCAGCCGCATGAGCGCGGGGATGTGATTCGACACGCGCGTCACGAACTCCTGCAGGGCGGCCGCCGCCGACGCCCAGTCCGACTGCGCGACGGCGCTCGCGGCGACGACCTCGACCAGTTGGAAGCCCGCCTCGGGCGCCTGCTCCGCAATGTTCCATCCGAGCAGCGCGATGTCGTCGCGACGCGCCGGGTCGTCGTCGAGCACCCGCCGCGCGACCGCCACGCCCTCGTCCACCTTGCCGGCCCGCAGCTGCATCTCCGCCACCGTGAGCAGCAGGTGCGGATCGTTCCCCGCGCTCTCGGCGGTCAGGTACTCGGCGGCCGTGGTCATGTCGCCGCGCGCGATGAAGGCGCGCGCGAGGTGGGTCCTCAGGGCCGCATCCGCCGGATCGAGCCGCGCCGCGTCGCGCAGCGCCTCGAGTGCTTCGCCGGGGTGGCCTTTGGTCTCGAGGGTCGCCGCCAGCGCTTTAAACTGTTCGACGGTGGCCGCGCACGCGCGCGCCTGGGCGAACGCGCCGGCCGCGACGTACAAAGCGAGCAGCCGCTCGCGAATCTCGTTGTCGTCCGGAGTCAGCAGGGCCGCCTGCCGCAGCGCTTCGAAGGCGTCGGTCTGTCGGCCCCTCTCGGCGAGCTCGGAGGCGATCGTCTTCAGATCGCGGACAGCGCCCGCGACGTCGCCGAGTTGGACGCGTGCGCTCGCCGCAGCGCTCCGCGCGCCGAAGTCGGTCGGGTCGAGCGTGCCGAGGCGGATGGTCATCTGCACGGCGCCGCGCGTGTCGCCGCGGGCGCGCCGCCGTTCGCCGACTGTCGTCAAGTAGGAACGGGCGTCGGCCAACCGCCCCTGGTTCGCCGCAATCTCGGCGCCCTGGATCAGCGCGTGCTCGTGGTCGGGCTTGAGTTTGAGGACCTTCTTATAGAGCGCAGCGGCCTTCGGATGGAAGCCCTCGTGGTTGAGGGCGTCGGCGATGCGGATGAACTGCTCGACCGCTTTGTCGATCTTCCCGGCCCGGACGTACAGATCGCCGAGCGCGTTGGCGGTATTCCAGTCGCGGGGCTGATCTTCCACGACCCGGACGTACTCCGGAATGGCGGCGTCCAGCTTCCCTTGCCGGAGGAGCTTCTCAGCTTTGCGCAGAATGGCAGTGCGATCGATGGCCACGTGAGAACTACTAGTCCATCGTATCAAACAGCGTCGGAGGGCGGAACGATCGCCGGTGGACGTCGGAGTAGCCGAAGCGCGCGACGGCCTCGAGGTGATCGGCGGTGGCGTAGCCTTTGTGACGATCGAACCCGTAGCGCGGATCGCGGATGTGCAGCTCCCGCATGTGCCGATCGCGCGTCACTTTGGCGACGATCGACGCCGCCGCAATGGCCGAACAGCGGCGGTCGCCGTGCGGAATGCCGCGTTGGGCCATCGGCAGCTCCGGCACGCGGAACGCGTCGACCAGGACCATGTCCGGACGCGGGGCGAGCGAGAGCACGGCGCGCTGCATCGCGCGCAGCGACGCTTGATGGATGTTCAGGCGATCGATTTCCGCCGGATCGGCGGACGCCACCGCCCACGCGACGGCGCTGCCGATGATCTGATCGTAGAGACGCTCGCGCTCCACCGCCGGGACGAGCTTCGAATCGCAGACGCCGGGGATGTGCCGATCCGGGTGAAGGACGACGGCCGCCGCGACGACGGGGCCCGCGAGGCAGCCGCGCCCCACCTCGTCAACGCCCGCCACGTGCAGGAACCCGGCGCGGCGCAGCGAGTTCTCCAGCGTGCGCGTGGCCGGGACACGAACCATAGGAAGTCTTAACTTTTAACTTTCTCTTCCCCGCGCGCGCCCTCTTTCATCCGGGCCGCCTTCCCCTTGAGGTCGCGCAGATAGTACAGCTTCGCGTGACGTACTTTGGCCGCCCGGACGACCTCGACCTTTTGAATCGTCGGCGAATGCAGCGGAAAAATACGCTCGACGCCCTGGCCGAACGACACCTTGCGCACGGTGAAGGACGCGCGCGTGCCGCCGCGGTGCATCCCGATGACCACGCCCTCGAAAATCTGGACGCGCTCTTTGTCGCCCTCGCGCACTTTGACGTGGACGCGCACCGTGTCGCCCGATTTCATGGCCGGCCGTTCCGTCAGCTGCGGTTGTTCCACCAACTCAATCGCGCCCATACTCGACTCCTTTGTCACGCTCGGCAACGAGCTCGCGCAGAATTTCCCGTTCTTCCTCGTCCAGGTCCGCCTCGCTCAGCAGCTCCGGCCGGCGCGCCAGCGTGCGGCTCAAGGCCGCGCGTTTGCGCCATCGGCGAATCTCTGCGTGGTTCCCCGACAGCAACACGTCGGGGACTTTCAGGACCGCCGGGTCCACGGGACCCGGCCCGGCCAGCGTCGTCGCCCGCTCCACCGAACCCGCCCTCGTCGTCGTCACTTCCGCCGGCCGGGTGTACTGCGGAAAATCGAGCAACCCGCGGTGGAAGGAATCCTCCGCCACCGATTGTTCGTCGCCGACGACGCCCGGCACGAGGCGAGCGACCGTGTCCAGGATGACGAGCGCCGGGAGCTCGCCGCCGCTCAGCACGTAGTCGCCGATCGAGATTTCGTCGGTGACCCGCTCGCGGACGCGCTCGTCGAAGCCTTCATATCGGCCGCACAGCAGCACGAGGTGCGCGAGACGGCTGAGACGTTCGGCCTCGGCCTGGGTCAATCGCCTGCCCTGGGGCGAGGTGAGGACCACGGTCAGCGGCCGGCCCCGCTGGCCTTCGATGGCGTCAAGCGCCCGAAAAATCGGTTCGGGCTTCAGCACCATTCCCGGTCCGCCACCGTACGGCACATCGTCGACAACTCGATGCCGGTCGGTCGTGAAATCGCGCAGGTCGTGTACCTTCACCTCCAGCGTGCCCCGCTCGATTGCGCGCCCGACAATCCCGGTGGCCACGGCCTGCTCGATCATGGCGGGAAAGATCGTGACGATGTCGAACGTCATAAGAGATGTCCGGCTAAAAGCCGGACGCCACGACTCGATACCTCACGACTCCGTGCGTAGTGTCCGGCTTCAGCCGGACCGTTTCCGTGCGTAGTGTCCGGCTTTAGCCGGACCGCGTGTTGAGCTCGAGCAGACCCTCCGGCGGATCGATCACAATCCGTTTCGCCGCGGGGTCGACCGCCGTGCAAATCTCTGACGCGAGCGGAATCAGCACCTCGCCGCCCTCGCCGGCCACCACGAGGCGGCTCCCATCAAGCGTGCCCTCGACCTCTCGCACGATCCCGACCGTGTCGCCGCGCCTCGTTTCGACCCGACAACCGACGAGGTCATGCCGATAAAACATGCCCTTCGGCAGCGACGCGAGCTGGACCACCGGCACGCGTAACTCGAGACCGGCCAGCGCTTCGGCCGCGTCCATGCTCTCGATGCCCGCGACACCGACGACCGGGCGCCCGGCGTGAAAGCGGACGCTCGTGAGCGTCAGCCGTTCCACTCTGTCGCCCCGCGTGACGAACAGCTCGGCGCCCGGGAAGAATCGCGTCTCCGGAAAATCGGTCTCGAGATTCAGGATCACCTGACCGCGATTCCCGTGCGCTCGAGCGATCCGCCCGACCACCGCCATCTCGTCCCAGCGCCCGTCAGCCACGGAGGCACCGGGTCCCTGAGTGGATGGGCCACAGAGTCACAGAGATAAACGTCCAAAGACAATTGTCGATCTGTTAATGTTCGATTGTCGATTTATTTGACCATTAAATCGACAATGACCAGATCGACAATCGAAAATCTAGTCACCCTTGTACGGCGCGTCGCGAATCTCGAGCGTCACCGTCTTCCCTTCGCGTTCGCCCGCCGTCGAGGCCAGCGTCCGAAGCGCGGCCGCCGTGCGGCCCTGCTTGCCGATCACCTTGCCCAGGTCGCCGGGGGCGACGTACAGCTCGACGAGCGTCGTGCTCTTGTGCTGCGACTCGGTCACGCGCACCTCGTCGGGCCGATCGGTGAGCGCGCGCGCGAGCACCTCGACCACCGCTCGGACGCCGCTGCCGTCGCTCACCGGGCGACCTCGGTCGTCGCGGCGGCCGGAGCGGCCTCGGGCTTCGGCGTCAGATGGTGAGCGATCAGCGTCCGCACCGAATCGGACGGCTGTGCCCCCTTGCCGATCCAGTAGCTGACGCGCTCCCGGTCGACATCGACGAGCGCCGGTTTGCTGCGCGGGTTGTAGTGGCCGAGAATCTCGACGAAGCGGCTGTTGCGCGCGGCGCGCGAATCGGCCACCACCACGCGGAAGAAGGGCCGCTTGTTCGAGCCGGCCCGCCGCAAACGAATGACTAGCATCGCTCTCGCTCCATGAGATTGCGGAGTGCAGATTTCAGAATGCAGATTGGATTCACCGTCAATCTGCGCTCGGTCCGCACTCCACAATCGAAAATCGACAATCTTTATGATCTCGACCGCAACATCTGCATCGCCCGGCGCCGCGCCTGCTTGGCGCCACCGCCGGCCAGCCCGGCCATGCCGCCGAGCGATTTCAACATCTTTTGCATCTGCACGAACTGCTTCAGCAGACGATTGACTTCCTGCACCGACGTCCCGCTGCCCTTCGCGATGCGCTTTCTGCGGCTCCCGTTGATGATGTGCTGCCGGCGCCGCTCGTCGGGCGTCATCGAGTTGATGATCGCCTCGACACGGGTGATCTGCTTCTCGTCCGGCTGGTTCTCCCCCAGCGCCTTGACGGCGCCCATTCCCGGCAACATTCCAACGATCTGCTCGAGCGGTCCCATCTTGCGGATCGTCTTGAGCTGATCGCGGAAGTCTTCGAGCGTGAACTCGCTGGCCCGGATCTTCTCTTCGAGCCGCTCCGCGTCGTCCTCGTCGATCGCCCCTTCGACCCTTTCGATGAGCGAGAGCACGTCGCCCATGCCCAGCACGCGCGACACGAGGCGCTCGGGATGGAACGGCTCGAGATCCTCGAGGCGCTCGCCGCTGCCGACAAACGCAATCGGCACGCCGACGACCGACACGACCGACAGCGCCGCGCCGCCGCGTGCGTCGCCATCGAGCTTGGTCAGCACGACGCCGGTGACGCCGACGCGCCGGTTGAATTCGCCCGCGCTCTTGATCGCGTCCTGCCCGGTCATCGCGTCGGCGACGTAGAGCAGATCGGATGGCTCGGTCGCCTCTTTAATCGCGACGAGCTCTCTCATCAGCTCGTCGTCGATGTGCAAGCGCCCCGCCGAATCGACGATGACGACGTCGAAGCCGACGGTGGACGCCTCGCCGAGCGCGCCCGTCGCGCGCGCGACCGGGTCCATCTGACCCGGCGGGTCGTACACGCGCAGCGACGCTTTCCCCCCGACCACGTTCAGCTGCTGAATCGCCGCCGGCCGCTTGACGTCGGTGGACACGAGCAGCGGATGACGGCCCTGCTTCGCCAGCCACTTTCCGAGCTTGGCCGCCGTGGTCGTCTTGCCCGCGCCCTGCAAGCCGAGCAGCAGCACCACGCGCAGCCGCTTGCCGGTCGGCCGGAGGCCCCCGTCGGCGTCGCCGAAGAGCGCCACCATCTCGTCACGAACGATCTTGACGACCTGCTGAGCCGGCGAGAGGCTGCGGAGCACATCCTGCCCCATCGCGCGATCGCGGACGCGGTCGACGAACGCCTTGACGACCTTGAAATTGACGTCGGCTTCGAGGAGCGCGAGCCGAATCTCGCGGAGCGCCGCCTCGATATTCTGTTCCGTCAGCCGCGCCTCGCCGCGCAGCGTCTTGAGCACGTCTTGCAGACGGGCGCCGAGGGACTCGAACATTTCTCTATGCTCGCGGGGCCCCACATCTTTTGCTGCGCCGGGGCCCCACCCCCGGCGCGCTTGGCTGAAGGCTCTCGCTCGCTCGCGCTGCGGCGCTCGAAGACTCGCTCTCCTCGCGCGGGCCGCGGGCGCTGCCGCTAACTCCCTCTACAGCAAACGCTTATCGTAGCTGAGGGGTAGTCCGACTGTCAATGACGACGGTCCGCCTCCTAAGGAACTGACCTGTGTGGAGGTCAGTTCCTGGTGCGATGTGTCGCGACGCGTCGCGTGAGCCGCTGAAGGCGGACACTACGTACTGATCACGGTCCGCCTAAAAAGCGGACACTACGTACCGATCACGGTCCGCCTAAAAGGCGGACACTACGTACCGATCACGGGTCCGCGTGTGAAGGCGGACACTGCGCCTGCGCCGTGACAGTACGTAGTGTCCGGCTTTAGCCGGACCGGTCTGCCCCAAGGCGGACACGACCTCCGGAGAGGTTTTGTACGCCGTCTACGCAGCCGGACCTACACGCTCGACAACTTGTGGCCGAGTTTGTCTTTCTTGGTCTTGAGATAGCGGCGCGTCGACTCCGAGGCGGGAATCTCGAGCGGGAGCCACTCGCTGACCGACAGGCCGTAGCCTTCGATGCCGATGAGCTTGCGCGGGTTGTTGCTGAGCAGTCGCATCGACCGAACGCCCAGCTCGCGCAGGATTTGCACGCCCATGCCGTAATCGCGCTGATCGGCCTTGAACCCGAGGCGCTCGTTCGCCTCAACGGTGTCGAAGCCCTCGTCCTGCAGCTCGTAGGCGCGAATCTTGTTCGCGAGGCCGATGCCCCGTCCTTCCTGGTTCAGATACAGCAGGATGCCCCGGCCTTCGCCAGCGATCCGCTGCATGGCGACCTCGAGTTGCGCGCCGCAGTCGCACCGCGCCGAATGAAAGACGTCGCCGGTCAGACACCGCGAGTGAACGCGCACGAGCACGTCCTTCCCGTCCGTGAGGTCGCCGCACACCAGCGCGACGTGCGTCAGCCTATCGACGAGATCCTCGAACGCGTGGACGTGAAACTCGCCCCACTGGGTCGGCAGCTTGGCCGACGCGACGCGCTTGACGAGCGATTCGGTGCGGATCCGGTACTTGATCAGATCCGCGATCGTGAGCAGCAGCAGACCGTGCCGCTTCGCAAACTTCGCGAGCGCCGGCACGCGCGCCATCGTCCCGTCTTCGTTCATGACCTCGCAGATCACGCCGGCCGGATACAGTCCCGCGATGCGCGCGAGATCGACCGCCGCTTCGGTCTGGCCGGCGCGCACCATCACGCCGCCTGGCCGCGCGCGCAGCGGAAACATGTGGCCGGGCCGTGCGAGATCGGACGGCCGGGTCGCCGGATCGATCGCCGTCAACACCGTCGTCGCGCGGTCGCCGGCCGAGATGCCGGTGCTGGTGCGTCCCTTCGCTTCAATCGACACGCAAAATGCCGTGTCGAAGCGCGAGCTGTTTTGCGCGACCATCAACGGAACGTCGAGGGCCTCGAGCCGCTCGGGCGTCATCGGCAGGCAGATCAACCCGCGGCCGTAGCGGGCCATGAAGTTGATCGCCTCAGGCGTGATCTTCTCGGCCGCGATGGTCAGATCGCCCTCGTTCTCCCGACCCTCGTCGTCGACGACGATGACCATCTTGCCGGCGCGGATGGCCTCGACCGCTTCTTCGACGCGGGCGAACGGGCTCGGACGATGACGAGCCCCTTTGGCGATCGTAAGGTGTTTCATTTTCTTTTAGCTATCAGCTATCAGCTATCAGCTATCAGCTGTCAGCTGTCAGCTTTCAGTTTGAGCACTGATAGTTGAGAGCTGTCAGCTGAGAGCTTCAATGTGTGACTTCCCCCGGCCCGACACCCGTCACATTGAGGCCGGCGATCTCCGCGACGCGGACCACGTACTTTCCCACCATATCGCATTCGAGGTTGACGCGGTCGCGGATTTGAGTGCGGCTCAGGTTCGTGTGCTGCTGCGTATACGGGACGATCTGCGCGTCGAACCGATCCGATCCAAGGCCGGCGACGGTCAAGCTGATTCCATCGACGGCAATCGATCCCTTGTGCACGATGAAGGGCGCGAGGTGCGACGGAAAGCCGACCGTCAGCCAATGAAAGTCGGATTCCGCCCGCATTTCCTCGACATGGCCGATGGCGTCGATGTGTCCCTGCACGAAGTGGCCGCCGAGACGGCTGTCGGCGCGGAGCGGCCGCTCGAGATTGACGAGGCTGCCGCGCGCCAACGTGCCGAGCGTCGTGACGCGGATGGTTTCGGGGCCGACGTCCGCGTGGATTTCCGTGTCCTCCGCCAGGATCACGGTGAGGCAGACGCCGTTGACGGCAAGGCTGTCGCCGCGGGCCATCTCCTGCGCCAGCGACGAGGCGATCCGCAGTCGAAATCCACCGCTCGTCGGCTTGCGCTCGACGATTTCGCCGACGGCTTCAATGAGGCCCGTGAACATAACCTTCCATCAAGACGTCCGTGCCGAGCGGCTCGACGTGCGCATCAACGAGGCCGGCAGAGGAAAAAGTCCGCCCGTCGAGAAACGGAACGCCCCCCGGCCCCAGCACGTGCGGCGTTACGTACAACCGCACGAAGTCGACCAGCCCTTCGTCCCAGGCCGCCGCGTGCAGCATCGCGCCGCCCTCCAGCAACAACGAGTCGATGTGGCGCGCGCCCAGGCGCTCGAGCGCCGCGCGAACGCTGGCGCCGGCGGCAATCTCGATTTCGGCGCCGCACTCCTCGAGCGCTCGTCTGCTGTCGTCCCGGCGCGCGGCCTCCTCTGTGGTCACAATGATGACAGGCCCGGCGTCACGTGTCGAGAGCACCCGGGCGCGTGCAGGAGTGCGCAGCCGGCGATCGAAAATGACGCGCGTGAGCGGCCGCTCGCGGTAGGCGCCGCGCGCCGTCAGCAGCGGATCGTCGGCCACGATGGTGCCGACGCCCACGCCAATTGCGTCGATTTCGGCGCGGACGCGGTGCGCGTGGCGGTTGGCGGCCGCCGACGTGAGCCGGGTCGGACGGCCGGGCACCTGGGCGATACAGCCGTCGAGACTCGTGGCCGCCTTGAGGATCACGAACGGGCGGCGCTCGCGGACCAGCGTGAAAAACGGTTGATTGAGTATCAGGGCGCGCGCGGCCCCGACGCCGACGTCAACCCCGACGCCCCGCCCACGCAAGTACTCGAATCCCTTGCCGCACACCACCGGGTTCGGATCCTCGACCGCCGCCACCACGCGTACGATGCCGGCGTCGACAATTCGTGCGACGCACGGTTGGGTCCGGCCGACGTGGCAGCACGGTTCGAGCGTGCAGTACAGCGTCGACCCGCGCGCCCTCGCGCCGGCCATGTTGAGCGCGTAGACTTCGGCGTGCGGCTCGCCGGCCCGCTCATGGAAACCCTGCCCAACGACGACGCCGTCGGGCGACACGACCACCGCGCCGACCAATGGGTTGGGACTCGTGCGTCCCCGGCCGCGCGCAGCGAGCAGCAACGCGCGATCCATGTAGTGCTCGTCTTTGGCCAACATTCCTTCACTGCCGCCGGGGCCCCACCCCCGGCGCGACCTGACGCTGACGCCTCGCCGTCGCTTCACATGGCCCCGGCTCGGCGTGGCCGCAGGCGCTTACCACTTCTCTTCGAACAGTCCATCAACATACTCGCTCGCATCGAAAGGCGCCAGGTCGTCGATGCCTTCGCCGACGCCCACATAGCGAATCGGCAGCTTGAGATCGTGAGCGATGGCGACGGCGACGCCGCCCTTCGCCGTTCCGTCCAGCTTCGTCAGCACGATGCCGTTGACGCCCGCCGCGTTCATGAACTCGCGCGCCTGGGCGATGCCGTTCTGCCCCACGGTCGCATCGAGCACCAGGAGCACCTCCTGCGGCGCGCCGTTCACCTCGCGCGACGCGACGCGGCGGATTTTTTCGAGCTCGTTCATCAGATTCACGCGCGTGTGCAGCCGGCCCGCGGTGTCCACGAGAATTGGATCGCGGCCCTTCGCCTTGCCCGACGAGATCGCGTCGAAGACGACCGCCGCCGGATCGGCGCCTTCGCGCGCCCGCACCATGGCGACCCCGGCCCGGTCCGCCCAGATCTCGAGCTGCTCCACCGCGGCTGCGCGAAACGTATCGGCGGCGCAAATGAGCGGAGCCTGGCCCTCCGATCTCAGCAGGTTCGCGAGCTTCCCGATCGTTGTGGTCTTGCCGGTGCCATTGACGCCGACGATGAGCGTCACTTTGGGGCGATGGGCCACGGTGACGGGACGATCGACCGCGGCGAACACGTCGCGGATCTCCTGCTTCACGAGATCGCGGAGGCTCCGGCCTTGTCGCGATTGGGTCCTGACGGCCGTGATGATGCGATCGGCGGCGGCGACGCCGACGTCGGCCGAGATGAGCAGTTCTTCGAGCGCGTCGAGGGTGGCGACGTCGATCGGACGCGACTGCCGCGCCGGCTCGTCGGCGAGCCGGACGATCTCGTCGAAGCGTTCGACGATGTGCTGTTTGGTCCGCGAGAGACTCTCGCGAATGCGGCCGAGAAAGGGCATCGAACAATCTTATCAATTGTCAATTGTCGATCTGGTGATCGTCGATTTATTGTTCCATTGAGAATTTATTGCTTCATTGAAATCACCAAATAAATCGACAATTACGAGATCGACAAATTGACAATTGATCCGATTATCAGGCTCTTACTCGCGCCGGGGCCCCACCCCCGGCGCTGTTGCTCGGCGCGTTCGCGCCTCGCAACGGCTCAGGGCTGCCTCTCCGCCTCGGCCCGCTGGCGACGGAGCATCAGCGCCTCGACGGCGGCGCGCGCATCCGCCCGGCCCTCGAGCACTTCGGCCATCTGCGTGGCAATGGGCAGCTCGACACCGTAACGGTCGCCGAGCGCGAGCGCCGCGCCGGTCGTTCGGACACCCTCGGCGATCATTTTCATTCCGGCCAAAATGTCCGCAAGCCGGCGGCCGCGCGCCAGCTCGACGCCGACATGACGATTCCGGCTCAGCGTCCCGGTGCACGTCAGCACGAGATCGCCCAGACCGCTCAGGCCCGCCAGCGTTTCGCGCCGGCCGCCCGCCGCCGACGCCAGGCGGGTGATCTCGGCGAGCCCGCGGGTAATGAGGGCCGCCAGCGCATTGTGACCCAGGCCCAGGCCTTCGACCACCCCCGCGGCAATCGCGATAGTGTTTTTCATCGCGCCACCGATCTCCACGCCGACGACATCGTCGCTGCCGTACAGCCGGAAATATGCCGCGCGAAACTCCGCCTGGACAACGTCGGCCGCCCGCGGATCGGTCGACGCGGCGAGAACGGCGGTCGGCAACTGGTTCGCCACCTCGATCGCGAAGCTGGGTCCCGACAGCACGACCACCGGGTGTTGGGGGCCGAGCTCCTGCGCGATCACGTCCGACATCCGCAGGAGCGTGTCCGCCTCGAGCCCCTTGGTCGCGCTCACGATCGTCGCCCGCGGCCGGATGTGCGGCGCCGCCTGGCGGACGACCATCCGGCATCCATGGGAAGGGACGGCCGACACCACAAGTTCGGTGCCGCCGAGCGCCTCGGCAATGGCATCCGTCACCGAGACCGTCCCGGGCAGCGTGACGTCCGGCAGGTAGACGGCGTTGGCGCGCCGCGCCGTCATGTCGTCGACGAGCGCGCGGTCCCGCGCCCACAGTCGGACTTCGTGTCCGATGCGCCCCAGGTGAACGGCGAGCGCCGTGCCCCAACTGCCAGCTCCGAGTACGGCAATCCGCGCCATCATTCTTCCCTATGCTCGCGGGGCCCCACTTTTCCCGATCGCGGCGGGGCCCCACCCCCGCCGTTGCTCGGCGCGTTCGCATCTCGCAACGGCTCAAGGCTGTCGCTCGCAGGGGCTACTTCAAGCCGTCGCTCCGTCCCCGCGCGCAGCCGCATGAGGTTCGAACGATGTCTGAACACGATGAGCGTCGCCGCCGCCGACGCTGCGACAATCGCGGGCGTTCCGCTCCCGGTCGCGTAGGCGATCGGTGGCAGCACGACCGAGGCGAGGACCGATCCGAGCGACACGTACTTGGTCGCCCACACGGTCAGCACGAACACGGCCAAGGTGGGCGGGACGGCCAGGGGGGTGAGCACCGAGAAGACGCCGCATGCGGTCGCGGCGCCTTTGCCGCCGCGGAAACGCAGCCACACAGGATAAATGTGCCCGATGATGGCCGCCAGACCAGCCGCAGCGGTCGCGGCGGCGTTCGGGCTCAACCGGGCCGCGACGAGGACGCTGGCGGTGCCCTTGGCGATGTCAAGAACAGCGACCAGGATTCCTGCCCAGACGCCTGAGGCGCGGAGCACGTTGGCGGCGCCAAGATTGCCGCTGCCGATCCGGCGAAGGTCCACCGCGCTCCAGCGGCGCGCAAGGATCAACGCGAACGGTACGGAGCCGATGAGATAGGCGATGACGATGGCGAGCAGCATGTTATGTGGAGAGCGCACCACGCCCGAGCGGCGCGCGCGCGACCGCCGTATGAGTGGGCCCTGTCGAGGATAGCCGACTTTGGTACAAGGTGACGGCGTCAACCTCGACACGCGCGATTTCACCGCTGTGCTCGCGAGCCGCGACGCGCCGGCGATCGACGGGCCGCGCCTGGCGCCACCGCGCCAGCGTCAAGTGCGGATGAAACGCCCGTTCCTCGAGCGTGACGCCGACTCGCGACAGCCGGTCGACGACAAACCGCTGCAACTCGACGGCTTCGCGCGCCCCCGTCGACAGCCCGATCCACAGCACGCGCGGCGCGCCGTGCGGTGGAAAGACGCCAAGCCCCGCGATCGCGATCGCAAAGGGCTGCACCTCATCGATGTCCTTGCCCATCGCGCCGACGATGGCGGCGGCTCGCGCCTCCTCGACCTCGCCGAGAAACGCAAGCGTGAGGTGCATCTGGTCCGGCCGCACCCATTTGAGCGACGAGGTTGGACCGAGCATGTCCGCGAGGCGCTTCTGCTCGGCGGCGATCGCTCTCCTGGCATCCTCGTTCAGATCGATCGCCACGAAGAGGCGCATGGAGTTATTTGAGCATCAGCCGCAGCATGTTGAGCGCCGCTTGCGTCGCCTGGAACTTCACCGGCTCGCGTCCGCCGATGAACTGAAACGTCCGTACGCGCTCAACGTCGCCGGCGAGCACCGCGATCGCAACCGTGCCGACTGGCTTCTGCGCGGTCCCGCCGCCGGGTCCGGCGATGCCAGTGACGCCGATGCCAACCGGCGTGCCGGCGCGCGTGCGCACGCCGTCGGCCATCGCCCGCGCGACCGGCTCACTGACGGCGCCGTGCTCCGCGATGAGCGGCGCGGGCACGCCGAGCCATTCGACCTTCGCGCGGTTGCTGTAGCACACCGCGCCCCGCTCGACGTAGTCGGAGCTGCCCGGCACGTCGGTGAGCCTCGACGCGAGCAGACCACCGGTGCACGACTCGGCGACGGCAATCGTCAACTGCTTGGCGCGCAGCAGATCGCCCACGACCGCTTCGAGCGCGCGTCCGTCGACGCTGTACACCGTATCGCCCAAGGCGCTTTGGAGCTGCCGGACCGCCGGCTCCAGGACTGCGTCGGCCTCGGCCCGGCTGGCCGCGCGGGCCGTGAGATGCAGCTCGATCTGGCCGGTCACCGCGAGGATCGTCGTGCTGATCGGGACCGGCTGCTCGAGCCACCCGCCGTAGATGGGCTGCGCGCACGCATCGACGTCCGACTCGGTGCGGCCGGTGATCTTGAGCACGCGCCGGAACACTCCGGCGCCGCCACTTCTGGGCGCCAGGCGATCGCGGACGAGGGCATCGAGCATCGGCGCCATCTCGCGCGGCGGCCCCGGCAGCAGCACGATTGCCGTCGAGCCGTGCTCCAGCCACAGTCCTGGCGCCGTCCCGTTCGCGTTGTCGACGAGCGCCGCGCCGCGGGGCACCATGGCCTGCCGCCGGTTGATGTCGGACATCGTCAGCCCGCGGCGGGCGAATCTCTCGCGGATGCGATCGACGATCGCTTCGTTCACGTCGAGCGGCAGTTGCAGCACGCGCGCCACCGCGTCCCGCGTGATGTCGTCCTGGGTGGGGCCGAGACCACCGGTCATCACGATGAGATCGGCCCATCCGAGCGCACCGCGCAGCACGTCGGCCAGCTCGTCGACCTCGTCGCCAACGATCGCTTTGAGCCGCACTTCGAAGCCGATCGCGTTCAGCCGCTCGGTGATGACGAGCGAGTTCGTGTCGACGCGAAACGGCGTCAACATCTCGCTCCCGACGGCCACGATGCAGGCGTGCATGCGATCCGGTGCTGCGCTGAAGGCCGAAAGCTGACAGCTGAAAGCTCTGGCTGTTAGCTATCAGCTGTCAGCTATCAGCTGAATAGCCAGATTACCCGATTATCCAATTACCAACTGCGAGGGCCGCGCGGAGAGTCAGGTTCGCATAGACCGCGGCTACCGCGTCGTCGGCCATGACGCCCAGGCCGCCTGGCAACCGTTCGACGCGATTGGCGGGAAACGGCTTGACCACGTCCGCGATCCGGAACAGCAGAAACGCGCCGGCCGCGCCGGCCCAGCCCACCGGGTTGAGGAACAGCGTGATGAGCATCCCCATCACTTCGTCGATCACCACGGGCGC
Source organism: Acidobacteriota bacterium (assembly GCA_023265105.1). Lineage (GTDB taxonomy): Bacteria > Acidobacteriota > Vicinamibacteria > Vicinamibacterales > CAVVIG01 > JAHFUJ01. The sequence continues at coordinate 18,862 of JAHFUJ010000043.1, forward strand.
CGGATCGGTCGTGTCGAAGTGGCGTTCGGCGACGCCGCCGCTCCACGCGCCGGTCACGAACAGCGCCCCGATGGCCGTCGCCTGCACCAACGTCGAGGCCGGCAACACCATCCACAAGAGCAGACCGACCGCCGAGCCGCACGTTCCCGGCGCGACAGGAACATAGCCCAGGCCAAGGACCGTGGCGAGCGCGAGCGGAAAACGAAAACGGGGTCGGGAGCCTTTTGCAGTTTCCGCCATCACTGTTGCAAAAACAGCAAAAGGCTCCCGACCCCGTTAGGCGCGGACGACTCGGGTGCCGGCAAACCGGTCATGGAGACCGCGGTGATCGCGGCTGACAACGGCGGTGAGGAACCCGAGGCCGGCGGGCATCGCGAGCACGAGCCACGCCACGGTCCGCTTCAACGCCCGGCCGAGGTCGATCGCCCCCTCGGGCTCGGTCGCGACGACCTTGATCCCGGTGGCCATCTTGCCGAGCGTCTGCCCTCCGGCGGTAAACGCGACGAGGTAGCCGACGTTCTGCACGACGAGGAAGGCGACCAGCGGTCCCTTGGGAATGATCCCCACCTCTGGAAACGTCACGCCGCAGATCTGCATCGTGAAGTAAATCACTGCGGCATCGATCGCACCGAGGACCAATAGATCGATCGCCACGGCCACGGCGCGCGCGCCAAGGCCCCCGTCCTGGGCGCCCGCGCCGGGCGCGAGCCTTCCCTGCACCTGAGCCAGCTCGACCGGCACGCCCACCGCCCGCGGGGTGGCGGACTCGTCCAGGTCGAGCGCGAGATCCAAGCTCGCCGAGCGCGGGGACGCGGCGCGCGCACGTGGGACTTCGGGCGTCGACCGGCGCACCGCGAGCGGAAGCCGTGGTGGTGGCGGTTTCGTGATGAGCGGTGGATCGTCGGTCGTCGGCGAAAGGAAGAGCGGCAGGTCCGCTGCCGCAGATTCACGAGAGTCGGGCGCGCCGAGGACGCGCTCCTCGGCGTCGAGGTCGGCCGAAAAGCGGGAAGGCTGCCGAGGCGCCGCCGCGTCGATGAGCGTGAGATCGTCCAGCGGGTGGAGCGTGGGCGTGTCGTGTCTGAGCGGCAGCTCCGGAACGGCGATCGACGGCGACAGCGAGAAATCGTATCCACAATTGCGGCACCGATCGACGTACTCGAACCCGAGGTAGCCGCACTTGGGGCACTTCATGGCACGCGGCCCTCGCTTCCCTCGCGGGGCGTTGACGCGGGGGCGGCGATCGACGTCAAACCGAGGAGCTGACGCTGGATGTCGGCGCGCAAGCGATCGGCATCCGCCTTCTGCGCATCGGTCGGCCGAACGAGGTCGAGCGCCGACAGCGCGTCGCGCAGATGGCCGCCGGCCGCCAGCGTTCGCGCACGGGCGAGCGCAGTCTCACCTCGCCGCGGTACCGGCGGAGCGACCTCGCGCGCGGCGGGTGCCGGCGCCGAGACGGCCGGCGCGTCCCGAAGCCCCATCAGCGATTGCCAGGCGAATGGCCCCCAGAGCACGGCTGCGTACGCGCCGGCACCCACAACGGCGAGCACGAACACGATCGACGCTGCCCGTCCGAGCCCCACACGTGGCGCCGCTTGGCCCCCCCGAACGACGGCGGCCGATCGTCGCTCGCGCCGAGATCGCTCCGGCGGGGGCGGGCTGGCGCTGGCATCGAGCCGATTCAACTGCTCGAGCACGGCGAGCGCTTCTTCGGACGGCGCGCCGCCCTCGATGGCGACCCGCAGCAGCCGCCGCGCTTCGTCGGCGTCGCCGCGACGAAACGCCGCGATGCCGGTTTGCAACAGCTCTTCCGACTCGCGCTGTCGTTCGGCCAATGCGGAGCGCGCTCGTTCGATGTACGCGCGGGCGCGCGCGTGGCTGCGATCGAGAAACAGCGCCCGCGTCCACACGTCGATGGCCGATTCGTACTGCGTGGCGAAATAGTGATCGAGGCCGACGAGCAGTAGCTGCTCGATTTTTGCGTCGCGATCCGCTTCCGACGCGGCGTCGAGCGCGCGTGAACCGTCGGTGCGAAGCGGATCGGACATAGGCGATGGCAGGACCGGGCAGATTATAGCATTGCGGGATTGCAGGAAGGCAGGATTGCAGGACGGCGGGATTGCAGGA
>JAHFUJ010000043.1:21085-22991 GCA_023265105.1 Acidobacteriota bacterium
GCAGGATGCCGGAAAGACGTGGTCGCCGCGTGGCCGACGCCGAGATCGTCGGGGTGGCAGCGTGATTGAACCGCGATCAGTCCCAGACGATCAGCGGTCGCATGGAGGTCTCCTCATCCGTGACGCGCATGACCGCGCGGCGCAACGGCCGCCGGACCTCGGTCGGCGGCGGCCGGTTTGGCCTGGCCGCTCTCGACGTCGACCCAGCTCGACTCGGACGAAGCGCCCCCATCCGCGCGAGCGGCAACCAAGAGCTCTTCGAGTTCGCCCTGCCGCAGGAGCGCCGCCATGACATCATCGAAGTACTCGACAATCGACCCTTGCGCGTGGTGAATCGCCAACCGGTAGGGGCCGTTGGGGCCGACGGCCGTGAGTTCCCAGCCCACCAGATCGGGTCCCGCCATGAAGAAGCTCAGCATCGCTGACGATGCATTCCAAGGTCGATGCCGGACCTTGCCTGCACCAAATTGCACTCGATTGCGCGATCCAGTGACAGTTGTTGTCAGCCGCCGGCGACAATTCGCGGCACGCCGGCCGCCCCCTCACTTCTACCTTCTACCTTCTACCTTCTACCTTCTACCTTCTACCTTTCAACCCGACACACCCTCCTCCTCTCCCTCCAGTCGCCGCGCCGGCGCGATGCCGAAGGCCTTCATCTTTCGATACAGATTGCTTCGCTCCACGCCGAGCACCTCTGCGGTCCTCGACATGTTCCCTTGCTGCTCGGCGAGCGTGCGCAGGATGAAATCGCGTTCGAAGTGGTCGCGTGCGTCGTGAAGCGTCAGGCGCGAGGCGACGGCTTCGGCCAGCTCGGGGCGCGCGAGCGCGTTCGAATCCAGGAAGCTCAGATCGGCGGGCGAGATCGCATCGCCGGGCACCATGATCATCAACCGCTCGATCACGTTGCGCAGCTCGCGCACGTTGCCCGGCCAGCCGTACTGCTGAATCGCGCTCACCGCGCCCGGCTCGAAGCTCTTCACGCGCCGGCCGTACTCGCGTGCGAACTCGGCCATGAAGTGATCGGCGAGGCGCGGGATGTCTTCCTGCCGCTCGCGCAGCGGCGGCACGAAGATCGGAATGACGTTGAGACGGAAGTAGAGATCCTCCCTGAACCGCCCGGCCCGAATCTCCGCCTGCAGATCCTTGTTCGTCGCCGCGAGCACCCGCGCGTCGATCTTGATCCTCGCCGTCCCGCCAACCGGCTCCATGGTCTGCTCCTGCAGGACGCGGAGCACCTTGGCCTGCGTCTTCAGGCTCATGTCGCCGATCTCGTCGAGGAAGATCGTGCCGCCGTCGGCCACCTCGAACTTGCCCCGCCGATCGGCGAGCGCGCCGGTAAACGCGCCTCGGACGTGGCCGAACAGCTCGCTCTCGATCAGCTCCTCGGGAATCGCCGCGCAGTTCACCTCGACGAACGGCCCGAGCCGCCGCCGGCTGAGCGCATGAATCGCGCGCGCCACCAACTCTTTGCCGGTGCCGTTCTCGCCGTAGATGAGCACGCGCCCGTTGGTCGGCGCGGCCATCGCGACCTGCTCGCGCAGCTGGCGCATCGCGTAGCTCTCGCCGACCATCGTCTCGTGGCGATCGACGCGCGCGCGCAACGCCCGGTTCTCCGCTTCCAGCCGCTGCTGCCGCAGCGCGTTGCGGACGACGAGCACGGTCTTCTCGAGCGACAGCGGCTTCTCGACGAAATCGAAGGCGCCCATCTTGATGGCGCGCACCGCCGACTCGATGTTGCCGTGGCCGGAGATGAGCACCACCTGCGCGTCCACCTGCCGCTCGCGGAGGCGCGCCAGCGTCGCCAGGCCGTCGATGCCGGGCAGCCACACGTCGAGCAGAATCAGGTCGACGGCGCCGCGCGTGACGCGGTCGAGGCACGCCTCGCCGCTCGGCACCGCCTCGACGC
>JAHFUJ010000315.1 GCA_023265105.1 Acidobacteriota bacterium
GTCGTTGATCGGGCGACAGCTCGGCGCCTATCGCGTCGATTCGTTGTTGGGCGCGGGCGGCATGGGCGAAGTCTACCGCGCACGCGATACCAAACTGGGACGCGACGTCGCGATCAAGGTGTTGCCCTCATTTTTCGCGAACGATCCCGATCGCCTCGCGCGACTTGCGCGTGAGGCGCGGCTGCTGGCGGCGTTGAATCATCCGCACATCGCGACGATCCACGGACTCGAAGAAGCCGATGGCATCCGTGCGCTCGTCATGGAGCTCGTGGAAGGGCCGACGCTCGCGGAAAGACTGGCTCAAGGCTCAAGGCTCAAGGCGCAAGGGCTGCCACTGAATGAAGCACTTCCGATCGCGAGACAGATCGCCGAGGCGCTCGAAGCGGCCCACGAGAAAGGCGTCATCCACCGCGATTTGAAGCCAGCCAATATCAAGCTCGGTCACGACGGCAATGTCAAAGTGCTCGACTTCGGCGTGGCGAAGGCATTTTCGAGCGATGGCACAGGGAGCGACGTGTCGCATCTGCCAACGATCACGGCCACCGAACTGCAGGCTGGCGCGATTGTGGGCACGCCCGCCTACATGAGTCCGGAGCAGGCTCGCGGTCAGGCCATCGACAAGCGAACCGACATCTGGGCGTTCGGGTGCGTGCTGTACGAGATGCTGACCGGCCGCGCCGTGTTCCCGGGCGAGACAATCCAGGACACCATCGCGGCGGTTCTTGAGCGCGAGCCAGTGTGGGGCGCGTTGCCGGCGCAGACGCCGGCGGGGATTGGACAGCTCTTGCGGCGGTGTCTGGACAAAGATTCGAAACACCGGCTTCGCGACATCGGCGACGCGCGCATCGAGATCGATGAAGCGCTGACGAAGCCTTCAGTCGACACCAGAGCCGCGACCGTGCCGAACGTTCAAACTGGCAGGTTGCGGCGCGTGTTGCCGTGGGCCATCGCCTTGGGAGCTGCCGCCATTGCGGCTGCTGCCGTGCTCGCGCCATGGGCGCCGCGGCAAGCGGTGTCCCCGCCCGCGCCGCTGCGCCTGACCGCCGACCTGGGCGCGGACGCCTCCCTCGCGACCGCCGTGGGCCAGAACACCATCATCGGGGCGAGCGTGGCTCTCTCGCCAGACGGCGGACTCTTTGCCTTCGCCGCGCAGACGACCAGTGCCGGGACGCCGCAACTCTACATCCGCCGGCTCGAACAGTTACAGGCGACACCGCTCGCCGGAACTGAAGGGGCCGCCAACCCCTTCTTCTCGCCCGACAGCCGATGGATCGCGTTTTTCGCACAGGGCAAGCTGAAGAAGATTCCCGTCGCAGGTGGCGACGTCGTCACACTCTGCGACGCCGCGAATGGCCGGGGCGGAAGCTGGGGCGAGGACGGCACGATCGTGTTTACGCCGTCGGTCGCCGAATCAGGGCTCTTTCTGTGGCGTGTGCCTTCGGGTGGCGGGACGCCGGAGCCGCTTCCGACGCCCCCCGACCGGGAGGCCACCCAGCGCTGGGCGCAGGTGCTGCCCGGTGGCAAGGCGGTGCTCTACACGGGAAACACGGCCGTCGGCGGATACGAGGGTGCGTATCTCGCGGTACAACCGCTGCCAACGGGCGCGCGCAAGATCGTTCACCGCGGCGGGTACTACGGCCGGTATCTGCGCAGCGGTCATCTGGTTTACATTCACGAGGGAACGCTCGTTGCCACGCCGTTCGATCTGACGCGCCTGGAAGTGACGGGGCAACCGGTGTCCGTGCTCGAAGGCGTGGCGACCAACCCGAGCACCGGCGCGTCGCAGTTTGCCGTATCGGACACCGGCACGATCGTGTACTTGCCGGGACGGAGCAACAGCGCCCCTGTGCCGATCCAACTGGTGGATCGGGAGGGAAAGACGACGCCGCTACGCGCCACGCCCGCCCTCTGGTTCAATCCCGCATTTGCGCCCGACGGCCGGCTTGCGATCGACATCACCGATGGCAGGCAGCTGGACATATGGGTCTACGCATCGGCGGGCGACACGCTGTCGCGCCTGACGCTGGACGCAGCCGACCACAGGGGGCCCGTGTGGACGCCGGATGGCCGCCGCATCGCGTACTGGCGCCGGCGCGCCACCGACATGCCGCCGAATCTTTACTGGCAGCGAGCTGACGGGACCGGGGAGGTCCAGCGCCTCACGAACAGCAGGAACCCGCAAACCCCCTGGTCGTGGCATCCGAGCGGAAGGTTTCTCGCGTTTACCGAGGTCAACCCCCTAACGGGAACCGACGTGATGATCCTGCCGATGGACGGAGACGAAGCCTCCGGGTGGAAGCCCGGCAAGCCGATGCCCTTTCTGAACAGCCGCTTCATCGAGAATTTTCCGGCTTTCTCGCCGGACGGGCGGTGGCTGGCTTACGAGACCAACGAGTCGGTGCCTCCCCAGATCTACGTCCGACCGTTTCCGGGCCCGGGCGGCAAGTTGCAGATCTCGGCGGATGGTGGAATTCAACCGACGTGGTCCCGAACTCAACACGAACTGTTTTACGCCGCGCTCAACAACCGGATTATGGTTGTTTCCTACAGCGTGGAAGGCAACTCATTCCGCGCCGAGAAGCCACGGCTCTGGTCGGACGCGCGGTACGTACCCAGGGAGGCCGGCCAGCGAGCGTTCGACCTGCACCCGGACGGCACACGCGTCGCGCTGGCAGGGGTCGTGGAAACCCAGGCCCAATCCAAGCAGGAGAAGGTTGTCTTCATCTTCAACTTCTTCGACGAACTGCGCCGGATCGCGCCGGTCAGCCAAGCGCGGTGAGCTCGAAAGACCTCGTGGAAGGCGACCGTCGGCGACAGACCTCCCAGCTCTACCACGCGGCGCTGCTCAGGGCCGTGCCGGACCGTGCCGCGTTTGTGCGCGAGGCCTGCGGCGGTGATGACGAGCTGCAGCGCGAGGTGGAGTCGCTGCTCGCGCTTGACGGCTCGGCCCAGAATCTTCTGAATACACCAGCGGCCGCCGCCGCTGCGAGGCTGATGGCAGACGTTCACCACGTGTCGTTGATCGGGCGACAGCTCGGCGCCTATCGCGTCGATTCGTTGTTGGGCGCGGGCGGCATGGGCGAAGTCTACCGCGCACGCGATACCAAACTGGGACGCGACGTCGCGATCAAGGTTCTGCCGAATGTCTTCGCCTCAGACCCGAACCGTCTCGCGCGATTCGAGCGCGAAGCCCGTCTGCTGGCCACGCTGAATCATCCCCACATCGGTGCGATTTACGGCTTGGAAGACGCCGCCGGTGTACGCGCCCTCATCTTGGAGCTGGTCGAGGGCCCGACGCTCGCCGACCGTCTGAGCGCGGGCCCGCTGCCCGTGCACGAAGCCGTGACGATCGCGCGTCAGATTGCTGAGGCCCTCGAAGCCGCGCACGAGAAGGGGATCATCCACCGGGACCTGAAACCGGCCAACATCAAGGTCACCTCCGACGGCGTGGTGAAGGTGCTCGACTTCGGGTTGGCGAAAGCTGGTGCCGGCGATGGGGAGGGGCCTGACCTGTCGCAGTCGCCGACTGTCACGGTCGATGGGACGCGCGACGGCGTGATTCTCGGCACGGCGGCCTACATGAGCCCGGAGCAGGCGCGCGGCAAGGCAGTAGACAAGCGCACGGACATCTTCGCCTTCGGCGCGATCCTGTACGAGATGCTGTCGGGCCAGTGTGCCTTCCGCGGCGAGACGGCCATGGATACGATGACGGCCGTTCTGAAAGAGGATCCGCCGGATCTGCCGGTGGCTGAACGTCACATCCCACCGGCCCTGACTCGCATCGTCGATCGTTGCCTGAAGAAGAATTCCACCGCGCGATTCCAGACGGCCAGCGATCTCGCATTCGCATTGGAGTGCGTGTCGTCACAGTCCGACTCGGTTGCGGCGGCAACCAGCACATCCGGCCGCACAGGTCTTCTGCAGAACGCGCGTGTTGCGTGGGGTGTTGCGGCGAGCTGCTCGCTCCTTGTCGCCGTGCTGGCGATTGGGACCACGCTCTACCTCCGCCCTGCGGCGCCGGAGCCGGTCGTGACGCGCCTGGACATCGTCACGCCGCCCACGAGCGAGGCGTTTTCGTTTGCGCTCTCGCTCGACGGACGGCAGTTGGCGTTTGTCGCCAATGGAGAACAAGGCTCACAGCTCTGGGTGCGACCACTCGATCAGGTCAGGGCGCAGCCGCTCGCGGGGACCGAGGGCGCAACCGATCCGTTCTGGGCGCCGGATGGCCGCGCGTTGGGCTTTTTTGCCCATGGCAAATTGCAGGTGATCGAACTGACCGGAGGCGCACCGCGGGTACTTGCTGATGTGTCCACTTCGCGTGGTGGGACATGGAATGCCGACGGTGTCATCGTGTTCGCGCCGTCGACCAATGACCCACTCATGCGCGTGCCGGCGACAGGCGGGACCGCTGCGCCGTTGACCCGGCTTGCGACTGTGCAAGGTGTGCAAACGGGCCACCTGCATCAGTACTGGCCGCAGTTCTTGCCGGATGGCCGCCGATTCCTTTTCATGATGGCGACGGGTCAGCCTGAAACGTGGGGCATCTATGTCGCTTCGCTGGATGGCGGCGAGCCGACTCGCGTGATCCCAGCCGAGACGCAAGCAGCGTATGCACCGCCCGGTTACCTCCTGCACGTCACTCAGAGTGTGCTCGTGGCGCAAGCCTTCGATGCGTCGCGGGGGACACTGGCCAAAGAATCCTTTCCTGTGGCGCAGGCCGTTGGGGCCGATGGTGGATTTCAACATGGCGCGTTCTCGGTCTCCGCGAACGGCGTGCTGGCCCATCGCGTTGGCGCTGCCTCCCGCCGGCAACTCGTCTGGTTCGACCGCACGGGCAAGATGCTGGGTGCTATTGGTTCGCCTGACGAGTATCCGCTCAGCTTCCCTGACCTGGCGCCCGACGGCCGACGTGTGGCGGTAGGTCGCGTCATTCCGGGAAATCCAGATGTGTGGCTCATCGACGTGAGTCGGGGCGTGGCGAGTCGCTTCACGTTCAACGCTGCGATCGACGCCGCCCCACTCTGGTCACCGGACGGAAGCCAGGTCGTCTTTCGAACGTTTCGCACCGGAGTGTACGACTTGTTCGAGAAGCCCGTGAACGGCAGTACCGACGAGCAACCGCTGCTGGTCACGTCACTGGCGAAGGCACCGCTCGATTGGTCGCGAGATGGGCATTTCCTCCTTTACAGCACGCAGGACCCGAAGACCGGGACGGATCTCTGGGCCTTGCCAATGACGGGTGAGCGGAAGCCCTTCGCCGTCCTGCAAGGCAGCTTCGACGAGATTGAAGGACAGTTTTCGTCTGATGGGCGGTGGCTTGCCTACGTGTCCAACGAGTCGGGGCGCGACGAAATCTACGTCCGGACGTTTCCGGAGGCGGGTGGGAAGTGGCAGGTCTCGGTGGCGGGCGGCCAGCAGCCGC
>JAHFUJ010000316.1 GCA_023265105.1 Acidobacteriota bacterium
TCGGCCTACGACGACACGCCGCTGGCGATCGGCTACGGCCAGACCATTTCCCAGCCCTACATCGTCGCCTACATGAGCGCGGCGCTGCGCGTCGCGCCGCAGCACAGAGTGCTGGAGATCGGGACTGGATCCGCCTATCAGGCCGCCGTGCTCGGGGAGCTGGCGAAAGAAGTTTATACGATCGAGATCGTGCCGGAGCTCGCGAGGCAAGCCGCCCGGACGCTAGAGACGCTCGGCTATCTCAACGTTCATACACGCGAGGGCGACGGCTATCTGGGCTGGCCGGAGGCGGCGCCCTTCGATCGCATCATCGTGACGGCCGCGCCCGAGCACGTGCCGCAGCCGCTCGTCGATCAGCTCACCGTCGGCGGCCGACTGGTCATCCCGGTCGGCACGTCTTCTCAGCGGATGACGATCATCCAAAAGACCGCGAACGGGGTGGTGCGCCAGCTGACAATCCCGGTGCGGTTCGTGCCGCTCGTGCGGAAGCCGGGCTAAATCCGTGATGTCAACGAGGTGCTCTGCGAAATCAACAGGACTGATAGTGCCGTCGTTGAACTGCTGAGGAGAGGAACGAATTCCTCCCCGCCGTGTCATCGCAGAACGTCGAACTGACGAGAGTACTTGAGGATGAACGCCCGGTTGAGAGGGCCCAGTCCGTTGAACGCCTCTGTGTCGTTGTAGACGAGGAATAGACCAGTCCCCGCCGTATTCAGCCAGTGGAAGCGCAGGTTTGTGGACCAACGTTTCGTCCGGTCATTGTACTGAATGAGGGACTGCGTGTAGACGGAGGTCGTGAAGTTATACGTCGCCCGGAGACTTCCCACATTGGTCACGAACGCGCCTTGGGGCAGGCTGATATCGCTGCGGGTCCAGCGGAAGGATACATTCAGCTTTCCTCCCGAGCGGACGGTGAACGATGGAACGACGACATTCTCGTGACCAGACAGGAATCCGCCGTAGTTCCAGGCCAAGCCACCTGAGATCCATCGTCTGCGATCTGTAGTTGATGACCATTGGAAGAACCCGCTTCGATAGGTGCCCGCCGGGACGATGACGCCTGGATAAACCTGGAATGGAGCCCTCAGGCCCTCCCACTGAATATTGAATGCCGGGCCCATGCGGTAGCCGTTCTCAAAGTCCACCGGCTGGTGGAAGTGCAGCAACGCGGTTTCGTGGAACCCGTCGAAGCCCCAGAAGCTCTCGTAGTTGGAGTGCGGTTCCAGCTCCCGCACGCCTCGCTTGGCCAGCCAACCGGATCGCACGTATTGATGCCAACCCGTAAACACCTGCCGGAATCCATCGCTCCGCTCGAGAAAACCGACCTCTGGATTGAAATTTTCGCCAACTTCGGTGTAATCGAAGTACTTATGCGTCTGTCTGTTTTTGAACTCGAGGCCCGAGCTGTACGCGTACTGGCGCCCGGTCAGGCCGGGCGTTTCGGTTCTCGCCGCAAAACCGGTGAATGTCCAGCTCTCCCCGATTCCCAGCTTGCTGTCGGCGCCCCACGTCCGATTCCAGTTCTGACTTCCTGCATTGCTGCCGGTGGCAATCCGGTTCACAAAAATGGCGCCGACGTTAGAGCGATTCCGCAGCTCCCTGTTGACGCGTGCGGCTGTGTAGTTGTTTCCCGGCCTGACTCCCACGCGGTCGGTCTGCATGTTGAGGAGCCCGACGTTAAGCCCGCGCGTCTTGCCCGTGAGGCGAGCGCCGCCCATGATCGGCACCAGCGAGCCGTCTTCGGCGATTCCGATGCGCCGGCTGAAGAAGAGGTCGATTTCACCGTTCTTGCCGACAGCGAACAGCCCCGCGTTTTCAAGGAAGAACGGCCGCTTTTCGGGAAAGAGCAGATTAAATCGCGTCAGGTTGATCTGCTCTTCATCGACCTCGACCTGCGCGAAATCGGTGTTGGAGGTCAGATCCAGATTCAGGCTGGGGGTGACGCCGACCTTCGCATCAAGGCCCCACTCACGGTCAAGGTCAGTCTCCGCACCCGGCGTGAAATTACGGTTGGCGGAGCCAATGACGTATGGGGTGACCTGCAGGTTTCGCGGCGGCTTCAGGTCGAGGCCGCGCAGCTCCCCGGCCGATGAGAGTCGCGTCAGGTTATAGATCCGCGCGAGCGGCGACCAGTAGACTTTCTCTCGCTTGCGCTGGATAGTGCGCGCGAAGTTCAGGCCCCAAACCTGGGGGGGCGGTCCGTAGCGCAACGTGCGCAGCGGGATCCGAAATTCCGCGGTCCAACCGATCTCGCTCACGTGTGTCTTGACCTCCCAGCTGCCATCCCAGTTCACGTTGGTGCCGCCGCCCGATCCGGGCTGTGCCCGGCCGAGGACCGCCGGGCCGCCGCCGCCCGACTGCGTTTCGCCTTCACGACGAACCTGAGCGTCGTACTCGATCCCCGCGGCGTTTGTCCCAAACATGAATCCGTTCTGGCGATCGTGGTACGTATCAAAGATCATTTGAAAGGAATCCATCTCGCTCAGGCCTGAATCACGGCGCGAGTCGGTCGTGATGATTTGGGAGGGATCGCTGTCATAGCAGATGACCCCGACGTAGATGGCCGTGTCATCGTAGAGAAGGCGAACTTCGGTCTTCTCGCTGGCAGGTTGGCCTTCCACGGGGTCCGTCTGAACGAAGTCGGACAGCGCCGTCGCCTGCTGCCATACGCGCTCTTGCAAGTTCCCGTCTATCGCGGGAACCTCACTCGTTCGATGAGCTGTCGCAACCGGGCGAGAATCAGCTACTCCCGCGACGGCTCGAGTCTGCTGTGCTGGCTGCCGGGCGACAAGACGCGGCGAATGGCCAAAGATGACAAGGACAAGTACGCACAACACAAGTCGAGAATCTGACATTTGAGGACTATAAGGGTCGAGGTGGAGACAGGTCAACGAAGAAACAGCCTTGCTGAGTTGTGCACCCATCGGTTCTTGCTGCGCGAATCAGCCAGTGTGCCTTGTCGCCATTGACTCCGGGGATGCGGGCGCGAAACGGGGTTGGATGTGAGGCCTCATCTTCTATCGTGTAACGCTATCCAATGGCATGAAGTACTTGAGCCTCAACGCTCGAACGGGGTCGCGTTCGCCGTGAACACCCGATTTGTTGCCGCGCACGAACCGCCTGCGATCAGCTCCATCTTCAACATCGTGTCGCTTGGCATCGACAACAACACGGCCCCATTCGGGTTCCCCAGCGGCATCCCGCCGGTGGACTGCCCTCGCAGAAAGTTCTCGTAGCAATACGTGTTGCCGTCGGCCCTCACTTGGCTAAACGCGCGGTTGATCGATCCCTGCGCCGCGACGTTGAACGAGTACAGGCCCATGCTCATGCCGTTGATTGAATTGCCGACGGCCATAATCGGTTGCGCCGGATCGACGTAATCGCTCGCCAGACCCAGCGAGGGGCTCAAGTCGGAGCTATTGCTGTGATACCTCCCCGGAAAGAACCAGTTGCCTTGCGCTGTGCCGGGGATATCCTGCATATAGGTTCCGCCAATCGGCGCCGCGGTGCGCATCTGGGTGCCGAAGACGTGGCCGGTCTTGCTCGCAAGCGTGCTTCTCACGTCCGACCTGAAGTAGCCGAGCGGCGAGGCATAGTACGGATAGAAATGATCATAGTGGTCCAGCCTGATAAACGCAGCGGATGGGAGGCGAAAATCGATCAGGCCGAAGTCGACGCCAGCCGAGTCGGGTCCCATGCCCATTTCCTCGCCCGAGTCGAGCATGAGCGACATATCTTCGTGGCGGCAGGTTGTGACGGTTGCCGTGCCGTCAAAGAATGAATTGCAGGCAGCTGCGGATTTCTGCATTTCCGTCGACAACTTGTTCGACAGCGAAGCGACGTGCCCGAAGTACACGCGCACTTCGCTGCACGGATACACGTACAACTGATAGTTCCGGCCGCCGGTGCTGAACGTCGCTTCCCAGATTTCCTTCACCCACACTCTGCCCGGCGCACGCACCGGCCTGGCCACGGGTGCTTGCCCAGGTAAGGTCATCGAGAACGAAGAATGTTTCGCCGGAAACATGTGGATCGGTGGCGACAGGAAGCCCAAGGGGCGAAATGCCAGAAAATCAAAAGGGTCAATGGGAATGGTGTCGAACAGCGGCGTGCTGACGCCCGGGCAAGCAGGAAGTTGTGTGGACGGGTTCGGGCCGGTCGGTCCAGTTGGCGTAGGCGCGGTGGGTGTCCTGGACGACCTACTGCAGGCGACGAGGTTGAAAACGCTCATCGCAATCACGAGCGGCATCAGTAGGCTGATCCGCGTCGCGTGCGCGCGATTCGTCATCTCCCGATCTTATCGGCCGATCGAGGATAGTCCGCGTTATCGGGTCCAGCACCGGTGCGCGCCCGCGGCGCTGGAGGGCGCCGCCACCTCGCGCGCGGACCGTGCCCTCTGGCAGCCGCGTTAAGGGCGCTATCGCTCGTACGCCGAATCGTGATCAGGGTGAAGAGAGATAAATCGCAGGAAGTCGCCATCACGAAACGCGACCGCGCGAACTCGCTGACTCAAGCGAAGCGAGTACACCTTGGCGCCGTTTGGCGCTTTTAGGTGCTCAAGTGCTTCCCAACGGAAGCCCGTGTGGCGATACAGGCTGTCCCAGTCCAATTCGCGCATCCGGCGCAGGGAGGCGACGACTTGCTTCAACTCGTCGGCCTGGAGGCGGAAGAGAACGTCCTGCTCCGGGCTGTCCAAGTCCAGCCGAATACGGCTAGCGGCGGCCACGTGCGCGCGTAGTCCGTTTCGTCCGGCTCTTCAACAGATCGTCGACATCTGTCTCCTGAGACTTGTTTCCCGCAGCCCACGTGAGCCCACGTTCGATTCGGGAACGATGCGGTTCCTCCAACGTCCAAAGCTGATTTTCAGGCACCATGGCGACGGCCGTAAGCAAGACGGTCCCGTCTTGGCGTCGCTCGAGACGGAAGGTTTTCCCTGCGTACCGCTTGCCTAACGAAATCTGGCCGCTCTTGCCGACCATTTTTATCTCGACATCTTGCGCCGGGGCTTCGGCTTCTGCCTTCATGCGATCATGCTATCATGCGATGGTGCGAACGGCAAGCAGGCGCAGTCCAGTAAGGAACAGGACCTCGTTGCTCAACACGCCCGAGAAAATGGACGCGCGGCTTTCGGGCCGGCGGGTTCGAGACGATTCGCGTCTAGGGCGATGACCTCGTGACGGTTATCAGCCTCGAACACCTGTTCGAAGGGATGGGCCCATCGTCCCTCCGGTTATAATGACCATCTATTTCCCCAGCTTTCGTCATCGTCGCGGGTCGCCGCCGCGGGCCGCGGTATGCAGCCGTCGGATAGTGCTCATGCACCAGCGGTCGTTCATCGCCCTTGCGCTGTCCCTGATCGGTTCCCTAGCGTCGCCGGCGCCGTCAGCCGCTGATGCCGCTCAGAA
>JAHFUJ010000044.1:0-11605 GCA_023265105.1 Acidobacteriota bacterium
TCAATATTTCGTCGTGCGCGGCGCTCGTCGTGGCCGCGTGCGGCGTTCGGGTCGCGAAGCACGGGAATCGTTCGGTGTCGAGCCTGTCGGGCAGCGCGGATGTGTTCGAGGCGCTCGGCGTGCGCGTCACGGCGCCTCCCTCCATCGTCGAGCGATGCCTGGCGGAGGCGCGCATCGGATTCTTTTTTGCGCCGACGTTTCATCCCTCGATGCGCCACGCGGCGCCGACGCGACGGGAGCTTGGTATCCGAACCGCGTTCAACCTGCTCGGCCCGCTCACCAACCCGGCCGGTGCCTCGCGGCAACTAGTGGGCGTGCCGCGGCCCGAGTTTACCGAGCTGATGGCTCGGTCGCTGCTGCTGCTCGGGTGCGAGCGCGCGTGGGTCGTTCACGGCGCCGACGGCATCGACGAACTCTCGACGACGGGGTACACGAAGATTTCTGAATGCAGAGAGGGAGCGGTTCACACCTTCTATCTGCATCCCGCCGATGTCGGCCTGCCGAAGGCGACCACCGCGTCGCTCAAGGGCGGGAGCGCACAGGACAACGCGGGCATCATCGAGCGGATCCTCGCGGGCGAACGCGGGCCGGCCCGCGACGTCGTGCTGCTCAATGCGGGAGCGTCGCTGCTGGTCGCCGGCGAGGCGGACTCCGTTGAAGACGGCATCCTGCGTGCGTCGCGGGCGATCGATGGCGGCGACGCGCGGCGGACTCTGGATCGATTGGCGTCGATCTCGACGGCCGAGGAACGTGCGGCGGGAGCGGGCGTATGACGAATGGTCACGCCGCCGCGTCACCCGATCTTCTGGCGGCCATTGTCGCGGCGACGCGGCGAATTGTGGAAGTGCGTCAGGCGCGCGAGCCGCTCGACCCTTCGACCCTTCGACAGGCTCAGGGTCGTCCCGAGCGGAGTCGAGTGACGACAGGCTCAGGGTCGTCCCGAGCGGAGTCGAGGGGCGACCAACTCGGGGCCGGTGTACTCGAAGACGTCAGGGCAGGTGGACTCGGAAAGCCGGGGCCGGGGCGCTTCGAAGGGGCGGTCGGCCGGTCGGAGCGGATCAATATCATTGCCGAGTGCAAGCGGCGCTCGCCGTCGCGCGGCGTGCTCTGCCGCGACTACGACGCGTCCTCCGTCGCGCGTGGATACGCGGCAGCGGGCGCGGCCGCAATCTCGGTCCTGACCGAGCCGACGTTTTTCGACGGGACGCTCGACGACCTGCGGGCGGTTCGAGCGGCCGTCGACGTGCCGCTGCTGCGGAAAGACTTCATCATCTCCGCGTATCAGTTGCGCGAGGCGAAGGCGGCGGGAGCCGACGCGGTCCTGCTGATTGTCGCGGCGCTTCGGCAGAAAGAGCTCGTCTCGCTGATGGAGCAGGCGGGGGCGCTCGGGTTGGACGTGCTCGTCGAGGTGCACGGTGCCGATGAGCTGACCAGAGCGCTCGACGCCGGCGCGCGGATCGTCGGCGTCAACAACCGGAATTTACGAACACTCGAGGTCGATGTGCACGTGTCGGAAACCGCGATTGCCCGCATGCCGCAAGACGTCATTGCCGTGAGCGAGAGCGGCTTGCGTACCGCCGGCGATCTACTCCGGCTCCGGCGGCTCGGCTATCGCGCGTTTTTGATTGGTGAGCGGTTCATGATGGCTCCGGATCCTGGCGGGGAGCTCAAGGGTTTTGCCCGACGGCTGCGCGGTCACAATGGACACGAGGCATGACCAGTGATTCAGCGCCACGGAATACCCGGATGCTCGTGAAGATTTGCGGGATCACGCGTGCCGAGGATGCGGAAGCGGCGGTCGAGCGGGGCGCTCACGCGCTGGGGTTTGTGTTTTGGCCCGACAGCCCTCGGTTCATCGATCCCAACCGGGCGCGCGCGATCGTGTCGGCGCTGCCGCCGTTTGTGACGCCGGTTGGAGTCTTCGTGAATCAGTCCTCTGAGTACGTGAACAGCGTGGCGACACTCGTGGGGCTTGGTGCCGTTCAGCTGCACGGTGACGAGAGGCCGCCGTATGTGGCGGCGATGACGCGGCCCGTCCTCAAGGCCATCGCGCTCGGCGCGCTGGATCACGTGGACGACCTGGACGCCTGGCCGCCGCGCGTGACGCTGCTGCTCGATGTGCACGATCCCGTTCGCCGGGGCGGAACGGGAAGAACCGTCGACTGGAGGTCGGCGTCGAGGGTGGCGGCGAGGCGTCCGGTCGTGCTGGCCGGTGGCCTGACGCCGGAGAACGTCGGCGAGGCCATCGCGTGCGTGAAGCCGTTTGGCATCGATGTCTCGTCGGGCGTGGAAGCGTCACCCGGCATCAAGGATCACGCGCGGCTGAAAGCGTTGTTTGAGGCGGTCTCAACCCAGCGCGAGCAGCCGTGAGCCGTTGCGAGCCGCGGAGGCGGCGAGCAACAGCGCCGGGGGTGGGGCCCCGGCGCGGTGTGGCAAATGTCGTGGGGCCCTGCGAGCATAGAGAAGCGCCTGCGCCCGAGCGAGGCGCCGGGGCCCCCAACGCGGCAGCCGCGTTGGGGTGGCCCGCCGGAGGGAAGCGCGGCGCAGCCGCGCCGCCGAGTGAGAGCGCGTGGGGGTGGGGCCCCCCGCGCAAGTAGAGAAGCGCCTGCGGCCCGAGCGAGGCGCCGGAGGGAAGCGCGGCACAGCCGCGCCGCCGAGTGAGAGCGCGTGGGGGTGGGGCCCCACGCGCAACTAGAAAATGATGGCTCAGATGTCAACGGTCACACGCCGCGATCCTGACGCGCGCGGCTATTTTGGCGAATTCGGCGGGCGGTTCGTGCCCGAGACGCTGGTCGAGCCGATCGAGGCGCTCGAGCGCGCGTACCTCGCGGCGCGAGACGACGTCCGGTTCGTTGCCGAGCTCGACCGGCTGTTGAAGGACTACGTCGGCCGTCCGACGCCTGTGTCGGACGCGGCGCGCCTGTCGCAGGCGTTCGGCGGCGCGCGCGTGTTTCTCAAGCGCGAGGATCTGGCGCACACCGGCGCGCACAAGATCAACAACGCGCTCGGCCAGGCGCTCCTCGCCTCCCGCATGGGCAAACGCCGCATCGTCGCGGAGACGGGCGCCGGACAGCACGGGGTCGCGACGGCGACCGCCTGCGCGCTGCTCGGCCTCGAGTGCCACGTCTACATGGGCGCCGAGGATATGGACCGGCAGGCGCTGAACGTGTTTCGCATGCGTCTGCTCGGCGCCGAGGTGCGCCGGGTCGACGCCGGCAGCCGCACCCTGAAGGACGCGATCAACGAGGCGATGCGCGATTGGGTGACCAACGTCGACGAGACGTATTATCTGCTCGGCTCGGTGCTCGGTCCGCATCCGTATCCGTTGATGGTTCGCGAATTTCAGTCGGTCATCGGACGCGAGGCACGCGTGCAGATCGTCGAGCTCGCCGGCCGCCTGCCGGACGCGATTGTCGCGTGCGTCGGCGGCGGCAGTAATGCCATGGGCATGTTCGATGCGTTCCTCGACGACCGGGACGTCCGCCTGATCGGCGTCGAAGCCGGCGGGGAACAGATCGTGCGCGGGCGCCATGCGGCGCGCTTTGCCGGCGGCAGCGCCGGCGTGCTGCAGGGGACGCGGACCTTCATCCTGCAGGACGAGGACGGCAACATCGAGCTGACGCATTCGATTTCGGCCGGGCTCGACTACGCGGCGATCGGCCCCGAGCACGCGTGGCTGCGGGCGATGGGCCGTGCGGAGTACGCGTACGTCAGCGACGCCGATGCGCTGGAGGCGTTTCAGTCGCTCGCGCGGCTGGAAGGGATCCTGCCGGCGCTCGAGTCGGCCCACGCCATCGCCTACACGCGCCGGCTGGCGAACGAGCTCGGGCCCTCGGCCATCGTGCTGGTGAATTTGTCCGGTCGTGGCGATAAGGATGTACAGACGGTGGAGAAGAGTCTTGCCGAGAAATAACTGCTATTCACGAAGACACGAAGGTCACGAAGACTCACGAAGAACGTTTAGTACAAAACCGCTTCGTGGTCTTCGTGGATCTTCGTGCCTTCGTGATGAGCCGTGTGGAGCAGCGGCGTGAGTCGAATCACTGACACGTTCGGGCGTCTCCGGGCCGAAGGACGCACGGGTCTTGTTACCTACACGACGGCCGGGGATCCGGACCTGCCGCGATCGGCCGAGATCCTGAAGGCGCTCGATCGTGCGGGCGCCGACGTGCTCGAAGTGGGGGTTCCGTTCTCCGATCCGTTGGCGGACGGCCCGGTCATCCAACGCGCCTCGGAACGGGCGCTCGCCTCCGGCGGAAGTCTGCGCGCGTCGCTGTCGCTCGTCGCACGCGTCCGCCCGCGGGTGTCGGCGCCGATCGTCGTCTTTAGTTACGTGAACCCGTTGTTGCGCATGGGCGTTGCGGCCTTTGCCAAGGAGGCCGCATCGGCGGGCGTTGACGGCGTGCTGGCGCTCGATCTGCCCATCGAGGAGGCGGAGGAGTTCCGCGAGACGCTCGCCGCGTCGGGTCTCGACACGATCTTCTTGTTGAGCCCGACGACGAGCGAGGCACGGATCGGGAAAGCGGCGGCGATGGGGCGTGGGTTCCTGTACGGGATCTCTCGGCTCGGCGTCACCGGCGCACGCGACCAGGTGGCGTCGGGCGCCGAAGCGCTGGTGCGCCGGATTCGCGCGCACACGTCGATGCCGATCGCGCTCGGCTTCGGTATTTCGAGTCCGGAGCATGTCGCCGAGGTCGGCGGGTACGCCGACGCGGCGGTCGTGGGCAGCGCGCTCGTGTCGCTCATTGCGGAAGAGAGCCATTCGCCGCGGCTCGCCGAGCGTGTCGAGGAGTACGTCCGCTGGCTGAAGGGTGGCTCGGCGGGAGCCAGCAGCCCTGAGCCGTTGGGAGCCGCGGATGCGGCGAGCAACAGCGCCGGGGGTGGGGCCCCGCGAGCATGAGAAAATGCAACCACGAAAACACGAAGACACGAAGAAAAACAACACGATGGCGACACTGGACGATTTGCGCAAGGACATCGATCGCGTCGACGAAGTGCTGGTCCGTCTACTGAACGAGCGCGCACGATGCGTGTGCGAAATCGGGCGGCTGAAGAAGTCGCAGGGCCTCGACGTCTACCAGCCCGATCGGGAAAAACACGTGCTCGATCACGTGCGCGGCATCGCGGCGGAGGGACCGCTGGGACCCGAAGTCGTCGCGCGGCTGTTCGAGCGCATCATCGACGAGGCGCGGCGGTTGGAGCGGCGGGTCGTACACGACGAAGGGTGAACGGGTATCATGAAGATTCCACTTGTGGAGGCAACAGACGCTATGGTCGTAGTCATGGAAGAACGGGCCACCGAATCGCAGATCGAGCAGGTCGTCGCTCGATTGGTTGAAATGGGCATGGACGTCCACCGCTCGACGGGCGTCACCCGAACGGTGCTGGGGGCGGTCGGCCAGGGGCAGCCGGACGCCGGCCTCATCGAGATGCTCGACGGCGTGCACGAGGTGCTGCGCATCTCCGAACCGTACAAGCTGGCCAGTCGCACGTTCAAGCCCGACGACACCACCGTCACGATCGGTGAGGTCCGGATCGGCGGCGACGAAGTGATCGTCATGGCCGGGCCGTGCTCGGCCGAGAACGAAAGCCAGGTTCGCTCGGCGGCGGCGGCGGTGCGCCGGGCCGGCGCGAAAATTTTTCGCGGCGGCGCGTTCAAGCCCCGCAGCTCGCCGTACAGCTTTCAGGGACTCGGCGAAGAAGGGCTGCGATTGCTTCGCGACGCGTCGAACGCCGAGAACATGAAGCTGGTGTCGGAGGTGATGGACATCAGCCAGATCGAGGTCATTGATAAATACTGCGACATCTTTCAGGTCGGCGCGCGCAACATGCAGAATTTTACGCTGCTGCGCGAGCTGGGACACGTGCGCAAGCCGGTGCTGCTCAAGCGCGGCATCTCGGCGACGATCGAAGAGTGGCTGCTTTCGGCCGAGTACGTGCTCAGCGGCGGCAACACCGAGGTCATCCTGTGCGAGCGCGGCATCCGGACGTTCGAGACCGCGACCCGGAACACGCTCGATCTCTCGGCGATCCCCTTCGTGAAGAAGCTCAGTCATCTTCCGATCGTCGTCGATCCGAGCCACGCGACGGGGCGCCGCGACAAAGTCGCGCCGATGGCGCGGGCGGCGGTCGCGGCCGGCGCGGACGGGCTGCTGATCGAAGTGCACTGCGATCCCGACCACGCGCTCAGCGACGGCGCCCAGTCGATGTTCCCCTCGCAATTCGACCGCTTGATGGCGGAATTGCGAATCATCGCGCCGGCGATCGGCCGCAGCATCTGCCTCGAGCCGGTGGCGCGCCGCGGCTGGGGAAGTTGAATTTTCGATTTGGTGATTGTCAATTGTCGATTTATTTGAAAATTTGATCACTAAATCGACAATTACCAAATCGACAATCGGCAATGGTTCTCCCCGTCATCCAACCGGGCCGTCGTGAAAGTCGTCCGCCGATTTTCGAGAAAATCGGCATTGTCGGCCTCGGGTTAGTGGGAGGGTCGATTGCGCTGGCCGCGAGGGAGATCTGGCCCACCTCGCTCGTCATCGGCGTCGACAACAAGGACGTGCTCGAGACGGCGATGCGCCGGCACGCGATCGACGTGGCCGCCGACGATTTGATTGTGCTCGCCGAGGCCGACCTCGTCGTCCTCGCCGCTCCGGTGCGGGAGAACATCGCGCTCCTGTCGCAGCTCGGCGACTCTGTCCGGCAGGCCGCGGTGGTTACAGACACGGGCAGCACCAAACGCGCGATCGTCGAGGCGGCGCGCACGCTGCCGGCGCGGTTCACGTTTGTCGGCGGCCATCCACTCGGCGGCGCGGCGAAGGGAGGCCTCGAGCACGCCCGAACGGACTTGTTCGCCGGCCGTCCGTGGCTGCTGACGCCGTCCGGCGAGGCCTCAGGACCCGCGGTCGAACAGCTGTCGGCGTTTGCCCGCGCCCTTGGCGCCGAGCCGCGCATCGTCGACGCGGGCGCTCACGATCGGCTGCTCGCGTTCCTCAGCCATCTCCCACAACTCACGGCCAGCGCATTGATGGAGGTCGTCGGCGATGCGGTGGGGCAAGACGGCCTCGCGCTCGCCGGCCGCGGCCTGGCCGACAGCACGCGACTGGCGTCGAGCCCTCACGAGATCTGGAAAGACATCGCCGCGACCAACACGGACGAGCTCGGGCCGGCGCTCGACGCCCTCATCAGCCTCCTGCAGGATCTTCGGCGCGACCTTCCGGTGGGCGAGCGCTTGACCGACGTCTTTACGACCGCGGCGCGCTGGCGAGAATTCCTCAAAAAGTAGCACGGACTCTCCAAATGAACATCAACGGTCGCGCGGTGATTCTCAGCGCCTGCCGGACCCCGATTGGATCGTTCGGCGGTCGGCTCAAAGATCTCTCCGCGGTCGACCTTGGGGCGATCGTGATTCGCGAAGCGATCGCGCGCGCCCGCGTCGCGCCGGCCGAGATCGGCGATGTCCTGATGGGGTGCGTGCTCCAGGCGGGCGCCGGCATGAACGTCGCACGGCAGGCGGCGCTCAAAGCCGGGCTGCCGGTCGACGTGCCTGCGGAGACGGTGAACCGCGTATGCGGCTCCGGGCTGCAGGCCGTTATTCACGCGGTCGAAGCGATCGCCGTCGGCGACGTCGACTCGGTCGTCGCGGGCGGTACCGAATCGATGTCGAACGCGCCGTATCTACTCAAGGATGCGCGGTGGGGCTACCGCATGGGCCACGGGGAAGTCGTCGACTCAATGCTGGCCGAAGGGCTCACCTGCGCGATCAATTCGTGTCACATGGGGATCACGGCCGAGGAGATCGCGACGCGCTTCACGATCTCGCGCGCCGACCAGGACGCCTTTGCCGCCCACAGCCAACAGGGCGCCGAGCGCGCCCTCAAGGACGGCAGCTTCAAGGCCGAGGTCGTGCCGGTCGTCGTGCCGCAGCGCAAGGGCGAGCCGCTGCGAGTCGACGCCGATGAATACCCGCGGCCCGGCACGACCGCGGAGAAGCTTGCGGGACTCAAGCCGGCCTTCAAGAAGGATGGGTCGGTCACCGCGGGGAACGCGTCCGGCATCAACGATGGCGCCGCGGCGCTCGTCGTCACGACCGCCGAGCGGGCAAGGGCGTCGGGAACCTCGCCCCTCGCGCGCATCCTTGCGTACGGGTCGAGCGGGGTCGATCCCAAGATCATGGGCATGGGACCCGTGCCGGCCGTCCGCAAGGTCCTGGCTCGTGCCGGGCTCGCGATCGATGAGATCGACCTATTCGAGCTGAACGAAGCCTTCGCGGCGCAATCGCTGGCGGTCATGCGGGAGCTTGCGCTCGACGCTGCCAAGGTCAACATCCACGGCGGCGCCATCGCGCTCGGCCATCCCATTGGCGCCAGTGGCGCGCGGATCCTCACGACGCTTGTCCACGCGCTCCGCGCCAGGAAGCTGCGGTACGGCGTCGCGGCGCTGTGCATCGGCGGCGGGATGGGGATTGCGATGGCGGTGGAAGCGCTCTAAAGAATTTAGAATTGTGAATTGTGAATTGTGAGTCGTGAATGTCGGATTGCCCTCGAAGCGCTCGAACACATTGTCGCGCACGCACGCGAGGCGCGACCGGCCGAGTGTTGCGGGTTGCTGATCGGTAGCGGCACGACCATCACCGAGGCCGTTCGAGCGCGGAACGCGTCCCAGGATCCGAACAGGTTCTTGATCGATCCGCAGGCGCACATCGAGGCGCGACGCGAGGCGCGTGGCCGCGACCTCGAGGTGCTCGGCTTTTATCATTCACATCCGCATACGCTGCCTGAGCCGTCAGCCACTGATCTCAGGGAAGCCTCGTATCCCGATCATCTATATTTGATCGTCAGCCCGGCGACCGACCCCGCCGAGATCCGGCTCTTCAGGCTCGTGGCAGGAAATTTTCTCGGGGTGCCGTTCATCGCCATGTAGGGCGACGATCAACGCGGAGGCCGCGGAGACCGCAGAGAGCGCAAGAAAATCCTTCAAGGAATTCTCTGCGAACTCTGCGTGCTCTGCGTTGATCGTTGGCTGGTGACAGGTTTAGAGATCGGAAGCTAATGGCCGAGGTCGCGCAGCCCTGGCCGAACCTGAATGTTCGCGGTCGCCGAGGCGACCGACTTGTCGTGTTTCTTCAACACGAACAGGACGCGGTAATTACCGGCCCGGAACACGTGTTCGACGGTGAAGCGGCGTTTGATTTCGCTCTTGCCCGATTCGTACGGCTCGCAGTCGGCAGTGGCCTCTGACGAAGTTCCATCGCCCCACCGCCATTCAACGGTGGGGCAGTAGTACTCCTCGAAATCGTTGCTTCCGCCGAGCAGCTCGGCCGAGAGGACGACGCGCGACGGAGACATGCTGATTGTGGGCTGTGCCCTGAGCGTCACCTTTGGGCGCTTGTCCTGATCTTTCGAATCCTTGTCGTCCTTCTGCGCCGCCGCTGTCGGTGCGGTTGCGAGCGCAAGACAAGCAATACCGGCCCAGCCAAGACGCCACGGACTGTTCATGCTGTTCATTCCCCGATTGACCGCGCGCTGCATCCATTGTACGGCGCGCGCTGGGCGCATGCAACCGGTTCAGCGATAATAAGCTGATGACACCAGCCGCCGCCTCGTCTCCGATCGGGTGCAGTTCAGGCCCGCTTTCCGCCATCGACACCGATCTCCTCGTCGTCCCGTGGTTCGAAGACGAGGGGCTTGGCGCCGTGCCGGAGCTCGATGGGCCGACGAGCGGCGAAGTGGCCCGGGCGCTCGCCTCGAAAGAGTTCGGTGCGCGCGCGTACGACCTCTTCATGACTCCGGTGACGGACGGTAGCTGGCGCCCGCGACGGGTGGCGCTCGCCGGCGCGGGGCGCGCGTCGGCGTTCGGGAGCGATTTCGTGCGCAGGCTCGCCACCGCCGTCGGATTGGCGGCTCGACAGCGCCGGATCGAGCGCGTCGCGTTCGTGTTGCGCGCCGACATGGCGGGCGACACGCCGCTCGGCGAGCTGGCGCAGGCCGCCGCCGAAGGGCTGACGTTGTCGGAGTTCGACGCGGGCAGCTACAAAACCGACGATCCGCCGCCGGCCAAAGCGCCTGCCTGGACGGTCGCCGTCAGGGCCGCCGCCGCGGATGCGCTCGATCGCGTGACCGACGCGGTGGCGCGCGGTCGTCTACTCGGCGAGTGCAGCAATCTGGCGCGCGAGCTCTCCAACGAGCCGGGCAACACGCTCACGCCGCGCGAGTTTGCGCGCCGCGCGGAGGCGATCGCGAGGGAAGGCGGCGTCTCGGTCGAGATCCTGGATGAGAACCGAATCGCCGAGCTGGGCATGGGTCTGCTGCTCGGCGTGGCGCGCGGCAGCAGCGAGCCGCCGCGGCTGATCGTGTTCCGCCACGAGCCGCCGGGCGTGGCCGCCGGTCCCGTGCTCGGCCTGGTCGGCAAGGGCATCACGTTCGACACCGGCGGGATTTCGATCAAACAGGCGGAGGGCATGGAACGGATGAAGGATGACATGGCGGGCGGCGCGGCGGTCGCGTGCGCGATGCGCGCAATCGGACTGTTGAAGGCGCCGGTCCGCGTCGTCGGCGTGGTGCCGATGACCGAGAACATGCCGGGCGGCCGCGCGATCAAGCCGGGGGACATTCTGAAGAGCGCGAGCGGAAAGACGGTGGAGGTGATCAACACGGATGCTGAGGGACGCCTGGTGCTCGGCGACGGTCTGTGGTACGCGCGGCAGCTGGGAGCCACGCATCTGGTGGACGTCGCCACCCTGACCGGCGCCGCCGTCGTCGCGTTGGGCAAGATCACGAGCGGTGTGTTCGGCACACCAAGGGCGTGGGTGGAGCAGGTGCAACGCGTCGCCGATCGCGCCGGCGACCGCGTGTGGCCGCTGCCGCTGTTCGAGGAGTACCGCGATCAGCTCAAGAGCGACATCGCCGATTTCACGAACACCGGTGGACGCGCGGCCGGCTCGATCACGGCGGCCATGTTCCTGAAGGAATTCACCGGCGGCCTGCCGTGGGCGCACATCGACATTGCGGGGACCGCGTGGGCGGACGAAGCCAAGCCGTACTTGCCGAAAGGCCCGACCGGCGTGGCGGTGCGAACGCTCGCGGAGCTGGCGTTTACGAGCCAGCAGTGGAAGTTAGAAGGGAAAAGTTAAAAGGCAAAAGTTAAAGGGAAAAAGTTATCAACGGGTCTTGACTTGCTCGCGAGTATGCTTCTTCAACTTTCGCCTTTGTTCTTGATTTCTCACCTCCGTCTTTTGCCTTTTGCCTTTTGCCTTCTAACTTCTGCGGCTGCGCAGCCGCCGCAGCAGCCAATCATCGTCAAGATCGTCGAGCCGCCGGGCGATCCCACCGGCATTGCTGACGTCCTCATTGGCGCCCTCGGCTTGAGCGGCGCGATCACAGTCCTGGCGGTGCTGTTCGGGGTCGTGACGGGCGCGGTGTTGTTTTGGATCCGATCGCGGTCCGCCTGAAAGGGACCGCGTACAGGCTGTTTCATCACGAAGGCACGAAGTAGACGAAGGACAGGCTTCGTGAGATGCCGTCGTGTGAACGACGAGCTTCAGCTCAGGCAGGGCCAAAGTCCTGCGCTACGACGACGCTCGTGCAGGGCTAAAGTCCTGCGCTAC
>JAHFUJ010000044.1:11705-22791 GCA_023265105.1 Acidobacteriota bacterium
AAAGTCCTGCGCTACGACGACGCTCGTGCAGGGCTAAAGTCCTGCGCTACTGGTGAGCCACGGTCGCGACGTTCTTTAGGGATAGCTGGTATTTCTGCACTCCGCTCAGCAGCGCCTCGGCGATGCGCTGGCGATAGGCGCCGCCCCGCAGCAGCCTGGCTTCCTGCGCGTTGGTCACGAAGGCAATCTCCGCGAGCACACTCGGCATCGCGGCGCCGATGAGGACGACAAAGGGCGCCTGCTTCACGCCGAGGTCCTTCACCGTCTTGTTGGCGCCGCGCAGCCGTTCGATCATCGACCGCTGCACGAAGGTGGCGAAATCGCGCGATTCGTCCAGCTTGTTGTTGAGCGCGATCGCCTTGACGAAATCCGGCAGCGCACCCATGGCCTGGCCCGATGCGGCGTTCTCGCGCGCCGCCACCGAGGCTGCGCTCAGATTGCTCGCGAAGTTCAAGAAGTAGGTTTCGATTCCGCGCGTCTGCTGGTTCGGGCTCGCGTTCGCATGAATCGACAGAAAGAGATCCGCGCCTTCCCGATTCGCGAGCGCCGTGCGCTCCTGCAGCGGCACGAAGTCGTCGCCGCGACGGGTCAGCGCCACGTCGACGCCGGGGACCTTCCGAAGCAGCTTCTCGAGCCGTAGCGCCACGTCGAGGACGAGCTCGGCCTCGGTGATGCCCTTGCCCTTCGCGCCAGAGTCGTGCCCGCCGTGGCCGGGATCGATCACGATCCGCGACACACCGAGGCCGAGCTGACGAGCGATGGAAAATCCGCCGTCGAGATTCTTCGCCGGCGGAGCGTCCGGTGTCGGCGCACTCGTGGGTGCGGCCGCCGGCGCATCGCTGGCGACGGGAGGGAGATTCGCCACCGACGCGTGCGGTGGCGTGTCCGGGCGAATGGCGGAAGGCACGGTGGGCGGTCCGGGAACCGCGAGAGTCGCGGACATCCCGCGCACGCAGTCGATCACGAGACGATAGGGATCGTACAGAAGATAGACCGTGTAGCTCGAGACGCCAATGGCGTCGAGCACGACGCGCGTCGTGTTGTTCGGATGGCGGCCGATGCGGATTTGCCGGACGACGTCGTTGTCGCCCTCGAAACGCAACGTCTGATCGACCAGTGGCGGGGCCAGGCGCGTCGACGGCAGATCGACGAACACACGAGCCGGGGCGTCGAGACGCTCTTCGTGAAACGGCGCCTCCCCGTCGAGAACGATGGTGACGCGGATGGCGTCGGGCAGCACTTCGCGGCGAATGTCGGTGATTGTGGCGATGCGCTTCGCGGAGGCGGGTCCTGACGGGTGGCCCGGCTGAGCGCGGTCCGCCTGACCGCCGCCGTAGCGGACACTCCGACTGTTGGCCGCGTCGGCCTGGCACACGACCAGCGTGGCGAGGACGATCGTCAGAGTTCGTCGGGCCATCACGCCACCGATGTTCATCGCAGCTGCGCGTCCACCTCGTCGAAATAGTGTTTGTCGACGAGCACTTCGCGGGATTTGCCGCCGGCCGCCGGCGACACGAGGCCTTCCATCTCCATGATGTCGACCAGGCGCGCGGCGCGGCTGAAGCCGATGCGCAGCCGCCGCTGCAGGTAGGAGATGGACGCCAGGCCGCTCTGCACGACGAGGCGGGCGGCCTCGTCGTAGAGATCGTCCTTGTCGATGTCGACGCCGTCCGCGGTCGCCTTGTCCTCCGCGGTAATCGATTCGTTGTAGGTCGGCTTGCCCTGCTTGCGCAGATAGCTCGCCAGCCGCGCGCTCTCCTGCTCGGACACGTACGGCCCGTGCAGCCGAATGAGGCGCGACGAGGCGGGCGGCAGAAAGAGCATGTCGCCTTTGCCGAGCAGCTGTTCGGCGCCGTTGCCGTCCAGAATCGTCCGCGAGTCGATCTTCGACGACACGCGGAACGAAATGCGCGCGGGGAGATTCGCTTTGATGAGCCCGGTGATGACGTCCACCGACGGCCGCTGCGTGGCGAGAATCAAATGGATGCCGACCGCGCGCGCCATCTGCGCGAGGCGCGCGATCGATTCCTCGACATCGTTGCTCGCCACCATCATCAAATCCGCAAGCTCGTCGATCACGACGACGATGAAGGGGAGCGGCCTGGGGGCTTCGGCGTCTTTCGGCGTCCGCTTCTCGGCGATCGCCTGCTGGACGTTGCGGTTGTACTGCTCGATGTTCCGCACGCCTTCGGCCGCGAGCGTCTTGTAGCGCTCTTCCATCTCGCCGACGGCCCAGCGCAAGGCGTTGGCGGCCTGCTTGGGATCGACGACCACCGGCGTCAGCAGGTGCGGGACGTCCTCGTACACGCCGAGCTCCAGCCGCTTCGGATCGATCATGATCATCCGCACATCGTCGGGCGTGGCGCGGTAAAGAATGCTCGTGAGCATGCCGTTGATGCCGACCGACTTGCCGGCGCCGGTCGAGCCGGCGATCAACAGGTGCGGCATGCTGGCGAGATCGGCCATGAACGGCTCGCCGTGAATCGTCTTGCCGAGGGCAATCGTCAGCTTCGAGGTCGAGCGGCGGTAGGCCTCCGATTCGAGCAGCTCGCGAAGGGAGATCTGCTCTCGAGTGTGGTTGGGGATTTGAATGCCGACCGTCGACTTGCCAGGAATGCGATCGATCAGCACCGACTCGGCCTGCATCGCGAGGCAGAGATCGTCGGCAAGATTGGTGATCTTCGAATACTTCACCCCGGCATCGGGCTTGAATTCGAAAGTCGTCACGACCGGACCGGGGTGGATTTGCACGACCGTGCCTTCGACCGCGAACTCACGGCACTTTTCTTCGAGGAGCCGGGCGCCGTCCATCAACTCACGCTCGTCGATCTTCCGCTCGGTCTTGGGCGCGTCGAGCAAGGCGTGCGGCGGCAGCGCGTAGTCGCCCCTGCGCCGCTCGGCCGGCGCTTTCGCGATCGGCTCGAGGTCCGACAGCGGCAGCGGGGGCCCGGGGAGGTTCACCTTTGGCGGCTTGGCGGGGGCGAACGACCTTCCGCTGCCAAAGGCCGAGGACGGCCGCGGGCCCGCGGCGGAACTGGCGTCACTCGGCGCGTCGCGCGGGCCATCATCGCCTGAGGTCTCGCGCGTTCTCGCGGCTCTCGACGGCGCCTCGGCCAGCGCGCCGGCGCCGGCTCCCTTGAAGTCCGGCGCCACACCTTTCTTCGTGTGCTTCGCGATGACCTCGCGCCGCTGCTTGTCCCGGCGGCGCTCTTCGCGCCAGTCGCGGAACGACGCGGTGGCCCGCCCGGCGCGGTCTTTGATACCCGCGCTCAATGCCGCGAATAGGCGCCCGAACGAGAACTGCGTCGACATGATGACCGCCAGGAACACGAGCGTGAGGATCACGATCAACGACCCGGCGCGATTCAGGTACTCGGACAGCTGGTGGGCCAACCATTCGCCTGCGTAGCCGCCTGCGCGAAACGACTTGCCCGCCAGCTGGAGGTTACCGAACACGAGACTCAGAAATGCGCTGACGCACGCCACCAGCAGGCCGGCGCCGCTCGCTTTCGTGGCGGCGGCGTCAAGCGCTCGGCACCAGAAATAGTGCCAGCCGATGACAACCAGCACCGCCGGAATCAGGTACGACCCGTAGCCGAAGAGCTGGAAGGACAGCTCGGCCAGGAACGCGCCGACACGGCCGGCGAAGTTGGCCGGCGCGGCGTGGGCGCCGGTGCTGAAAAACCAGACGGGATCGCTCGGATCGTAGCTGGCGAGCGAGACGACCCAGATGAGCGCGGCGGCGAACAACGCCACGCCTACAAACTCGCAAACCCGGCGCGAAACGGTCGATCCACTCACGTCTCAGATCTCCATGATGACGGGCAGCACGAACGGCCTGCGGCCCGAACGTTTGCGCAGGAAGCGGCGGAGCTCCACGCGCAGTTTTTCTTTGATCAACCCTTGATCGGTACGCTCTTCGACGCTGGCGTGCTCGATGACCTCGGAGAGGAGGCGCGCGCCGTCGGCAAGCAACTCTTGGCCGTTTTCCATGACGAAGCCGCGTGTGATGATGTCGGGTGCGCCCTCGACCGCGCCTGTCTGCTTGTTGA
The DNA here is from genome assembly GCA_023265105.1 of Acidobacteriota bacterium. GTDB lineage: Bacteria > Acidobacteriota > Vicinamibacteria > Vicinamibacterales > CAVVIG01 > JAHFUJ01. The sequence continues at coordinate 15,758 of JAHFUJ010000044.1, forward strand.
TGGCGACGACGGGGACCACGAGGCCGTCCTCGGCCAGATGACGGCGGTCGCGCAGCACCTCGTCGCCGACTTCACCCGTCCGCGTGCCATCGATCAACACCCGGCCGACCGGCGCCTTGCCGGCCAGCCGGGCGCCCGCCGCGTCGAACTGGAGGACGTCGCCGTCTTCAATCAGCATGATCTCGGGCTGTGGATCGCGGCCGGCGAAGACGCGCTTCGCAATTCTGGCGTGCTGCGAGAGCTGCCGGTACTCGCCGTGGATGGGAATAAAGTGGCGCGGCCGCACGAGCGAGAGCATCAGCTTCAGCTCTTCCTCGCTGCCGTGTCCGGACACGTGGACGTGCTTGATGCCTTCGTGAATGACATCGGCGCCGCGGCGCGCCACATGGTTGATCACCTGACCGATGGCTTTCTCGTTGCCGGGAATGGCGCGGGCCGACAGTACCACCGTGTCGTCGGGACCGAGCTTCACGTGGCGGTGATCGTCGATGGCGATTCGCGATAACGCGGACATCGGCTCGCCTTGGGATCCGGTCGCCAGGCACAGAACGTCCTGGGCGGGGTAGTTGCCGACATCGGCATCACGGATCTGCACGCCGGCAGGAATTCTCAAATAGCCGAGGCGCTGCGCGATCTCGGAGTTCCGATCCATGCCGCGGCCGACGAAGGCGACCTTGCGATCGAACTGGACCGCCAGATCGACGAGAATCTGCATCCGGAAAATGCTCGACGCGAACGCCGCGACGATCAGCCGGCCGTTCGCGCTGGTGAAGATCTCCTCGAACGCCTCGACCACCTCGAGCTCCGACCCGGTGAAACCGCGCCGATCGATGTTCGTGCTGTCGGCGAACAGCGCCAGCACCCCCGCCGAACCGAGCTCCGCGAACCGATGGACGTCGAAGTGCCGGCCGTCGATGGGCGTCTGGTCGATCTTGAAGTCGCCGGTGTGCACGACGATGCCCTCGGGCGTGTGGAGGGCCAGCGCCACGCAGTCGGGCATGCTGTGCGTGACGCGGATGAACTCGATCGTGAAGGGACCGACGGTGACGCGGTCCCGCGGTCGAACCGTCACCAGGCGCCCCTCGGCGTCGAGGCCGTGCTCCTCCAGCTTCGGCTCGACGAGCGCCAGCGTTAGCGGCGTGCCGTACACGGGCCCATCGACCAGCGGCAGAACGTGCGGCACGCCGCCAATGTGATCTTCATGGCCGTGCGTCAGCACGAGCGCGGCGACGCGCCCCTTCTGCTGCAGATACGTCAGGTCCGGAATGACGCGATCGACGCCCAGGAGTTCGGGACCGGGGAACATGACGCCGGCGTCGACAACAATCGTTGTCTCGCCCCAGGTGAGCGCCATCATGTTCATGCCGAACTCGCCGAGTCCGCCGAGCGGAACGACTTCGAGCATTCTGCAATTGGGAACACAGACCGACGCCGGGGGTGTTCCAGGCGGAACGAGTCCGACGAAGGGAGCCGCGTGCCGCGGCTCAATCAGGCTGCTGGGCGCGCCTGAAACAACAGAGGCGGGATGGCCGAGATGACGACGGTCCGGCTAAAGCCGGACACCACGTACTACCACCGAACGGGCCTGCTTCCCCGTACGTCGTGTCGCTGTACGTAGTGTCCGCCTTTAGGCGGACCGTGATCAGACAACACGCGACGGGTGAACAACTTAACAGGCGAAACTATAGCACAGCTCGACGCGAAACCGAAGCAAACGCGTCGGCCAGGCGGACCAGCTCGGCGATTGTGAACGTCTCGGGTCGCCGCCTCCCGTCAAGATCCGCCCGGCGCAGGAGATCGGGCACGAAGGGCTCCCGTCCCGCTTCGTAGGCCAGAAGCGCGTTCGCTAGCGTCTTGCGGCGCCTGGTAAAAATCGCCTGGACGATGGCTCTGAAGACCGCGGGGTCGGTCGGCGCGGGAGCGGGCGCATGAAACCGCAGGCGCACAACTGCCGAATGGACCTTCGGCATTGGTCGAAAGGCGCCAGGCGGCAGCGTGAAGAGTCGGTGGAGGCTGGCCGTTTGCCCGATGAGGACGCTTAGAACACCGTATTTGCGCGTACCCGGCGACGCGACGAGACGGTCGGCGACTTCCCGCTGGAGCATGACGGTCGCGTCCGCCAAGGGGACTCCGCCCGAGTAGAGCTCGACAAGCTTGAAGAGGATGGGCGAGGCGACGTTGTAAGGCAGATTGCCGACGACCCGGATCGGCGTGCGCGTCGGATCTTCGGCCCGTGCGCGGGCGGAGAAAGGCGCGCGCTCGGCCCAGCCGCCGGCGTCGCCCGTCAGAAGATCGCGCAGACGTTCCGCTGTCACTTGCAGGAAATCGCCTTCGACGATCGTCAGATGGCTCGGCGCCGCGTCCCGCAGCGCAGACACGAGATCGCGGTCGATCTCGAACGCGACAACCCGGCCGGCGCGTGCCGCCAGCGGTCGCGTGAGCGCGCCGAGACCAGGACCGATCTCGAGAAAGGTCTGCTCGGGCCCCGGCGCCACCGCGCGCAACAGCTTCTCCACCCAGGCTGGCTCGAGGAAGTGCTGCCCGAAACGTTTACGCGGAAAGGGGGACGGGAGCCCTTTTTCTCGCGACATGTCAAAAGGGCTCCCGTCCCCCTTCTCGCCAGTACTTTTCCTCGATCTCTTCGATCTCTTCCTCGCTCAGCCCGAAGTAGTGGCCGATCTCGTGGATGAGCGTCTCACCGATCGCGACGACCAGGTCGTCCTTATCTTCCGACTCGCGCTCGAGGGGACCCCGGAAGAGCAGGATGCGATCAGGCAGCGTGTTGCCGTAGTTCCACGAGCGCTCGGTGAGCGGGATGCCTTGATAGAGTCCGAGCAGCGTGTCCGCCGGCCCCATCTCCATCTCTTCCAGCAGCTCGCGCGACGGTTCGTCCTCGACCACAATCGCGAGATTGGCCATCGCGTCGCGGAAGCGGCGCGGAATCGTCGCGAGCGCGTCGGCGACGAGACGCTCAAACGCCTCGCGCTTCATGAAAGTAGTCACAGTCCTGCTGCACGGCACATTGCTCGCAGAGCGGCTTGGGCCGGCAAACGCGACGTCCGTGGAGGATGAGTGTGTCGGACGCGCGCGTCCAGCGTTTTCGCTCGAGCGCGGCGCACAGTTGCTGCTCGACGACTTCTGGGTTGTCCGATTCGGCGATGCCGATTCGGTTCGACACGCGGAGGACGTGCCGATCGACCGGCAATCCCGGCACGCCCAGCGCGTGGCCGAGGACGACGTTGGCCGTCTTGCGACCGACACCAGGCAGCTCGACGAGCGCCTCCATGTCGGCTGGCACCGCGCCGCCGTGCTGCTTGACGAGCGCCCGTGCCATGCCGATGAGTGCTTTGGATTTCGCGCGAAAGAAGCCGGTCGAATGAATCCGCGGCTCGAGTTGTTTCGAGGTCGTCTTGGCGAGGGCCCGCGCGCTCGGATAGCGCTTGAAGAGCGCGGGGGTGACGAGGTTCACGCGCTGGTCGGTCGACTGTGCCGAGAGGATGGTGGCCACGAGCAGCTCGAACGCGTTCGTGTAGTGCAGTTCGGTGTCTGCGCCGGGGTGCTGCGCTTCGAGCGCGTCGAGGATGTGGCGAGTTTCTGTCGGCGACTTCATCGGTGCCGGTCCGCCTGAAGGCGGACGCCACGACGGTCTTTGGTCGATGCCACGGCTAGCTGTCGTGGTGTCCGGCTTCAGCCGGACCTAGTGAACCGGCTCCGTGCCTTTGTTCCAGCCGGCGTTGCTGTAGGATTCGGAGAACATGCGCCAGTGCTCCTGGAGCGCCGCGATGAGGTTCGGGACGAACTGCACCGGGACGACGATCTTCGCGCGCACGGGCGCGCGGACGACGTGGTCCGCCTCGGCTTCCTTGATTTCCTTGTCGGAGAGCGGCATCACCTCGCAAAAGGTGAGCGTGAAGTCGAACGGCGTGTGCGCGATCGAACAGAAGTTCGCGTAGGTGCGCGGCGCCGATTTTCCACTCCCGGGGGCTTCCCCGGAGGGGCTGTCGTCGGGAACGATCGTGAAATTGATCTGCTTGGGCTGGTCAGGCATACCCAAGTCTAATACGACTCCTGGCGCTACGTTACCTTATGCTCGCGGGGCCCCACTTTCTTTCATCGCGGCGGGGACCCCACCCCCGCCGCTGGTTGCTCGGCGCGTTCGCGCCTCGCAACGGCTCAAGGCTGCCGCTCGCTCTCGCTCGGCGGCGCGGCGGCGCCGCGCTTCCCTCCGGCGCCTCGCTTCGGGCCGCAGGCGCTTCAATACTTCCGCATCACGCCGACGACCACGCCCTGAATCTGCACCTGCGCCGGATCGACGAACATCGGCTGCATAGCGGCGTTGGCCGGCTGGAGCCGGATCCTGCCCGACGGATCGCGATAGAACTTTTTGAGCGTGACGTCCGACCCGCGCAGCAACGCAATCACCATCTCGCCGTTGTCGGCGGTCTTGCGATCCTCGACGACGACAAAATCGCCGTCGCGAATCTGCTCATCGATCATGGAATCGCCGCGGACGCGCAGCACGTAGGTGTCGCGCTTGCCGACGAGATCTTCGGGCACCGCGATGGTTTCGCTCGAGGCGACCGCCTCGATGGGCAAGCCTGCGGCGACGAATCCGAGCAGCGGCAGCTCGACCGCGCGGCCGCCGGTTCGCGCCGGCACCATCTCCACCGAACGGCTGCGGTTCCAGGCCCGTTTGATGAAGCCCTTCTCCTGCAGGTTCGTCAGGTGCTTGTGCACCGTGGCGAGCGAAGAAAGCCCGAAGCGCCGGCCGATTTCCTCCAGGCTCGGGGCATAGCCGTGCTGCTGGATGAATTCGTTGAGGTAATCGAAGATTTCGCGCTGCCGTTTCGTGAGCGGAAGCATGGGCGGCCTCCTAATGCACCAGCACTATACGCAAAAGGAAGGCGAAGGTCAAGCCTACTGCGCTCGCTTGACGGTGCCCTTCACGAGGAGGCCGACGGTCAAATCGTCCGGCCGGCGACCGAACTCAATCTGGTCGCCGCTCAGCTTTCCGAGGTACACGAACAACACGACGCCGTTCTGGCCCGGCACTTTGACCCTGTAGGTGATCAAATCGTCCTTGACGTATCCCCACTCGATCGGGACTTCGCCGTTGACGCCCTGAAGCGTCATCGATCCGGTCACTTTGCCGCCCTGGTCCGTATTCACGGTGATCGCGACGTCCTGATTTCCCGCCGGCGCCAGCCTGATGAACGTCCCCGCCCACTTGCCGTCAAACGGCGAGGCGGCCGAACATACGGTTGCGCACAGCCACACACAGAAGCCAAAAATCGCTGTTCTCATGGACTGCCCTCCCTGGGCCCAGAAAGCCTGACGTATTCTAGACGCAGAGCCGTTTACTTCGGAGAGCGCGACCACAAGTCGCCCTTCGACTGCGGGTATAATCGGGCCACCGTACATCCGTGCCTTTGTCGTCGTGCAGAACTGGGTCGAGGGGCTGAAGCGTCTGGTCCCCACAAAACGCTGATGTCACCTTCGGTCACTCGAACAGCGCAGCCAATAACAGATGGCGATGTGGTGAGAAGGGGTTCGTCACGGTCACACCGCGCCATGTGAATCCTTCCTGAAGATCCTCGGACAGAAGCAGACGACACTCGGCTTCGGCGGCGGCAGCAAGAACCACGGCGTCCCAAATACCGAGCTGATGATCGGTCGCCAGATCAGCGGCACTCGCGATCACTGCCGCCGATGTGTCCAGTACGGGGAACGCATCTTGCCAGCTCAAGATCGCAGCACGCGCGCTCGCCGCCGGCCGCCTCGCCTTTCGCACGAGCACGTTGAACAGTTCACCCAGCGTTTGCGCCGGCAGTACCGTCGATCCTTGAGGCAGCGTTTGAATGAGGTCGAGGGCCGCTTCCTTCTTCGCTGGACCGTTGGTTCCCTCTGCATAGGCCAGGACGTTCGTGTCGAGTGCCACCCTCACGGCGCATCCTCATAGAGTTCGTCACGCGTCCATCGACCGATCTCAACGATCGGCTCGGCGCGAAGTCGCGCCAACAACGCCCTGCGCGCGCCCGTCGCGGTTGTGCCGTCCTTGCCGGCAGGCAGAAGCTTCGCGACCGGCTTGCCATGCGTCGTCACGACAAAACTCCGTCCTTCCCGAACACCGCGCAGAAGCTCCGAGAACCTGCGGTTCGCGTCAGCGGCTGACACCAGTTTGTCCAGCTTCTTCATAATAGTAGTGATATTACCTACTATGCCAGAGTCACGCGCCTGCCGCAAGGGTGATTCGAATCCACTGCCCCGACGCAACCGACCGCAGGCGATCACGCTGCCTCAGCCACGTCTGTAACCTTCGGCACTGGCCTGGGGTCTAACCGTGATGCAGCCGCATTGACACGAGGCCACCTGGTGGCAACATCGATTGCGTGGACAATATCGGGAAGGTGGCAGCCCGAGTGGGACGTAACCGACGTGCGCCGTAAGGCGTCGGCTGACCCGCGGCCGCTGGAGGCGTCCGCCGCGGCAGACAGCTCGCCGGCCGAGCTGGACGAAGCGGCGCTCGTCGAGGCGTGCCTGGCCGGCCGGCCCGGCGCCTTCGACGTCGTGGTCGAGCGACACCGCCGCGCGATCTATCAGCTCTGCTATCGGTTTGTCAGCAACCACGAGGACGCGAGCGATCTGTCGCAGGACGTGTTCCTCCGCGCGTATCGCGGGCTGAGCAATTTTCGCGGGCAGTCGTCGATCGGCACCTGGCTGCATCGCATCGGCGTGAACGTCTGCCTGACGCGAGTGAGCATCAAGACGCCGCGGAGCGAGCCTATCGACGCGCAGCAGCACGTCGACGCGCGCCACGAGTCAGCGTCGGATCGAATGCTCAAAGACGAGCGCGCCGCGCGCGTGCGCGCCGCCATCGCGCAATTGCCGCGCAAGCAGCGCGCGACCTTGATTCTGCGGATCTATCACGAGATGTCGCACCAGGAAATCGCGGCGGTGCTGGGCAGCTCGGTCGGCGCCGTCAAGGCGAATTTCTTTCATGCGCTGGGCAACTTGAAGAAGCTGCTCGGCGACGA
>JAHFUJ010000317.1 GCA_023265105.1 Acidobacteriota bacterium
GCAGGATGACGAAATCCTCGATGTGCGAACCGTCGAACTCGATCGGGCCGTGCACGAGATCGTCGAACCGCATCGCGCCGGCCGGCACGCGAAAGCGGATGGCGCGGGGCAGCTGGTCGCGCGCGCGCGCGGCGATGTCGTCCGCCGTCAGACGGTCGCACGTTCGATCGTATTGCCAGGCGGCGCCGTTCTCTTCGGCGACATACCGTTTCCGCCGGAGCTCGTCGGCCGTGCAGTAGCAGTAGTACGCGCGGCGCTCGGCGAGAAGCCGTTCGGCCATCGCGCGGTGACGGTCGAGCCGCTGCGACTGAAAGTACGGCGCGCAGGGGCCGTCGATCGTCGGCCCCTCATCCCAATCGAGGCCGAGCCACCGCAGGCCGTCGAGAATGCCCTCGACCATGTCCCACGACGAGCGCTCCACGTCGGTGTCTTCGATGCGCAGCACGAAGACACCGCCCAGACTCCGGGCGAACAGCCAGTTGAAGAGCGCGGTGCGCGCGCCGCCGATGTGCAGGTAGCCGGTTGGCGAGGGAGCGAATCGGACGCGCGGAGCCATGAAAGATCATACACATTCAGTCGCGTCGCGTGGAGTCCGATCGAGTCATTTCGTCCGAGCGCGGCATCCGCTCCATCTATTGACGCTGCGATCTCTTCCCGATAGCGAAGAGCGGGTTGCCTTTTCGGGCCGCGCGCCTAAGCGTGCAGCGGCGGGAACCGCCGCCTGGAGCCGCGTCATGACGATCGGTCAGCAGAATGCCGCGCAACTGAACATGCTGGTCGTGGAGGACAACCCGGTCAACCAGCGCGTCGTCGTGGGCCTGCTCACCAAGCACGGGCACCGCGTGACACTCGCGAACAACGGTCGGGCCGCGCTGGCGGCGCTCGAAAAGGACCGTTTCGACATCGTGCTGATGGACGTACAGATGCCTGAGATGGACGGTCTCGAAGCCACGGCGCTCATCCGGGAGCGCGAACGGCAGACGGGCGAGCACGTGCGCATCATCGCCACGACGGCACACGCGATGAAAGGGGACCGCGAGCGCTGCCTCGAGTCGGGCATGGACGCGTACTTACCAAAGCCGATCGCGCAACAGGCGCTGCTCGACGCTATCGAGATGGTCCGTTCGAGCGGGCTGGCGACGCCCAAGAACGCGTTGACAGCATCGCCGTTGGACGTTGGCGAAATGCGGCAGCGGCTTGGCGACGACGAGGAGCTGATCGCCGACATCATCCGCCTGTTTCTCGCAGATTACCCGCTTCGACTCGAAGCCATCGAGTCGGCGATCGAGGCGCGCGATCCCGACCGCATTCGTCGCGAGGCGCATACCCTGAAGGGAGGCGCCAGCAACTTATCAGCCTTCGGTGTCGTGGAGGCCGCCCGCGCGCTCGAGATGCTCGACAGTTCCGCCGACAGCCTCGCCGTGGACGCGCACGTTGCCAGACTGGTCGCCGAGGTAGAGCACCTCGCGACGGCCTTGCGCGAGCTTCAAGCCGGAATGCCGCTATGCGGACTCTGATTGCCGACGACGACCGGATTGGCGCGGAAGTTCTGGCGCGTACGTTGGCGCGGTGGGACTTCGAGGTCACGATGGCGCGCGACGGCGCCGAGGCGTGGGACGTGTTGCAAAAGCCGGACGCACCGCCGCTTGCAATCCTCGACTGGATGATGCCGTTGATGGATGGACCCGAGGTCTGCCGGCTCGTCAGAACCGAAACACCCAACGCGCATGCGTACCTGATTCTTCTGACGAGCCGCGACGCCAGCGCGGACGTCGTCGCCGGCCTCGATGCCGGCGCCGACGACTACCTCGTCAAGCCGTTCAATCCGGCCGAGCTGCTGGCACGCGTGCGGGTCGGCATTCGCGTCCTGGGCTTGCAGGAGCGCCTCGCCGCCCGCATCGAAGAGCTGCAGTCGGCGCTGTCTCAGGTGAAGCAGCTGAGCGGCCTTCTGCCGATTTGCTCCTACTGCAAGCGCATTCGAACCGACGAGAACTACTGGCAGCAGGTCGAGGGGTACGTCGTGGAGCACTCTGACGCGCGCTTCACCCATGGCATCTGCCCATCCTGCTACAACGCTCTTTCCAAGGAACTCGACGAATACAGCAGGTCGAAGGCGGCCCGTCGCCAGGCGACATGAGGGATTGAAGGATGATGACCATCAAGCAGTCGCGCCGATTCTCATACGCTGTTGCATGTTCGATCGCGCTCGTGATGCTCGCGGGTCAGCCGACCAGTGCGCAACAAACCCGCACTCCGGCGGCCGATGATCGCGCACTCGTCGAGCAGTTGCTCAAGCGCGTCGAAGAGCTGGAGCAACAAGTGAAGGCGCTTCAGCAGTCAGAGCGCGGCGCTCCCGCCGATGCGTCTCGTAGTGCGGAGTCGGCGACGACGGTGGGACTCTCGGGGTCGACTCAAGGCTCCGGAGACATGCGCGACGTGATCGCTCCGGCAGGACTGGGGGCGCTGCAAATCCGAGGGTTCAGCGACCTCGACTTCCACGCGGCCCAAGCCGGCGACCAGCCCAATACGTTCAGCCTGGGCCAACTGGATCTGTTCCTTTCCTCGCGGCTGGGCACCGATTTCAGCACCGTCGGCGAGGTCGTCTTCGAGGCGGGAGAGAACAACGCCATCGGCATCGATGTCGAGCGGATTCTCCTGCAGTATTCGCCGAGCGACATGTTCAATGTCGCGGCCGGCCGGTATCACACCGGGATCGGGTACTACAACGCGGCCTACCATCACGGTAACTGGTTTCAGACCGCGATCGGCCGGCCCTTCATCTTCCGGTTCGAAGACGACGGCGGGATTCTGCCGGTACACGGCGTCGGCCTCACCGCGCAGGGACGGATTCCGTCGGGCGGCGCCGGACTGAGGTATCTCGCCGAAATCAGCAACGGCCGGGGGACGCGGTTGCCTGGAGATGAGCCGGTGCAAAACGTCGTCGACGAAAACGGCGGCAAAGCGGTCAATCTGGCGCTGCTCGCGCGTCCGGCGTCGCTGCCCGGCTTGCAGGCAGGCTTTTCGGTGTATCGCGATCGCCTGAGGCCGGCGCAGGCCCCGTCGATTGCCGAAACCATCATGGCGGCGCACGTCGTCTATCAAAGTCCGGTGTTCGAGCAGCTCAACGAGGCGATCTTCATCCGCCACGCGCCGGCGGATGCGTCGCGCGTGACGACAACCACGAGCGCGTATTCGCAAATCTCGAGGCAATTCGGCCGTTACCGTCCGTACTTTCGCTACGAGTACCTGGATGTGCCCGCGATGGACGGCGTTTTCGGCGACGACATCGGCCGGCTTTACGGACCATCGGTCGGAGTGAAATACGACGCGGCCGCACCTGTCGCCCTCAAGTTGCAATACGACCGGCTGACGGGACGAGCCCGGAGCCGAACCAACGGACTTACGGCCCAGCTGGCGTTCACGTTCTAGGGCGAGGTGGCGATGTCCAAAGCGATTTCACTCTCCTTGGCGGCGGCCATTGTCGTGTCCGGCGGCGGCGCAGCCGCACGGCTCGCGACAACACAGGGGACCTCGTCCCGCGCCGAGGTCGCGGCGGCTCACGAGTCGGTGGCGATCATCGTCAACAACGAGAACAAACTGAGCGAATTGCCCATCGGCGAGCTGCGCCGCATGTTGCTCGGCGAGGTGACGCGGTGGCCCGACGGCCGGAAGATCACGATCGCGATGCGCGAGTCCGGACAACCCGAACGCGACGCCGTGCTGCGGCTCGTCTGCCGTATGAACGACCAGGACTTCACGCGATATCTGCTGCAGGCCGCCTATCGTGGCGAGCTGCAGGGCGGCCCCAAACTCCTCGACACGTCCATGGGGGTGCGGCGGTTCGTGTTCAACGTGCCGGGCGCGATCGGCTACGTCCGCGGCGACGAAGTGGATGGGTCGGTCAAAGTGCTGCGGATCGGTGGCACGGTCCCCGAGGAGCCGGCATTTGGTCTCACGCTGCGGGCGCGGTAGCCGATGACACGCATCCGAGCCCAGTTCTCAACGATGCTGCAATCGGGGCGTCACTTCGCTGCGATGCTCGTCGTCGTGGGAGTGGCCGTGCTTGGCGTCGGCCTGATCGTCGTCCGCGATCTCCGCGCCTCGAACAGTCGCGCGCGGAACATGTACGAGACCTCGATGGCCGGTCTCGACCTGCTGAACCAGCTGCAGTACCTCACCCAGGAGGCACGCCGGAGCGTCCTTTACGCGCTCACCACCAACGACAGCAACCGGCAAGTGGAGTACGCCGATCAGTCACGCGCCGCCGACGCCCAGGTGGCCGAGATCATCGAGCGCCACATCCGCCGTGCCACGGCGCCGCCCGCCATCGCCGCCGGACGCCAATTTGCGAACGACTGGCGCTCGTATCTCGCCGTCCGCGATCGCGTCATCAGCGCGATTCTCGAGGGGGCGGCCCGAGAAGCGACTGACGACGACCTCCGTGATGGCGTTCCGGCATTCAACAAGATCCGGGACGACCTGCGCGTGATCAAAGAGCTGTACGAGCAGCAAGCCGGCGTGGAGATCGGCAGGCTCGAAACCAGCTCGAATCGCTCGCTGTACCGCGTCGTCTTGATCCTCGGGCTGACGCAACTGTTTGCCGTCGTGGCGGTCCGCGCCGTGCAGAAGGGCAGGTTGCGCCAGCAGGTGGCGGTCGAGCTGCACCGTGCGAAGGAGGCGGCCGAAGCGGCCAACCGCGCGAAGAGCGAGTTCCTCGCCAACATGAGCCACGAGATCCGGACGCCGATGAACGGCGTCATCGGGATGACCGAACTGGTACTCGACACCGACCTGAACGACGACCAGCGGGAATGTCTCCAGACCGTCAAGTCCTCGGCCGACGCGCTCCTGGGGATTCTCAACGACATCCTCGATTTCTCGAAGATCGAATCGCGGAAGCTCGAGGTCGAAGCCGTTCCGTTGGCGATCCGTGACCTGATCGGTGAGGTCTTGAAGCCCTTGGCGTTCCGCGCGCACCAGAAAGGCCTCGAGCTCGTCAGCGACATCGCGCCGGACGTGCCCGTCGGAATCGTCGGCGACCCGGTTCGGCTGCGGCAGATCATCGCGAACCTGGTGGGAAACGCGATCAAGTTCACCGGCACCGGGCACGTGATCGTGGGCCTGCGTTCGGAGGTCCGGCGGGAGGATCGATGCCAACTGCACTTTACGGTTGCCGACACTGGTCCGGGAATCCCGCGTGAGAAGCATACGGCGATCTTCGAGGCCTTCAGCCAGGCCGACGGCTCCACGACGCGCCGCTTCGGCGGCACCGGACTCGGGTTGACGATTTCGTCAAATCTCGTTCAGTTGATGCACGGGCGCATCTGGGTGGAGAGCGAGCCGGGCCAGGGCAGCACGTTTCACTTCGTGGTGGAATTTCCGGTCACCGATGTG
>JAHFUJ010000318.1:0-2033 GCA_023265105.1 Acidobacteriota bacterium
GTCAGCTCTTCCTCGAACTCCCCGCCCAGCACTTCGTCGACGCCGAGCGAGCGAAGCCAGTCGGCGTTGAGCGGCCCGTACAAGCCGTAGGCGCAAATGCACGCAGAAGGGTTGAGACGCCGCGCCTTGCCGATGATGGGGACGGCCAGCCGCGTCGCTGTGTGCATCGGCAGATGGAAGCCGAGGAGATCGGCGCCAGCCAACACCTCGTCGCGCAGCGGCTCCTTCGCGACGTCGACGCACGTGACGGTCCACCCCGCCGCCCGCAGCCAGGCGGCCGGCGACGCGAGCCCAAAGGGCTGGCGTCCCATCTCGTAGGTTGAAATCAGTACAGCAAGCATTTATTACTTTGCGCTGGGGCCCCACCCCCAGCGCCTACCGCCGCTCGCTCCGATCGCTCGCGGCGCTGGTTAGCGGCGACTGTCCGCTTAGTCAACATTCATTCTGTCACAGTGTCTGTTAGACTCCCGTTCATGAGCACCGTTCGCGCCTTGCAGGAACCCGCGCCGCCAAGTCACGACCACGCGTTCTTCGGCCATCCGCGCGGGCTGTCCACGCTGTTTTTCACCGAGATGTGGGAGCGCTTCAGCTACTACGGCATGCGCGCGCTGCTCATCCTCTTCATGACCGCCACGCCGGCGGCCGGCGGGCTCGGGTTCGACACAGGCACGGCCGGCGCCATTTACGGCCTGTATACGTCGATGGTGTACATGACGACGCTGCCAGGCGGGTGGATCGCGGACCGGTTGATCGGTCCGCAACGAGCTGTCCTTTTCGGCGGCATCCTGATCGCGTGCGGCCATTTCAGCATGGCGATCCCTTCCCTCTCGACCTTCTATCTCGGCCTCGTGCTGATCGTGATTGGGACCGGCCTCCTCAAAGGGAACGTCAGCGTCATCGTCGGACGGCTCTATGGGCCGGCTGACGAGCGGCGAGACGCGGGCTTCTCGATCTTTTACATGGGCATCAACCTGGGCGCGTTTCTGTCGCCCCTCGTGTGCGGGTACCTTGGCCAGCGGGTGAACTGGCACGTGGGCTTCGCCTCGGCGGGCGTCGGCATGGTGTTCGGCCTCGTGCAATACGTGAGAGGACGCAAGTATCTTGGCGACGCCGGCGCGCGTCCCGCGGATCCTGGATCGCCGGAAGCGCTGACGCGCCAGAAAAGCGAGGCCGCGCGCCGCATCGGCATCGCAGGCGCCGCGATTTTTCTCTTCGGTCTGGGTGCGCTTTCTGGTGTCATTCCGGTCACTGCCGCTCAAATCGCCGACGCCGCCGGCTACGGTCTGCTCGTGTTGACCGTGGCATTCTTCGCCTGGGTCTTCCTTTCCAGTGGATGGACCCGCCTCGAGCGAAACCGTCTGATTGTGATCCTGGTCCTGTTTCTGGGATACGCCCTCTTCGCGTCCGCATTCGAGCAGGCAGGATCGACGCTCAACCTCTTCGCCGACCGCAACACTCAGAACTCGGTGTTCGGTGCGAGCTTCCCAAGCAGTTGGTTCCAGTCGGCGAATCCGCTGTTCATCATCGCGTTCGCGCCGATGTTTGCGTGGCTGTGGGTCCGCCTCGCTCACCGCAAGGTGGAGCCGCCGAGCGCCGCGAAGTTCGGGATCGGACTCGTCCTGGTGGGCGCGGGATTCGCGGTTCTCGTTCCCGCGGCGGCCCTCGGTCGAAATGGCGTGCTGGTCAGTCCCATGTGGCTGACGGTGACGTACTTGCTGCATACCTGGGGCGAACTGGCGCTGAGTCCGGTCGGCCTGAGCGCCATGACCAAGCTGGCGCCGGTCCGAATCGGCGGCTTGGTGATGGGCGTCTGGTTTCTTGGCCTCTCGGCGGGCAACTACATCGGTGGCCGTGTCGGCGGGCTGTACGAATCGTTTCCACTGCCAAGCTTGTTTGGCGCCGTTGCGGCGTTCTCGATTATCGCGGGGGTTGTGATGCTCGTCTTCGCGCGGCCGCTGCACCGTCTGAGCGGCGACGCCGCATAGCCGGACAAGGCGGACCTCAAGTTCAGCCAAAAGCCACCACGGAGGACA
>JAHFUJ010000318.1:2133-5373 GCA_023265105.1 Acidobacteriota bacterium
CGACGCAAACGCGACTTCAGCAAGACGCCGGAACCCAGCGGCAAGGTCGCGACCGATAAGGGCCGCGCCCGTTTCTTTTGCGTGCAAAAGCATCTCGCCACTCATCTTCACTACGACTTCCGGCTCGAGCACAACGGCGTCCTGCTCTCGTGGGCAGTGCCGAAGGGACCGTCGCTCGATCCGAAAGTCAAGCGGCTGGCCATGCACGTCGAAGATCATCCGCGCGAGTACGGAGATTTCGAAGGCGTCATCCCCGAGGGCTACGGCGCCGGGATCGTCATGCTGTGGGACCGCGGCACGTGGACGCCGGAGGTGGACGATGTGGACGGGGCGCTGAAGAAGGGCGATCTGAAGTTCACGCTGGATGGCTACAAGTTGAAGGGATCCTGGGTGCTGGTGCGCACGAGTGGCCGGTACGCTGGCGGGCGCACCGCGGGAACCGGGGCCCCCGGATCGAGCGATGCCCGGAGCTGGTTGCTCATCAAACACCGCGACGAGTGGTCCGGCGATCTCGACATCGCGGAGTTCGCGCCCAAGAGCGTGAAGAGCAACAGCGACTTCGAGGACATCCTCGCCGCGGACACGCCGGCCGTCTGGTCGTCGAACCGTCCGGCCAAAGGGGGCGAAGCAGGCGCGATGCTGGCGGCGATCATCGATCGCGCCGCGAAGCTCAAAGCAGGGCGCGCCAGGTCAAAGCCTACGACGGTACATCACGAAGTCACGAAAACACGAAGAGGCACGAAGAAAACAAAAAAGAAATCTTCGTGATCTTCGTGGCTTCTTCGCGCCTTCGTGATAAACAACCGCTGTCAAGAATCACCCAACAATCGGCGCGACAACACGCTCCACACGGCATACGCGAGGCGCGGCCGGTCGTGGCGCGCGATGTCACCGGTCCAGAATTCGCCGCCGACCAGCTCGCAGGCGCCCGGCAAGTCGCCCGGGGCGAGCGGCTCCTTGTGCTCGAGCGCGTAGCGGCCGAGCACCTGCGCCGAAGGCCACTTCATATTGGCGATGACGACGTCGACGCGCCGCTCCATCGCTTCCTCGATCCGCGCCACGGCGTGGGCGGCCGTGAAGCCGGCCATGCCGCGCCCTTCCGTCAGCAGGTTGGCCACGAGGATGATCGGGCCCTTCATCGTCGCGAGCGCTTCGGCGACGCCGCGCACGAGAAAGATCGGCATCAGGCTCGTGAAGAAGCTGCCCGGACCGATGATGACCGCATCGAACTCGCCGATGGCCGCAGCGACGGCGGGATGAATCGACACCGACGGCTCGAGCCAGATACGGCGCACGAACCGGCCGGACGACTGCCCGGCGTCGACTTCGACCTCCCCGCGCGTTTGGGATCCGTCGCCGTATTCCGCACAGACCGACGCCTGCTCCACGCTGACCGGCCAGACCCGGCCGCGACACCCGAGGAGCGCGCGCAGGCCGTCGACGGCGTCGAGAAAGTCGCCGCTGTATCGCTGCATCATCGACAGCAGCAGGTTGCCGCCGGTGTGACCGCCGAGCCGCGCGTGTTCGAGCATCGGCAGCCGCGCCAGCAGCACGCGGCGCGCTTCGCGCGCGTTGCGCGACAGCGCCAGCGCGCACTTGAGAATGTCGCCCGGCGGAAGCACGCCCAGCTCGTCGCGCAACTGCCCCGAGCTGCCGCCGCTGTCGAACATCGTCACGACGGCGTTGGCGTGGAGCCAGGGGTTGTTCTTCAAGCCGCCGAGCAGGCTCGGAAGACCCGTTCCGCCGCCGAAGCAGCCGACGTTCAGCTCGCGCAGTCGCATGGGCTGTTATTCTACAAGTTGTTAGCTGTTTGCTTTCAGCGGTTGGCGGTCAGCTATCAGCTGTCAGCTATCAGCTCTCAGTGCCCGTACGTAGTGTCCGGCTTGAGCCGGACCGTTCAGTACGTGGCGTCCGGCGTCAGCCGGACCGTGGGAGGTCCGCCGAAAGGCGGACGCTACGCTTGAACCGTGACAGTACGTAGTGTCCGGCTTGAGCCGGACCGTGGGAGGTCCGCCGAAAGGCGGACACTACGCCTGAACCGTGACAGTGACAGTACGTGACGTCCGGCTTCAGCCGGACCGTTCAGTACGTGGCGTCCGGCTTGAGCCGGACCGTGGGAGGTCCGCTTGCCGCCTTCGCGCGTTGCGCTCCGGCGAGCTTCGCCGAAGCGAAGCGGCGGCGGGAAGGCGGACACTACGCCTGAACCGTGACAGTGGTAGTGACAGTACGTGGCGTCCGGCTTCAGCCGGACCGTGGCCGCAGCTGACAGCCGACAGCTGACAGCTGATAGCTGAAAGCTGATAGCTGAGAGCTACGTAGAATAGATAGATGCCCCACATTCCCGACGCGGTTCACACGCTGGATCGCGAGCTGCGCCACATCTTCGGCAACCGTCTGCAATCGCTCGTCGCCTACGGTCTTGAGGCCCACGAGGCCCTTCGACACGGTCAGGGGCCTCACAGCGCCGGCGATTGGGGCACACAGGGCGCCCACGCGCACGAGCGCGCGCTGACGCAGACGCTGGCCGTCGTCGACGCGATCACGCACGACGACCTCCGCGCGTGCACGGCGCGTGTCGCGGCGTGGCACGACGCCGGCCTCGCCACGCCGCTGCTCCTGGGCGCGCACGAGTTCGAAAAATCGCTCGACGCGTTTCCACTCGAGTTCGGGGCCATCCTCGCCGACCACACGGTCGTCTCAGGCAGCACTCCCTTAGGAGGGTTGGCGGTCGGCGCGGCAGACATCCGCCGCGCCTGCGAGGTACAGGCGCGCAGTCATTTGCTGCACCTGCGCGAGGGCTATCTCGAAACGCGGGGGCGAGGCGACGCGCTCGCCGTGCTGATCGTTCGATCGGCGGCGCCCTTCGCGGCGCTGCTCAGGAGCGTGGCGCGCCTGCAGGGGCAATCGGCACCCGATTCGGCCTCGGCCGCCAGGCACGCCGAGCGCGCACTCAATCTTCCCGGCGGTATCGTCGCCGATGTGGTGAAGCTGGCCGAGGTCAGCGAGATCTCGTCGGCCGAGGCGCTGCGGATCTTTCCCGCGTACCTCGACGCCGTGGAGCGTCTCGTGAAGTACGTGGACGGATGGAGGGCGAAGGAAAGTGTAGTAGACAGTAGACAGTAGTCAGTAGTCAGTAGTCAGCAGTCAGAAGTCATGAATCCTCGGTCGCTGGTTGTGAATCGTCGGGCGCTGGTCGTCGGTCTCGCGCTGTGGTACGTGGCGTCCTCGTACGTGGCGTCC
>JAHFUJ010000319.1 GCA_023265105.1 Acidobacteriota bacterium
GGCAGTCAGGAGCTTCAAGCGGAACTCGACCGGATCGGCTTTCGCCGCCGCGGCCAGCTCGTCGATGAACGACTCGGCGGCGAAGGTCACCTGTGGACCATTGGGATCCCGGAGATTTCCGGTGCGAAGCGGCGTCTCCCATACGAGCGGGAGCGACACCACCTGAGCGGCCACGCGCCGGTTCGGGATGGCGTACATTTCCGACGGCGTCGCCGCGCTGCCAGGGGCTGGCGTGGCGCGTCTCGTTCCCATGAGCTGGGAGATCAGCACAGTGTCGGCCTCGTTATAACCGAGGTGATTGTAGTCGGCGGCCCGGGCGTTGTATTCCAGTGCGACCAGGTTGCCTTGGGCATCCAACCCTCCGCGCATGTTGACGGTAAATGCCGGACCCTTGGTGTCCCAAGCGGTTTCCTCGTCCCTCATCCACTGCACGCGAACCGGCCGGCCAATCTCTCTGGCGAGGAAGGCCGCTTCGAAACCCGCGTCATCGGCGGCTGTGCGGCCGTACCCCTGCGGCCCCTCCATCCAGACGACCCGCACGTGGTCCCGCGGCATCTGAAGGAACTCCGCAACGCCCGATCGCAAGCCGTACGACTTCATGTCATTGGAATAAATCGTCATCTGACCATTCGACGGATCCGCCATGGCATGAGCCGGAGCGAGTGCCGTGTGCCCTTGGAACGGAACGTCGTAATCGGCTTCGATGACCTTCGCCGCGCCTGCGAACGCCTCGTCTGGATGACCCATCACGGTCGGCCTGGCACTCGACGTGGGCGTTGCGCCCCGCATGTATGTGTACAGATCTTCCGATGTCGGGAAGGGCGGCGTCGCCGGCTTCTGCCAGTTGACCTTGAGCTGGCGCGCTGCCCTGATCGCCTGTTCTTCTCGCTCGCAGACAACCGCAACGTAGTTGCCCTTACTCACCACTTTGATGAATCCAGGGAGTCCTCGAACCGAAGACTCGTCGATGTTGATGAGCTTCGCGCCCGCCAGCGGTGGCTTCACGTTGCGCGCATGCACCATGCCGGGGATCGTCACGTCCACGGCCCATTTCAACGAGCCGTCCACCTTCGCCGGAATGTCATAGCGCTGGGGCGACTGGCCGACCATCTTGAGTTCCTGTACCGTCTTCACCTTGGCCACACCGGTGGTCGCGTTGATGTTGTTCCCCGTCAGCGTGACATTGAACCTCTTTCCACCGATCAGTTCTCCGTACGTGACGTTCCTCGATGGATCGGCCTTCACGGTGATTACGCCTTCGTTCACGGCCAGCTGCTCGACAGGCACTCCAAACCGTTTCGATGCCAGTTCCAGCAGGACTCGCCGAGCTTCCGCCGCCACGCGCCGCATGGGCCAACCATCGGTCTGAATGGCATCCGAACCGCCGGATCCGCCCTGGTCGACGGTCACGTCGGTGCTGCCCATGATGAGGGTCGTTCTGTTGAATGCGATGTCCAGTTCATCGGACATCATCTGCCGGAACGACGTCCCGGTGCCCTGGCCACAGTCCGTCTTGCCGACGTAGAAGGTCGCGGTGTTGTCCTCATGAAGGACGAGCCACGAATCGAGCTGTCTGAAATCGGGGTCGGGATACGGACCCGCGGCCTGGGCAGCCGCGCCCGCAGGACTGGCCCCAGCCTCGAGCGGATTGGCGCCTGCGACAGCCGCGACGCCAACGCTCACGACCAGCATGCCGGAGTTCTTGAGGAAGTCCCGGCGCGAGGGCATCCCGATCTGCGTGTCCAACAAGTACTCGATTTGTTTCGGGACGTTCGTGAAGGTTGTCATGCGACCACCTCCTTGCTCAAAGGCGACGCGTCAGCCGCCATCGTTTTCGCGGCACGCTTGATGGCGGTCTGGACGCGGTAGTACGTCATGCAGCGGCAGAGCGTCCTATTCATCCACTCGCGGATCTGCGTATCCGTCGGATTCGGATTCCTGTCCAGCAGCACCTTGGCGGTCATGATTTGCCCGTTCTGGCAGAAACCACACTGCGGGACCTGCTCATCAATCCAGGCCTGCTGGATGGGGTGAAGCGCACCGCCTTTCGCGAGTCCTTCGAGCGTGGTGACCTCGTCTTTGACGGCGGAAATCGGCGTGATGCACGACCGAGTCGCCACGCCCCTGATGATCACGGTGCACGCCCCGCACTGGCCAAGTCCACAACCAAACCGCGGGCCCTGCAAGCCGAGATCGTTGCGCAGGACATAGAGCAGCGGAGTCGAAGCCTCGGCATCCAAGGTGTGCGGCGTCCCGTTCACCTTTAATATGATCCTGCTCATCTTCTATTCTCCTTGCGCCGGACGGTTCAGCCGATAGCTGACACGCCACCATCGACCGAGTTGCCCCCGAAATCAAGGCAAGTCCCACCGCCGGACCACTGCGACCAGAGCACCCATCCTAACAAAGAGTCATCGAAAGTGGGATGAAATATTCCAGCAAGTGATCTGATTGATCTTTGCCTTCTGACGCGGCAAAATCAGCTTTCGTTCCCGGTCTTGAACAGAATTTCATCAGAGCAACAATGAGAAGGGAAAACGACATGAACAGAATCTCATGTGTCCTTGCAGTCTTCGTCCTGTTTGCGTTGGGCTCCTATCTCGTGCTCGCGCAAAACGCGCCCCCAGCGAACCAAATGAGCTTCTTCATCACGAGCGTCGGCTCCGGCAATGGAGCCAATCTCGGTGGATTGGCGAGTGCCGACCAGCACTGTCAGAGGCTAGCCGAGGCTGTAGGGGCCGGCACTCGCACCTGGCGTGCCTATCTCAGCGCCAGCGCTTCCGGCAATCAGCCAGCCCTCAATGCCCGGGACCGCATTGGGCGGGGTCCCTGGTCCAACGTGAAGGGAGTTCGTATCGCCCAAGACGTCGATAACCTGCATTCCGACAGCAACAACCTCACGAGGCAAACACAGCTCACCGAAAAGGGCGAGAACCCGCCGCGGCACGATATTCTGACCGGTTCGCAGTTGGACGGGAGGGCTTATCCTGCCGGCGCGGATCGGACTTGCCAGAACTGGACCAGCAGCGGCCAGGGGGCCGGCCGGCTTGGTCATTACGACCGCCAGGGCGGAGGTGAGAATCCGACATCGTGGAATTCGGCTCACGACTCCAGAGGCTGCAGCCAGGACGACTTGCGCAGCACCGGCGGCGACGGCCTGTTCTACTGCTTCGCCACCAACTAAACGTGTATTTCACGCTCGACGCGAACCTTCGAGGACGTCCTCGACCACCTCCGCTCCGCCGAATGGCGGCGATACCCTGGGTCGATTACCGGGAGGCCATACCCTGGGCGAGGTCGTTTCTCACGACCTTGCCGCCCTTCATCACAAACTTGACGCGTTGAAGCTCGGTGATGTCGGCCAGCGGATCGCCGGACACGGCGATCAGATCGGCGTACTTCCCCTTGTCGATCGACCCGATCTGGTCCTGCCATCCCATCACTTCCGCGTTAATCGTCGTTCCGGCCTGGATGGCCCGTGCCGGACTCAAGCCGGCGTACTTGACCAACGCCTCGAAGTCGAGGGCCTGGGTCCCATGAGGGTACGTCGAGCCATCGGCCCCGCTGCCCATCATGACCTTGATGCCCTTGGTGGCGGCCGCCATCCGAGCGGCTTTCTCGAAAATGGGAATCATCCGGTACTTGCCGGCGGTGTTCTTGTTGTCGTTGTCGTCCATGTACGGCTCGGTGTAGCGCACAAGCGTCGGATTGTAGTAAAGGTTCTTCGCGACCATCATGTTGACCTGCTCCTGATTCAGGCCAAAGCCGTGCTCGATGGTGTCGCATCCGGCAATGATGGCGTTCTTTTGTCCCTCGCCCCCATAGACGTGGCAGCCGGTCTTGTGACCGAGCCGATGCGTCTCATCAATGAGCGCCTGCAAGACAGGCAGCGGATACGTCACTACGTATTGCGCCTCGCCCGTGGGAGTGAAGGAGTAGTTCCCCGCCGGGTACAGCTTGATCCAATCCGCACCGCGTCCAATCTGCTCGCGGACGGCCGCGCGCGCCTCGTCCGCCGAACGAACCACTGCGGCGGCCAACGGATTGGGCGGAGCGGTCGCCGGAGCCGCGCCCCAATTGATCCCGAGCGTCGACACCTGAAACCTGGGGCCGTCGATGCGGCCCTGATTGATGGCGTTGCGGATCTCGACGTCGGCGTATCCGTTGCCGTGAGAGCTCATGTCACGCGCGGCGGTGAAACCCGCCCGCAGGTCGGCTTGCACGTTCTGCACGGCGATGAGCATCGAGGTCTCGGTCGTCATCGTGGGTCTGCGCGTGTTGAACATGTGGGTGTGCGCGTCGATCAAGCCGGGCAGGACCGTCGCCTGACTGAGGTCGATCACTTGAGCGCCCGCCGGAATCTTGACCTGAGCGTCGGGACCGACCTCGGTGATTCGCTCGCCCTGCAGCACCACGACCTGTTTCGTCAACATCTGGCCGGCCTTGCTGTCGAACAGACGGCCGGCACGCACCGCGATCGTTCGAGGAGCCGGGGGACATTGATAGACGCCGCCTTCAGCCCCCACGCACGGTATTGCGCCCGCCCCTCGCCAGGGAGCCGGTGGCGCCTGCACCTGCGCCCAAAGCGTCGTTGCAACCATCAATATTCCGAACGTCGCCGTTACCGTAGATGTGCATCGCATCGTTGACCCTCCGGACAAAGACCTGTTTCAGTCCACACGCTGGTCGGCAACAGTCTATCCGAACCAGCGGACGTTGGGCGCGGTGGAGAGAATATTCGGCCTTGAGACATGCCGCGTCTCTCGTCTATGATCGTGTGTCGTCGAGTCAACCAGTTACCACGAAAAGGGGCCGTATATGAGCCATCAACACGCCCGGCGAGAGATTCTCAGGGGGGGCCTGGCCCTGGCGGGACTCGGCGTCCTCGGCCTGCCGGACTGGGTGCTTCCGGCCCTGGCGCAGGGCGAGACCGTGGTGCCCTTCACAGACATTCCGGAGAACTTCCCCACGAACACCGGCGCGGATCGGCGAATCATCGATATTCGCAAGATCGACGGTCCGTTCACGCCGAAGGATCTGTTTTACACGACCCAGCATTACGGCCATCCCGAAGTCGATCCGGCCACCTATCGTCTGAAAGTGTCTGGACTCGTGGATCGGCCCACGTCACTTTCGCTCGACGAGCTCCGCCGGATGGGCGGCGCGGAGCTGGTGGCCGGGTTCGAGTGCTCGGGCAACCGGCGTCCGCTGCAAGGTCTCTGCGGAAATGGACGCTGGACCGGTGTGCCGCTGCGCGCGGTGCTCGATAAGGCGGGCGTGAAGCCCCAGGCACGGGAGTTCGTCTTCTTCGGCGCCGATCACGCCGAGGAGGAAGTGGAGTTCCGGGCGCAGAAGTTCAAGGTCGAGC
>JAHFUJ010000320.1 GCA_023265105.1 Acidobacteriota bacterium
CAGCGCCACCATCTGCGGCGCGCCGGACGCCTTCGCAATCGTCGCGCGTGTCGTCTCGGAGATGTCGCCGCCAAGAATCGTATCGACGAGCCCTGGACTGCCGACGGTCGACCGACGGGGATCGACGATGACGCCGGGCAGCTTGTTGCTGGCGAGCGCGATCGCGAAGTTCATCCGCCCGAGGAGCGCGCCCGTATTCACCCATGCGTCGGCCGTGTCCTTGTAGCCGGTGGGTGGCTGACAGAGATAGAGCGGCATGCCGAGCTGTTGCATCGCTCTGACGAGCGGCATCGCGTCCTGCACGTCCGCGCCAGCGGCTCGAACGGCGCTTACCACGAACTCGAACGGCGTCTTCACTTTTGCGCGGTACGCGTCGGGCGACAGGAACTCGGGCGACGTCAGAATGGTGCGCATCACCTCGCGGAGATCGCCGTCCGTTTCGCGGAATCGCACGGCGACGCGGTCGACCAACGCCGGCGGCGGTGTGTCGCTCACAAACCGGCGCACGAGCTTGCCGGCGATGAAGTGCGCGGTCGACGGGTGCGTCGCGAGAATGTCGAGCACCTGTTCGCCATCGGCGATGCCGCCGCCCGCCTTGATCCGGTGACCGAGCACGACCTTCTCGCTCTCGTCGTGAATGCGCGGCTCGAACTTGAACTCGCCGCCCAGTCGTGGGTTCTGAATGGTCCAGCCGGTGAACGCGCGCGCGACCTCGGTGACGTCTTTCTGCGTGTAGCCGCCATCGACGCCGAGCGTGTGCAGCTCCATCAGCTCGCGTCCGTAATTTTCGTTCAGCCCTTTCGGCGCGTTTCTGGCTTGCGTCGCGTTTTCGGCGGGCCGCTGCGGCATCGGCAACCCGAGCCCGCCTCCAAAACGGCCGGGGCGGCGGAATCCACCGCGATTGATCGGCTGCCGCGCGGCCGGGGACAGGCCTCGCCGAGCGCCTGGCACGAAGGCTGTCCCCGACTGCCCGTTCGGGTCGGCGCTCATCCAGTTGTCGAGATAAAAGAGCATTGCCGGGCTCTTGGCCGTCGCCTCGAGAAGATCGTGGAACTTTCCAAGCACGCGCGGACGGATCGTGTCGCGCTCGTACTCGGTCAGCAGAAACCGGTCGGGGCCCTTCCGTGCGTCGACGTTGAAATGGTTGAACCAGAAATCGGTGAGCACTTCCTGCAACTGGCGCTCGCTGTACGCCGCGCGAAGCAGCTTCTGCTCCGACAGCTCGAGGACCACTCGATTGGCTTTCTGCTGCGCGTCTCTCACAGCTTTTGGCTGGGCGTCCGCGTCGTTTGCCTGCGAGGGCTGCCCCTTCGACGCTCGCGCCTGTTGCGCCCTCCGAGCCTCGAGCTGCGGCAGCGCAAATCGCTCGGCGATCTCGCGCGAGCTCATGCCGATGGTCGACAAACCCGCAAGGCGGCTCGTCACGGCCGAGTCGGCGATGCGCTCGGGGTGAAGCTGCTGCTCGATGTAGCGCTGCAGCCCCATCTTGCGGACCGTGTCGACACTGCCGGGCTCGTCGGTGTCCCCAGGGTCCCCAGGGTCGCCAGATTTCGGGCCGAACGCGATGCGGTTGAGCACGTGACCGATGGTCTTGTCGTCGTTTGGGAAGGTCGCGGCCGCCGTGTCGGGGGGCGCCTGCCCGGGCCATCCCGCGCCGGCAAGCGCAAGAATTGCGATCAGCCCCGCATTGAGGAGGGTTTCGGTTTTCCTCGCCATGCCCCCTTAGACCTGTCCTTGGGGTCAGACGTTTAAAAAACAGCCAACACAAGGCCGTCCCGAGGTGGCAAATTTTGCTGCGGGGTCCGTCTAAAGCCGGACACTACAGGCGGTTTCATAACCTCGTTTCGCGGGTCCTGTCCGCGAACAGCCCCACCCGGTGCTCGCCCCAAGAGCGCTTGTCACGGGAGTGGGCTCCGCGCCGGGCGGGGCGGCCCCGTTCGCGGCCACCCGCGAGTAGGTTATGAAACCGCCTGTACGTACTGCGGGAATGAAGCCGCCTCACGGAATCGAGCTGAGCCTCAGGTCGAGCTGCTTGGTCTCGCCGTCACTGACTGAGAAGCCGGTGGCATTCGCCTTGAGTCGACCGAGGAGCTCGGGATCGTTCACCTCGCCCGGATCGACATAATCGAGCGCGATCGCGTCGTAGCTGCCCGGTGGCAAGCCGGTGATTTTGAACCGGCCGTCCTGATCCGGGCGCGCCATGCGCTGATAGCGGGGAAATGCCCACCGGTCGGCATCGCGCGCAAAGACAACCACCGAATAATCCTTGACCGCTGCGCGTCCCGCTCCCGTCACGACACCGGTGACGGTGATGGTTTGATCGGTCATCTCGATGTCGAGTCCCTCCACATCCTCGTTCGGTCGGACATCGAGGCCAGTATCGGTGACGTCGTCGCCGCGATGACGAACCGCCTTGACGGCCCACCCGGCGGGCAGCGGCGCGAGGTTGACGCGCACGCGGCCGGGACGCGCCTGCGCTTCAAACGTGAAATCGTCCCTGACCGCTCCGCGCGACGGTGGACCCATCAATGGACCGAGCTCGGCGGGAACCAGCTGCACGGCCAGCGTGGACGGCCGCAGCGACTGCGCTGTGTTCGACACCGACGCCGCCACGATTCGTCCGGTGACCGTCGACGGCCTCATGCCGACGAGATAAACGTCGCTGATGTCGCTGCCGTTGACGCTAATAGCTGCCGTCGCCGACTCCGAGTCGTCGGTGCGCGCGGCTCCGGCCGGGCCGATCAATCCGGGCGGTCCAAACGGCGCCGGCGACCGGAAGACCTGCAGCGTGTATTCGCCAGGTGCGAGGCCGTTGACCGTGAAGCTGCCATCCGCTCTCGCCTGGCTGCCGGGTCCGACCATCATGCCGAGACCGCGGCTTTCTCCGACCATGATCATCGCGCCGGCAAACGGTCGTCCCGCGGAGTCGATCGCCGTGCCCGACACGGTCGCCAGTCGCACTGGCGCCAGCGTCATCACCAGATCGCCGATCGCCTGGCCCACATCGAGCGTGATGCGCTGCGCCTCGGCAACATTGGGCGTTCCCGGGTAGTACGTCGGCGCGTAACCGCTTCTGTCGTCCGCGGTGCGGGCGATGTCACCGATCAGCACTTGTCCGATGCCAGGTCCAATTCCCGCTCCAATTCCGGGCCCGATTCCCGGCCTGAGGGTTGCTGAGAGGTAGTACTGGCCGGGTGACAGACCGAAGATGCGGAACCCGCCGATGTCGTCGGTCATTGCCCCTCGGCCCGCGGGAATCAGGCGTCGCTGGCCCTGGACGAATTGCGATCGCATGACCTGCACGGCCACGTCCGACGCGGGATCGCCGTATTCGTCGAGGACGCGGCCGGTCAGCACGCCGCCGCGCGGCAGAAAAAAGTCGACCTTCTCGATCGTTTGGCCCTCGCGGACGTCGAGCGGCTTGCCCGGCTCGAACGGACGCAGCTGGCCGAACGAGAGCGACACGTAGCTGCCCTTGGCCGCGGTGATGGTGTACCGGCCGGCCGGCAGCTCCTTGACTTCGTAGCGTCCGTCGACGTCGGTTGTGACGAGACGGTTTTCGCGGACGTCAGGCGAAGACGCGCGCACCTGCGCCTTGCGAAGCGCCTGGCCGTTGTCGGCCGCGAGCACGCGCCCCCGAATCGTTGCGGTGCCGGTCTTCGCCGGGGTGTCGCGCGCGGGGGTTTGCGATCCCGATGGCGGCACTGGCGGCCCTTGGAAATCGCCGGGCCCTCCTGGCCGAATTTGAAAGATCTGGAGGTCTTGCGCTGACGCCAGCGACGCCGTCAACACTGTCGCCGCAAGAGCGACGAGCACTCGAGACATGCCTCACCTCACTGCTCGTTAGACGACGCACAGGGCAGGAGAGGCGGGAAAGGCTGCCCATCCCGCCCCCGGGATCACCGGATTCGCACCCGGCTCTGCTCCCGCATGAACTGCTGGACGTAGTACGGCCCGCCGGTGCCGCGTCCCGTCGAGCCGCTTCCTTTCCAACCGCCGAAGGAATTCACGCCGGGCCAGGCGCCCGTCGTCGCCCCGGCGCGGCGGTTCGCGTAGGTGACGCCCGCTTGCACGCGATCGAAGAACCGCTCGATCTCGCCATCGTCCTCGGAAAAGATCCCTGCCGTCAAGCCGTACTCGCTCCGGTTCGCCAGATCGATCGCTTCATCGAGCGTGACGACGTCGCCGATGAGGGTGATCGGCACGAACAGCTCCTCTGAAAACAGAGGGTGACTTGTGGGCAAACCGTCGACGATCGTCGGCTCGACAAAGTAGCCGTGCGCGAGCTCGCCGTCGGTGAGGCGGTGGCCGCCGGTGAGGATTTTCGCGCCGTCGCGCTTCGCCTGCGCGACGGCCCGCTCGTAGGTGTTCACGGCCTCCTCGTTGATCACCGGACCAAGATAGACGTCGCGAGCGAGCGGATTGCCGATCGCGATCTTCTTTGTCTTCTCGACGAGCAGACGCACGAACTCGTCGCGCACGGCTTTGCTGACGTAGACGCGCGAGCACGCCGAGCACTTCTGTCCCTGCGCGCCGAAGGCGGACCGCATGACGCCGTCGCCGGCCTTGTCCAGATCCGCCGACTTCATGACAAGCGCTGGGTTCTTGCCGCCCATCTCGATGACGAGCGGACGCGGCACCGGGCGCGTCGCGTTGTCGCGGATCAAGTGCATCCCGACAGCTTTTGATCCTGTGAACACGATGCCGTCGACGTCCGCGTTGTCGACGAGCTCCTGGCCGGCCGTTCCGCCGCCGCCGGTCACGTAGTTGAACACTCCCGCCGGGACGCCTGCTTCCGTCACGGCTTCGTACAGCATGTAGCCCACGAGCGGCGTGGCCGAGGCAGGCTTGAACACCACCGTGTTGCCGGCCGCCAGCGCGCCGCCCGACGGTCCCGCCGCGAGCGCGAGCGGAAAGTTGAACGGCGAAATGACCGCCCAGACGCCGTACGGCCGCAGCACGCTGACGTTCTCTTCGTCGGGCCCGAGCGTCCCCAGCGTGGTGACGAATCCCTCGTGCTTTTCGATCTGCTCGCAGTAGTACTCGATGAGATCGGCCGACTCCTCGACGTCGCCGACGCATTCGAGCCGGTTCTTGCCGGCCTCGTACCCCATCAGCGCCGACAGGTCCCACCGGCGGGCGCGAATGCGGTCGGCCACGTTCTTGAGCAGCGACACCCGATCGCGCCACGGCCGCGCGCTCCACGCCGGGAACGCCGCCTTGGCCGCCGCAATCGCGCCGCGGACCTGCTCCCGGCTGCCGCTCTGGAACGTACCGAGCAGCATGCGCGTGTCGATCGGGCTCCGATCGTCGAACTCGCTCGACGCGCGGACCTCGCGGCCGCCGATCATCAGGGGATAGCTCT
>JAHFUJ010000045.1:0-6697 GCA_023265105.1 Acidobacteriota bacterium
GCACCGGATTGTTCGGCACGGGGTTGTTGGGCACCGGCGTCGCCACGATGTCCGACGACCGGTACGTGGGCGTCGGCGCACCCGCGGGCGGCGCGGCAGAAAGCGCGTTGAACGTGATGGAGCCTTTCAACGGGGTGCACGCCGTGCAATGCTCCGTGACCGAGACGGTCACCGGACTCCCATCGAGAGCGTAAACGTTGATCGAGGCGCTCGAATAAGCAAAGATGGTCACCGCGCCCGTCTTGAGCGGGACAAAGTTGTTTTCCTTCTTGAATGAACCGTTACCCGTAATCTGAAGATCGAACTGCTTTTGTGATCCCGTATTGTTCCAGATGGTCATCGGGAACTCGATCTGGGAAAACCCCTGGGGGAAGAGCTTGTAGTTCGTGGATGCCGTGACGAGGAGCCCGAGACTCACCTTCGCGAACATCACGTCCTGGTTGCGCGATAGATAATCGACCCCGCAGCCGTAGACGCCAACCGGCCTATAGTTCCCGTAATTCTGCCACTCGGTTCCGTCTCCTGGGGCCGGCACGACGACATGCTCATTGCTGGCAAAGGCCACACCGAACCCGGCGTCGTACGGAACGTCAGCCCCGTCTTTCGCGAACCTCCACTGCCCAGTGACCTTGTCTTTGACCCATCGCACGACCGGCTCGACCGTGTTGTAGTCGTGCATGAACGGCGAGGTGCCGGATCCGGTATGGGGGCGGCCGCTGTAATTGAGCGCGGGATAGCAGTGCGATGGGTTGCTGTCGGGGCAGATGTGCTCGACGTAGTCCAGCTTCTCATCATGCGGCGTTTCGTTCTCGAGAAGGGTCCGGTACAGGTAGCGCGATATCTGGAAGCTCGCAGACGGGGTTACAGAGGTCTTCGGTGCGTCGATCAACACGCCACGCGTGTCGAGAACACGGTCGTAGCCGCCAACGGTCCCGTTTGCCGATAGGCCGTTCACATCGGCACCTGCGAACGGTCGCGACTCGTAGAAGGTCACCAGACAGCGATTCGGGGTGCCCGCCGTGCAGTCAATGGCTGGAATGAGTTGCGGCCCACGCGGTCGCGTGTCCGGATTGAAGTGACCTAATCCGGCGGGTGATCCCGGAGTCATGCTGCCGGTGAGAGCCTGGCGGTTAGACCATGTTTTGCCACCATCCTTCGAGTACTTCCACATGATCATCGGCGACCCATCGGTTTTCGGGAGGCCAGTGGCGGGATCACCCTTCTCGTGCCACGTCACAATCACGGTGTTACCGTCCGGCGTGAACGCCGCTACAGGGAACGCGTTTGCGCGGAACGCCAGCTCGTCTTTCATCGTTGACCCGCCGACCGGAACGTCCTGCGTGCCTCTGGTGGGTTGATCGAAGTACGCGAGGGTCTTGAGCGGATCGTTGGCCAGGAGGTCGATGGGGTTTTCCCACGCACCATTGGCCCTCCGTTTCCGCATCACCATGGTGTGCGGAGAATTGAACGAACGCCAAAAGACCAAGCACTCTTTTGTCATCGGATCGGGATTGCAGACAACCGACGTACCTTGGTTCTGCGTGTAGTTCTTGTCGGCCTGATCTTTAAAGAAGGTCTTGCCGCCGTCCGTCGACCAAACGTAGTTGATCCGGCTCTGGAACTTCCCGCCGCTGCCTTGGCCCGTGAATGTCGTGAAGGTAGCGACCACAGTTTCAGTCACCGCATTGCAGTCGGTCGCACCGGTCGGAATAGCGGTGGCCCACAGCTTGTCGACGAAGTGACCGTTGACGGCATTCTGCCCCGAGTCGATTTCCGTGAACCCGAGGAACTTGATCGTGTGGTTCACCTCGGAGTTGCTGAGATCCTGGAACCTGGCAAGCATCTGCTTGCTCACGTTATTGCGCGTGAAATATAGGAAAAACGCATAGAACCGGCCGCACCCCCCGCTCAAGAGCACTAAGTCGGACATCGCGTCCTGACGCGTGAGCAAGCTATTCGCAGCCGGAGAGTTATCGTCAGGAAGACCCGGCATGAACCCGCCGATCCAGGTCAGGCCGCCGTCATACGACACGGACATGCCGCCGCCCGCTTCACGCGCGGCCACGGGCGGGGGCTGGGATGGCTTGGACGCCGGCCGGCCCACGAGCCTAGCCAAGAGGCCGCTCGCTCCCCTCCAGATACGCGCAGCGAGGCTCGTCGAGGTGGTGAAATCGGGGAGGTTCGGATCGTCGGCCAGGTAAATCGCCCGAAAGTCGTTGTAGACCGCAAGCACGTGATCGGGATTCACGGACGAGAACGCGATGTCCGGTTCGCCCTGTCGCTGGGCGTAGAGATCCCCGCGGAGAAAGTCCAGTCCATCGCTCGAGCCCTGATAAACCGGCAGCACGTTGACGTTGTCACCGACCTGCACCTGCTGAGCCGACGTGCCCATCTGCATCAGAGTGGCGAGACAAATGGCAAACAGCGACGCTTTCTTCATTGCGGACCTCATTGACGACGCGACAGTCGAACGCTTCTGCCCCAGGTTGTCCGAGCGGAGCCAGCCGACTCGTGGGACCAACGGCGACTTCCCAGATTTTGATCAAGACCGCGGATTATTGTGCAGGCAGTGGGCCGGTTGCAAGTCCCATTATTGTAGGTACCGAATTGTACCGAATTTGTAATTCTGGTGTGGGTCGAGTCGCCGAGAGTTCGCCGCGCCACGGACTCGCCTCTTGCCCACCGCTGTGACGCGCGGTGTAAACTCCAAGGCTCCGCGCGCTCGGCGGACCGAGCGCAGCTGATTCCTACTGCCCCCTGACTCTCGAGGATAGCTATGACGTCACGCTGGTTGGCACTCTTCGCGTGCTTGATGGCGCCCGGCGCGGCCGCGCAGACGCCCCCCTCTCCCCCACCCCAGCCGCTCGTTGTTCAGCAATACGTCGAAGTCGTCACGACGCGTGTGCCCGAGGCACCGGAGGAAGTGCCGGCCGCCGTCGAAGTGTTCGGCGGCGAGGAACTGCGGGTCCGCGGGATGACGGACCTTCGCGGAGCGCTGGCGCTGGCCACCGGCGTTGACATCGCTCCAGGCGGCGATTCCGGGCCGGCAAGCTCAGTTCCAGACTTCTGGGGACTCAAGGAATTCGATGCGTTCCTGCTGGTCGTTGACGGCGTCCCCTGGGGCGGAGCGTTCGATCCCGGCTTGACAACGGTCAGCCTCGTCGACGTCGAGCGCATCGAGATTCTGCGTGGACCGGCGCCGGTGACGTACGGTGCCACCTCGTTTGTCGGCGTCATTCACGTGGTTCATCGAGGCGCGACGGCCGGGGAGCGCGTCCTGACGCTGCGGGGCGGCAGCTTCCAAAGCGGCGGGGGATCGTTCACGACGGGACTACCTTCGTTCGGCGGCTGGGCATCGAGAGGCGCCGTTGACGCGGAACGGCTGGGCTTCTCGGACGATCGGACAGCGTACCCCAGCGGTCACGTGCTCTGGCGTGCCGAGCGTAAGATGAACGACCAGGAGCGAAGCTGGTTCAACGTTGACGCCAACTGGCTCGATCAGCATCCGGCGAGCCCGCATCCGCGCCAGGGGACCGCCCTGTCACCGCTCGTGCCCGTTGACGGGAACCACAATCCAGCCGGGGCGTTTTTGAACGACCATCGGGCCAGCTTCATCGGCGGCTTCGATCGACCCCTTGCCGGCGGCGCATGGTCGACAGCGGCGTCGTTCTCGCACAGCAGCCGAGACAGTTTTCGCGGATTCCTCAAAGACCCAACCGACGCGGTCTCCAACGCACGCGGCCTCAGGCAGCAGATCGGCTTGACGGACATCTACGTCGATTCGCACCTGGCGAAGAGATCGCGGTCAACTGTCTCGTTGCTCGTCGGCGCCGATTATCTGCATGGTGGAGGCAACGCAGACGGGATTGGTTTCGACTACACCGCGCCGCTGAACGGTGGACAGGCAGTGTCGGTGACGACGCCAGCCGTGCTCGACGTCAGCATGCTGGATCGTCGTGACTTTGCTGGCGCGTACGCGGCGGCGGAATGGCGTCCGGTCGACCGCCTCAGAGTTGACGCTGGCATGCGGTTGAATATCACACACGAAGAAAAGGAAGGCGGCGAAGGACGCGAAGGGGGGGCTCGCGAAGGCGACCACGGGCAGATGAACACTCGGCCTAGCGGAAGCCTAGGTCTGGCGTGGACGGCCTGGAAACAAGGGGCTGACGCCGCGCGGCTGTTCGTCAACTACCGGGACACGTTCAAACCGGCGGCCGTCGATTTCGGCGTCGGTGGGAGCGAAGAGCAAGGCGCCGAGCATCTGCTCGATCCGGAAACGTCGCGCAGCTAC
The DNA here is from genome assembly GCA_023265105.1 of Acidobacteriota bacterium. Lineage (GTDB taxonomy): Bacteria > Acidobacteriota > Vicinamibacteria > Vicinamibacterales > CAVVIG01 > JAHFUJ01. Next base: position 4,292 of record JAHFUJ010000045.1, read on the forward strand.
GAAGGCGGACTGAAAGGAAGGTGGCTCGGTGGGCGCGTGAGCGGCGAGATTTCCCTCTTCCTCATGAATTTCGAAAACCTCGTCATCGCGACGACCATCAACGCTGTTCCGGCGCTGGCAAACGGAGGTACCCAACGATTCAGAGGGGCCGAAACCGGCATCTCGTGGTTGCCGACCACGAATCTGAGGGTGCGGGGCAGCTATAGCCTCCACGATGCAAGGTTCAGGAACTTCGTGCAGATCTTCGACGGCGTCGCGACGAATCTTCGTGGAAAGCGTCTCGAGATGTCGGCTCGACATCTCGCGTCGGGTGGCATCGCGTTCGCGCCGCCGCGCGGCGTCATGGGTCTCGTTGAGATCAACGCCGTGGGCAGTCGTTTTCTTGACAAACGAAACCGGGCGCCCGCTCGCGGCTTCGCGACGCTGGCGACTGCGGGCGGGTATCGAACGGAGCGATGGGAGATCCGTCTTGCCGGTCGAAATCTCGGCGATCGGCGTGATCCAGTATCGGAAAGCGAACTCGGCGACGCCCAGTACTACTTGATGCCGGGGCGACGCCTGGATCTGAGCGTCTCAGTAAAGATCGCGCGGTGAGTTGCTCAAGTTACAAGTCTTTCTCCAACCCCCCCGATTGGTGCCCGCGCGGCGGTATAGGATAATAGGGCACCCGAGGCGCCTTTGCCACTTGCCTTTTGCCTTTTTGCCTTCTAACTTTTGCCTTTTGCCCTGACTTTTACCTTTTGCCTTTTGCCTTCTAACTTCTACCTTTTGCCTTTTACCTTCTACCTTTTCTCCTTTTCCCTTTTACCTTCCAATGGACACACTGACCATCGTCGACAACCGCACGGGGAAGAAATACGAGGTCCCGGTCCAGGACGGCACGATCCGCGCCATGGATCTGCGCCAGATCAAAGCCGAGCCGGGCGACTTCGGCTTGATGACCTACGACCCGGCGTTCATGAACACCGCCAACTGCCGGAGCGCCATCACCTACATCGACGGCGACAAAGGCATCCTCCAGTACCGCGGGTATCCCATCGAGCAGCTCGCCGAGGACAGCGATTTTCTCGAGACGGCGTACCTGATCCTGTTCGGCGAGCTGCCGACGGGAGCGCAGCAGCACGCCTGGACGCAGCAGATCACCCGCCACACCATGCTCCACGAGAACATCAAGAAGTTCATGGAGGGGTTCCAGTACGACGCGCACCCCATGGGTATCTTCTTGAGCACGGTCGGGGCGATGTCGACGATTTATCCGGACGCCAAGCAGATCTTCGACAAAGAATCGCGCATGCGTCAGACACACCGGCTCATCGCCAAAGTGCCGAGCATCGCCGCGTACGCGTACCGCCACAGCATCGGCCGCCCCTACATTTATCCGGACAACGATCTCAGCTTCAGCGGCAACTTTCTGAACATGCTGTTCAAGATGACCGAGCTGAAGTATCAGCCCAATCCGGTGCTGGTGCGCGCGCTCGACGTGCTGTTCATCCTGCACGCGGACCACGAGCAGAACTGCAGCACGACGGCGATGCGCGGCATCGGCAGCTCGCAGGTGGATCCGTACTCGGCGCTGGCGGGCGCCGCGGCGGCGCTCTACGGACCGCTCCACGGCGGCGCCAACGAAGCGGTGCTGCGGATGCTGAACGAGATCGGCTCGGTCGCGCGCGTGCCGGAGTTCATCAAGAAGGTGAAGGCGGGCGGCGACGGCAGCACCCGGCTCATGGGCTTCGGGCACCGCGTCTACAAGTCGTACGACCCACGCGCAAAGGTGATCAAGAAGATCGCGGATCTCGTGTTCGCCGTCACCGGCAAGAACCCGCTCCTCGAGATCGCGCTGGAGCTCGAACGCATCGCGCTGCAGGACGACTACTTCGTCAGCAGGAAGCTCTATCCGAACGTCGACTTCTATTCGGGCCTCATCTATCAGGCGATGGGGTTTCCGATGGCGATGTTTCCCGTGCTGTTCGCGATTCCGCGCACCGCGGGGTGGATTGCGCAATGGGAGGAAATGCTGCTCGACCCCGAGCAGAAGATCGCGCGGCCCCGCCAGATCTATGTTGGCGCGCAGACGCGGGACTACGTGAGGCGCGAAAAGCGCGCATAAATCTGGTAATTCGGTGATCTGGTAATCTGGTAATTTAGTGATAGCTGAAAGCTGAGAGCTGATAGCTGAAAGCTATAGCTGTCAGCTTTCAGTTTTCAGCTTTCAGCAAATTACCGAATGTGGTGATTGGGTGATTGGAAAAATGTTTGCCGTCTCGGCGTTAGTCCTGCAGGCGGTCGCCGTGCCGAAATTCGATTCCAACCGCGCCTGGGAGCATCTGCGGCAGCTCGTGGCGCTCGGGCCCCGGCCCTCCGGCTCCCCGGCCATCGAGCAATCGCGCAACTACATCAAAGCTCAGC
>JAHFUJ010000045.1:6797-10759 GCA_023265105.1 Acidobacteriota bacterium
GCCGTGCCGAAATTCGATTCCAACCGCGCCTGGGAGCATCTGCGGCAGCTCGTGGCGCTCGGGCCCCGGCCCTCCGGCTCCCCGGCCATCGAGCAATCGCGCAACTACATCAAAGCTCAGCTCGCCGCCGCCGGCGTGCCGGTCGTCGAACAAACGTGGGACGAACAGACACCGATCGACAGAGTCCGCATGGTCAATCTCGTCGCGACGGTTGCCGGAGCGGGTAAAGATCGGATCGCCATCACCGGCCACTACGACACGAAGCTGTTTCGGGAGTTCAGGTTTGTCGGCGCCAGCGACGGCGGGTCGAGCGCCGCGTTCCTCATCGAGCTGGCGCGCGTGCTGAAAGCACGCAAGAACGCGATGACGTACGAGCTCATCTTCCTCGACGGCGAAGAGGCGCGCCTGAGGGACTGGGGCGGCCGCGACAACACGTACGGCAGCCGCCATTACGTCGAGGCGGCCAAGCGCGACGGATCCATCGCCACGCTGAAGGCGAACGTGCTCGTCGACATGATCGGCAACCGCGAGCTGCGCATCAAACGCGACACGAATTCAACCCCGTGGTTGACTGACATCATTTGGGACGCGGCGCGACGCCAGAAGCTCGACATGTACTTCGTCTCGGACTCTGGGGCGGTCGAAGACGATCATTTTCCGTTCCTCGCCGCCGGCGTGCCGTCGGTCGATATCATCGATCTCGATCGGTACGCGGAGCTCGGCAAGTGGCACACCCCACAGGATACGCTCGATGCCGTCAGCGCCCGCAGCCTTCAGATCGTCGGCGACGTCGTCCTCGCCGCGCTGCCGCAAATCGAAGCCCGCTTGACCAAGCCTTCCCGCTAACGCCGTCGTGATCCGTCCGTCGTGATCCGTCCGTTGCGATCTGTGCGTTACGATCTGTACGACGCCATCGGTACGTAGTGTCCGGCTTTAGCCGGACCGTGATCCGTACGTGGTGTCCGGCTTCCCGCCGCCGCTTCGCTTCGGCGAGGCTCGCCGGAGCGCAACGCGCGAAGGCGGCGGCCGGACCGTGCAACAATTTTTCACGAGAGACACGAAGATACCAAGCGCCAGCGACACGGCATACTTCGTGCTGGCGTTGACGATGTACAATCGGGCTGGAATGCCCCGAAGGCGCGAACGAAGCCAGATGCCGAGTCTCGAAGAGCGCGTCGCCTACCTTGAAGGAAGAATGGCGGACCACATGGGCGCCGTGGGCGACCTGCGGGACGGCATGGGGGATCTCCGCGGCGTCGCGGGCGACCTGCGCAGCGCCATGGGCGATTTGCGGGAACAAATGAACCGTGGCTTCAGCGAGTCGCAGGGCGCGATGGGGGATTTGCGGGAACAAATGAACCGTGGCTTCAGCGAGTCGCGGGGTGCCACGGACGACTTGCGGGAACAAATGGACCGTGGCCTCAACGAGGCGCGGGGCGCCATGGGTGATTTGCGGGAACAAATGGACCGTGGCCTCAACGAGGCGCGGGGTGCCACGGACGACTTGCGGGAACAAGTTACCCGTGCGCTGGCCAACTTTCGGCAAGAAATCGACCGACGCTTTCAAGCGTCCGACCAGAAGTTTGAAGCGTCAGACCAGAAGATCGATCGTCACTTCACCTGGCTGGTCGGCATTCAGGTTGCCGTTCTGGTCGCGATCGTGGGAACGCTGGTCGGGTCCTACTACAAGTAGAAGGTGTTCGATGGGTCTCACGCACGTCACCGTCTCTCTCAAGGTGCCCGGAGGGCAGAACGGTGCCTACGAGGCGCTGTTTCTCGTCGATACCGGCGCCACCGATTCGATGGCTCCAGCAACTGAGCTTGCCAGGGCCGGGATCTACCCGGTGGGTCGGACCACGTACGAGCTCGCCGACGGGACGCTGCACGAATATCCGTTTGGTCTTGCACAGATTGAATTCATGGGCGAGGTGACGGCCGGACGTGTCATCTTCGGCCCGGCGAACGTCGAGCCAATCCTTGGCGCGACCGCTCTTGAATCGGTTGGAATCACCGTCGATCCCACCAGTCAAACGCTCAAACGCCTGCCTGCGATTCCTCTGAAGTAACCTCGTTCCGCGTTCTCGTCGTCAGCGCTCGATGTTGACCAACTTGACCCACCACACGGATCCGTTCAACCGGATACTGATCGCGCGTGCGCAAACCGAAAAGCTGACGCTCGTCACGCACGATCGCCACGTGGAGCCGTACGACCTGCCGGTCCTCTGGATATAGTTCTTGCCTCCCCGCACCGACGTTCAGTGTGCAGAAACTGCGTACGTCTGACGCGTCGCTCGCACTGGTCGCATGTCTGCGCAGGCACGCGCTTGGCATAGAAAAAAGACGCTGGTAAGATGACGCCTGTGAGAGTGGTGCGGCCGCGGGTAAGTTATACCGATCTGCAGCAAGCGCCCGAAGACGGGCGGCGCTATGAGCTGTACGACGGTGAGGCGTTTGTGGTTCCCGCCCCGATTCCGCGACACCAACTTGCGGTCCAAAATCTCGAAGATCGGTTCCGCACCTACCAGCGGTCCTACGGCGGTCTGGTGTTGATATCACCCATCGACATCGTTTTCTCCGAGTTCGATGTCGTGCAACCGGACGTGGTGTTTTTCAGCCGCGACCGCTCCCACCTCGTCGATCCAGACCGGGCGATCCGCGACGCACCGGATCTGGCAGTGGAGGTGCTGTCGCCGAGCACCGCCGCCACGGACCGGGGCAAGAAGATGCAGATGCTGGCCCGTTACGGCGTCCCCGAATACTGGCTCGTGGATGCGCTCGCCAGGACAGTGGAAATCTACAGATTGTCCGCCGAGGCGTACGTGCTCGAACAGATTACCTCGGAGGGTGACATCGCGCGGTCCGCGATTCTTCCAAACCTGTCGTTCCCCGCTCGCGAGATTTTCGGCGACTGGTGAGGACGGCTCAAGCCGGCTTCGCTTTCAGCGTGCCGATCTGCACCAGCAAGCCCGTAAAGTCGTAGATGCGGCGCTCTTTCACGATCTGACGATTCCTGAATTCAAAGAGAAACACGGCGGGGACGCGAAACGGCTTTCCCGTGGCCGGTAGACCCATGAACCCGCCGATGTCGGTCCCCTCGAGGCTCAGCGTTTGTGCGACGCGATGGCCGTCGATCACCAGGCTCTCGGGCCGGGTCTTATGGTCCGGGAACGCGTCGAACAGCGATCGAAAGACCTGCTCGACGGCGGCTCGGCCCCGGTGGGTACCCGCCATTGGGCTTTCGACAAGGCAATCGTCGGCGTAGCCGGCGGCAAGCGCCTTGGCATCGAGATTGTCGTAGGCTTCCTGACGGCGATCGAAGCACGCGACGATCTCTTCGCGCGTCATCTGGCCTTCGGACCGCTGTGTCGTCACGGTCGCTGGGTCATGCGTCATACGACCTCCTTTTGAGAGTGCGAAGAAATCAATGCTAAACGCGGAGGCCGCAGAGACCGCAGAGACAAATCCTCAAAAGAATTCTCTGCGAGCTCGGCGCGCTCTGCGTTTAAACGTGGCATTCTTTCACAAGCTCTCTTGCTTTTGCCTTTTGCCTTTTGCCTTTTGCCTTTTGCCTTTTGCTTTTTTGCCTTCTTAACTTTTACCTTTTTCCTTTTGCCTTCTTACTTCTTTGAAGTGAGCCTCCTCAGCTCCTCGAGCCAGTTGAAGACGACGATGAGGCTCGCCGGCGCGGTCTGATCGGATCCGCCGCCCTGCTTGATCATCAGAAACCGCCGGCCGTCCCGCGATACATCGAACGTGCGACCGCCGCCTGCCCTTGCTCCGCCCGCGGAGACGCTGGTCGGACGCCATGGATTGGAGGCGTTCCGCAAGTGTCGGTCCTTCGACCTGGCCGCGGCCAGGCGCGAGAGACATGGCTTGGCGTGGATTATATCCCCGCCAAGCGCCTACCTGCGATTTCTCTCAAGCAACCTCGTTCCTCGTTCTCGCCGGCGGCGCCGGGACGG
>JAHFUJ010000045.1:10859-22643 GCA_023265105.1 Acidobacteriota bacterium
GATCACGGTCCGGCTAAAGCCGGACACTACGTACTACGCGAGCGCGCGCCGCGAGGCGCACCGACACCAGGCCGATCGCGAGAACGGCGGCGCCGGCGGCGGTCGCGATCCAGAGCGCATGGGTGACGGCCGGCCCCGTCCAGTCGTCGATGCGCGCGTACGCGCCGGAGCCTTGAGCGGCCAAGTCCGCCGCGTTCAGATAGTGCCGGCCGGCGACGACGATGACGTGATCGAACACGACGTTCCAGACGATGACGGCCCACGCGATCCACAGGGCCGTCGCCAGGCGTGCCGCGCGCGACGGATTTCTCAGCGCGGCCAGGTACCGCCGCGCGATCGCCGTCACCATACGCTGCAATTATCGCACGGCAGACGTCTGCCACAGAGTCGCGGAGACGCAGAGAAAAATAGGCCGCGGAAGCACGGAGGCACGGAGAAAATCCTTTTCGTTGCCACAGAGTCACGGAGTCACAGAGAAAATTCTTCTGGTTGCCACTGAGTCACGGAGTCACAGAGAAAATTCTTCTGGTTGCCACGGAGCCACGGAGACCCGGAGAAAATTCTTCTCTGTGCCACAGAGTCACGGAGACCCGGAGAAAATTCTTCTCTGTGACTCGGTGACTCCGTGGCCATTTTCTTTCCTGTGTCTCTGTGTCTCCGTGGCCTTAGCGTCGCCGGGCGTACGCGCGAAGCCCCAACAGGACGACCGCGATGGCGGCGATCGTCCAACTGAGAAGCCGCGGCGTGCCACCGGTCGAGAGGCGCCCCAGATAGAGCGCGAAGAGCACCAGCAACGCGAGCGCCAACGCGCTGGCGACGACACTCGCGACACTCGACCGCCGGCGCGCCCCGGCCGGCGGCTTGAACGTCGGCTCAGCCGTCGCCGTCCCGCAGCGAAAACAAATCAGCGCCTTGTCGGCGATCTCGGTTCCGCAGTTACGACATTGCATGGATCACGCGGCCACGGAGACACAGAGGACACAGAGGTTTCTTAAAACAGCTATTCACCCGTGTTCACATAGCTTTCAGCTCTCAGCCTTCAGCTGTCAGCGCTGATCCGGGCTGAAAGCTGAGAACTGACAGCTGAGAGCTACGGCAGCTCAAGTGAACTTCGGAATAGGATGCCTAATCGCTGTGTGCTCTGTGCCTCGGTGATTAATGACCGCGCGCTTGACTGTGGGCCCGGTCACCGTAATTGATCTGGTGCACGTCGCCCGGCGCCTGACGCTGAATCAGCGGCCGGACGGCCGCCATGAGAATCAGTACCAGCCCGAAGGTGCAGACGATGGTCGCGCCGGTCGGCAGGTCGAGCCGCAGCGACAGATAGACACCCAAGGCCGACACAATCGTCCCCATCGTCCACCCGATGGCGAGCCGCGGGCCGATGCGGTCCGAGTACAGCATCGCGGCCACCGACGGCACGATCAGGTAGCAAAAGACCAGGAGGACGCCCGCAATCGACACCGATCTCGTGACGACGAACCCGAACGAAGCATAGAAGAGGAAGTCCCACAGATGAAGCGACACGCCCTGGGCCTCCGCCTTCGCGGGCTCCATCGAGATCATCAGAAACTTGCGGCGGAACACGAAGTGGAATGCGCCGATCGCCACGTAGAGCAAGGCGGTCACCAGCACCTCGTTCCATGACACCGCCAGGATATTGCCGACCAGCATGTCCTTGAGGTGCTCGGCTTCTGACGTCGCTTTGCTCATCGCCAGAATGGTCGCGGCCGACGCCACCGCATACGCAATGCCGATGATCGCCTCCTGCGGAATCCTCGCGCGGCGGCTGCGAATGGTCGAAAAGAGGACCGCCCCAATCAAGGTAAAGACCAGGCTGATCCAATACATGACCGGCGAATGGGGGTCGTTGCCCGTAAACGGCAGCAGCAAGCCAATGGTCGCGCCGAACGCGGCGATCTGCGCGAGCGAGAGATCGACGAAGATGACGCCCCGCTCGACGACGTGCACGCCGAGATAGGCGTGGATGCCGGCGATGACGAGGCTCGCGGCGAACGGGGCGGCGAGAAAGTTCAGAACGGCGGTGTCCATCGTCGTCTCTCAGTCGCCGCTCGGTTTCGCGCCAGCCTGTTTCAGGGCGTTGACAAGCAGATTGATGTCGTAATCGAACAGCTTGAAGTAATCGGTCACGGTCTTCTCGCCTCCGACCGACGGCGGCATCACCAGCACCTGCGCGCCGGTCTGGCTCGCGATCGAGTTCGGCGTCTTCTGATCGAAGTACGGCTCCATGAGGATGATTTTGATCTGCTGGCGCTTCATTTCCTGAATCAAGTCCAGCGTATGGCTCGGCGACGGTGGAATGCCGGGACGCGGCTCAACGTAGCCGATCACATCAAGGCCGAACCGATCGGCGAAGTTGGGGAACGACCTGTGGTAGGTCACGACCTTGACGCCGTTGTACGGCGCCATCATCGCGAGCCAGCGTTTTTCCGCCTCATTCAGGCGGTTGACGAAATCGGCCAGCCGTAGATCGAAATACGCTTTGTCGTTCGGTCTGAATTGCGCGAGCTTCGCAGCAATCTCGCGCGCGACGATCTTGCCGTTCTCCGGGTCCAGCCAGTAGTGCGGGTTGCCGAGCGGGTGCACGTCGCCCATGGCACGCGTAATTTGCCCCTGCGGGATGTCCAGAATCTTTGCCTGAGCCGACGCGTCGAGGTACCCCTCGGCGCCCGACTGGACCTTTCTGTTGCGGCTTTGCTGAATGAGCGGCGGCATCCAGCCGATCTCCAGCTCGCGGCCGACGACGATGAGCAGGTCGGCCTTCTGCAGCTTCAGGATGAAGCTCGGCTTGGCTTCGACGAAGTGCGGATCCTGGTAGCCCTTCGCGATCGACTCAACGGTGATGCGATCGCCGCCGACCTCGCGCGCTATCGACGCGAGATCTTCGATCGTCGCCATCACGGTCAATTTGCCTTGCGCGCGCGCTGGCGGGCTCACGACCAAACATGCCACCGCGACCAACGCAGCGAGAGATGCGGTCTTCTTCATAACAACCTTTCACGGCGGGTCTCACAAGACCCGCCCTACTGCTCACGTTCACCGGCGGGCCTCATAAGGCCCGCCCTACATTTGACCGGCTGACTCCTGAATTCTGACTACTGAGTCCTGACTACTGACGGATAACTAAAACGGATGCGCCCCGTGCGCCCCGATGGCAAACTGGAACTGGAACAGGAACTCGTTGGCGGTCGGTCCGATCGTGTACGCCGTGCGACGATACTGTCCGCGCACTTGACTGAACTCGCTCGGCCAGTACGTTAGAACGAACGATTGCCCGGTGTCGAGCAGCGAGGCATCGTCGGCACGATTCGAGCGGTCGAAGCGCAATCCCCCGAACCATCGACGCGCGAACTGATAGTCTCCCGACACGTAGTACCCCATCCCACTCTGCAGGCCGTTCGGCTGATCGCGCCGGCTCCAGATCAGCTCGCCTCGCCCGAGGAACGACTGATAGATCGACCGCCGCAGCGGCCGCCACCGAAGCGTCGCGTCGACGCCGAACAGTCCGGTCGTGAACCGCCCGAGGTCAACGCCATCGACGATGCCGGATGGGTTGTGACCGCGGGAGTAGGACAGCCCGAGATCGACGTTGGTCGATTCGGAGAGGTCCTGATAGCCGCGCAGATGTCCCACGTAGCTCAGATCGGCGCGCTCGCTCGACTTGAACAACGTCTCGCCGGAATCGCCTCGGAACACCTGTCCGGTCGCTTCGAGAAAGAGCCATCTGTTTGGAATCAGACGCGCCACCGACAATCCCGCATCGTCGATGCCATCTTCGCCGCCCACGAGATTGTTGATGACGAGCGGCCGATCGGTCCACGGCAGCACGTGATTGTGCAGACTGTTCACTTTACCGAAGGCCGCGCGCATCTTACCGACTTTCGTGAGCAGACCACCCGGCAGCTCCGTCAACGTCAGGAATCCCTCCTCGAGACCGACGCCTTCCTCACCAAACGACATGAAAAAGTCGGCGCGTGCGTAGGGGTCGACGATCGCCTGAAACGACGCCTCGGACTCGTGCATCTGCAGCGCCGCGTCCGGGCTGACGTTGTTCTTGCCACTCGCACCGAGAAAATCGCCGATCACGGCCATGTCGGGGTTGAACACTTTGGACAGAGCCGCCGCGCCGCCATACACCGGCAACGCGCCGCTTGGCCCCCCCGCTCCGGCGGCGCCCGCTGGCACTTCGGCGGTCGGCTGCTGCGGCGCGGTTGGCGCCTGTGCCGCGGGTGGCTGTCGGCCTTCGACAGCGGTGAGCCTCGACTCCAGGGCCGACAACCGGGCCTCGAAGTCTCTCTTGAGTTGATCGATCTCGGCCCGCAACGCCTGCGCGTCGACAGGCGGCGGCGCCTGTGCGGACGCCGCCCGCGGTCCAGCCAGGAGGCCGCCAGTAACAATGGATGCACAGATCACGCAAGACGCTCGCATCATTTTCCTCCGCGCGGTCCCGCGTCCGCACAGCATGTGGAGAAATCACGGGGACCGCCACCACAATCGAATAGATCCGTCGTGCAACTCGAGCCGCGCGAGGCGAGCCCGACCGACGAAAATGTTTGGTGTCAGATCTGGACGGGAGGCGAGCGGCCGGTGGAACGAGCGGGAAGCAGGACGCCGGCGGCAATCGGTTGGAACGCGATGGCGCGGCCGGCATCAGACAGATGCCACGCGCCGAGGATCGCCGGCGAATGCGGATCGGCGCCGAGCTGGCTCGACGTGCACGCCGTGCAGTGGCGCGGCGTTTTCAGTTCGCAGAGGAAATCGTGATGCTCGAAAGGTGCCGTCACCAGGAAGACGGCGTAAACAATCATCCCGGCGTGGGCCAGTGGCCACCAGCGGCGATCTCTCAACCTGCCAGGCATGTGTCTTGATGATACGCTGTTCGGCCGGGCCGGACAACTCGACCCGGGTCCGGCTAAAGGCGGACGCCACGTACGACGGTCCGGCTAAAGCCGGACACTACGTACGACGTACTCCGTACGAAAGACACCACCCAGTTCAGGGATTCATCAACTGGTCGCTGACGAGCGTCAACGAACCGATTCCGTACACGTCGCGCGCGAGCTGCCGCACGTCGAAGCGCCGCAACCGAGGGAACCGGCGCGCGATTTCCTCCAGGTAGCTCCGTTCCTGCGCCTTTCTCGAGGCGTAGAACTCCCCTTCCAACCCGTCGGGCAGAATCCGGTTCACGACGAGCCCCCCGATGTTGACGTTTGTGTCGCCCAGGAGCTCGGCGGCGCGCGCCGTCTCTTCAATCGCGAGGCGCTCGGGGATCGTGACGAGCACGAACGACGTGCAGCCCCGGTCGGTCACCCGCACGCGCAGTTGCGCCAGACGGTCGTGCCGCCGTTCGAGCGCGGCAAGGATCGGATCGGCCGACGCGGGAACCGCCGGCTCGCCTCCGGACCCCTGGTCGATTTCGAGCAGCGCACGCCGGTGCTTCACGAGCGCGTGAATCCAAGTGGTCATCGCTTCGGGCATGCGCAACAGTTGCAGCGTGTGGCCGGTCGGCGCCGTGTCGAAGACAACGAGGTCGTACACCTGCTCGCGTTCGACGATCAAATCAATCATTCGATCGAGCAAGGCGACCTCGGCCAGACCGGGCGACGCGGCGGCCATGTCGATCTGCCGGTGGGCCTGGCGGACGACCGCCGGGCTGAAGATCCGCTCGATATCGCGCTTCACGTCCTTTACGTATCGCGCGGATTCGCGGTCCGCATCGATCTCGATCGCCCACAGATTCGGCAGCAGCTCGCGCTCGGCTCCGCCGATGTGACGCTCGAAGATGTCCGAGGTGGAATGCGCCGGATCGGTCGAGACCAGCAGCACGCGCTTGCCGCCGCGGCTGGCGGCCAGCGCGAACGCCGCCGAGCAGGTGGTCTTGCCGACGCCGCCCTTGCCGCCGAAAAAGACCACTTGGCGATCGAGGAGCGCGATCATCGGTCGTGGAGTACCTCACTCCCATCGGGGACGAAAGCGGCTTTCCATTCTCCGTCGCGGCGCTGGTGGTTGATCAGCGCTTCGAATCGAGCCAGATGCACGTCCGAAATAACGTCTAGCAGCACGGAAGGCTGTCGAGCGGCGAATGCTCGATCCCCATGCGCCGGTGCCACGCGTGGAACTGCTCGAGCAGGTAGGGGTAGACCTCGAGGAGATACAGCGTCGCCGGGTTCGGCAACGCGGTGGCCTCCATGAAACACAACAGCAGAAAGAGATCGTTCAGCTCGGCCGTTTGCTGGCGAAGATGGCGCTGGTAGCCGCCCAGGGCCGCGCCGCGCAGGATGTCGCCGAGGCGCTGCCGCAGCAGACCCCAGCTCACCGGCCGACCATGATCTTGACACGCGCGGCGATGCCGCCGAGATCGCTCTCACCGGCGTCTTTCGAGACGCCGCCTTGGCCGAGGATGCCGGTGATGTGGGTGAACTGCACGTCGGCACCCACCCCCACCCATCGGTGCACGCGGAGCTCCGCGCCGGCGACACCAAAGTAGCCCGCGTGGCGCGTGTCGACGTTTTCATTCGACTCCGAGAAGTCCGACACCTCTTTGTAGCCGTACGACCCGACGCCGGCACCGAGGTATGGAACCAGCCGCTGTGACGTGGAACGAATGAATCGATAGCCGCCGGTGACTTCGAAGGGAGTGATCGTCGCCGTCAGCGGGATGCCCACCCCGAAGTTCGTGCCGTTCGCGCGAAACGCGCGCTGGCCGGTCTTCTTGAACCGCGACGCGCTGACCTCGACAAACAGACGGCGCACCGCGAGCTGGAGGCCCGCCCCCCAGAACGGCTCGACCGATTGGCCGAACGCCGCTTCGAAGGTGTTCTTCGCGGCGAGCCGCTCACCGGTGGCCAGCACGAACGGACGCAACGAGATCCGCGGCGCTTGGCCGCCGCCGCCTCTCGCGCGGGTCTGCGCCGCGAGCGGCGGCGCCAGGGCCAGGGCCAGGACAACACCAACGATGCGTTTCACTTCGCCAGCCCCAATCCGCGCAGCGTATTGCGCGCTTCAACCAGCCCGAATCCATACGAGTTGTTGCGATTCGGACCGACCGTCTCGTTGCAGGTGTTCAGCGACTCGCTGCAGGGGGTGGCGAATTTTTCGAGCGCCGCCTCGATCGCCGCCGGATCGGTGACGCCCTGCTGCATCAGCATCGCCCCAAGCCCAGCCACGTGCGGCGTCGCCTGCGACGTCCCGATGAAATAGAAATACGCCAGCACGTCGAAGCGCGGCGCGGTGTACCGCGACGGCGGCAGGTTGAAGGTCTCGACGAGGTCGAGATCCAATGTCTGCTGCAGGATCCCGCCCGACGCGGGAAAGCCGCGGAACGACCCGCCCGGCGCGGCAAGCTCGACCCAGGAGCCGGTGCTCGAGTAGAACGCGTGCTTCCTCGATTGATCGATCGAGGCGACCGACACCGCGCCTTGCACGCGCGACGCGATCTCGGCGATGACTTCCGTCCTGTTGCCGGCCTCGAAGTCGTTGCCGGCCGCAATGACCACGAACGCCCCTTTGCCGACGGCGTACTTGATGGCATCCTCCATGACGGGAGCGGGCTCGCCGGTACGGCCGATGCTCATGTTGAGCACCTTCGCGCCGTTGTCCACTGCATAGCGGATGCCGCGCGCCACGATGTCGTCGGTTCCCTCGTTGGGCGATCCGAAGATGTCGTCCCAGTCGCTGCTGATCACCTTCACCGGCATCAACTTGACGTTGAAGGCGACGCCGGCGGTTCCGCCACCGTTTCGCGTGTCGCCCGCGCCGTTGGTGCCGTTGTTGGTCAATTGTCCAATCGTCCCGCTCACATGGGTGCCGTGGCCGTCGAGATCGAGCGGCAGGTTGTCGTCCCAGATGAAATCGTGCGGCGCGACGAACCGGCTGGGCGGGCCCAGCTCGGTCGCGGCGACGAAGGACAGCGTGAGGTCGCCGAGCGACGGATACAGCACGCCTCGATCGTCCCTGAAGGGGAACGCGTGAAATCTCGCGGTCGCACTCGTGTACGCGACGCCGGTGTCGACGACGGCAACGGTGATGGCCGAGCCGGCGCCGGGTTGAATGTCCCATGCCCGTTCCAGATCGATCAGCGGCAGGTTCCACTGCATCGAATAGAACTTGTCGTTGGGCACCAACTGCGTGCGCACGCGGTACGCCGCCTGCGCATACTCGACATCCGGCCGCTGCCCGAGCGCGCGCGCGACGGCTTCGGCGTCCTCATTGAGCTCGATCCGAACGACGTCGAAATTCGCGTACGAGGGTCGTTCGAACATCGACGCGGTGCGCGAAATCGCCGACAGCGCCGTGACACGCGACACGTTTGACACGCCGTTTCGGAACTTCACGATCACGCGGCCTGGCACGTAGCGGGTCCCCGAGGCCCCGACGCGATCGAGTATCGCCGACTCGCGATGGATCGACAGGCGGCGCCGCGTTTCTGGTGTGTCGGGCGCGCGCGACAGGTCGGCGATAATGCCCCACTCGATCGGCGGCAGCCCGCGTTCCTGCACCATGACGCGCGGCGACGCCGTCGGAGCCTGTCCGTGGCCGCGAACACCGGAGACGAAGAGCAGCGCCAGCCAGAACATCACGAAAGCGACGCGGACATGACGACGAGTGGGCATTCGAGTATTCTAGCTGGAGTAACTCTTCATGGCTGACACACTGTTTCACAAAGTCTGGAATCGGCACGCTGTCCGCGCGCTCTCGAGCGGACAGACACAGCTTTTCATAGGGTTGCACCTCATCCACGAGGTGACCAGCCCCCAGGCGTTCGACATGCTTCGCCAGCACGGCTGGCGCGTCGCCTATCCCAACCGCACGTTCGCCACCGTCGATCACATCGTGCCGACGCTCGCGCGGCGCCGGCCGTTTCTCGATCTGATGGCGGAAGAGATGACGGCGGCGCTCGAGCGCAACTGCCGCGACTTCGGCATCCAACTCTGGTCGTCGGAGAGCCGCGAGCAGGGCATCGTGCACATCATCGGACCGGAGCTGGGCCTCACGCAGCCCGGGATGACGATTGCGTGCGGCGACAGCCACACGTCGACCCACGGCGCCTTCGGGGCCATCGCGTTCGGCGTCGGCACCTCGCAGGTCCGCGACGTCCTCGCGTCGCAGTGCCTCGCGCTCGATCCGCTGAAAGTGCGCCGCATCGACGTCAACGGCCGGTTGTCGCCGGGCGTCTACGCGAAGGACGTCATCCTGACGATCATCCACCAGCTCGGCGTGCAGGGCGGCGTCGGCTACGCGTACGAGTACGGCGGCAGCGCCATCGACCGCATGACCCTCGAAGAGCGGATGACGATCTGCAACATGTCGATCGAAGGCGGCGCCCGCGCCGGCTACGTCAATCCCGACGAGACGACGTTCGCGTTCCTGCGCGGGCGGCCGTTCGCACCCTCCGGCGAGTCGTTCGATCGCGCGGTCGACTGGTGGCGGTCGATCGCGTCGGACCCCAACGCGCCGTACGACGACCGTGTCGCCCTCGACGCCGGGTCGATCGAGCCGACGGTGACGTGGGGCATCAACCCCGGACAGTCGGTCCGCATCAGCGAGCGGATTCCAGCCGACGGCGACCGGGAGGCGCTGGCGTTCATGGGCTTCGCGCCGAACGCCCACGTCCGCGGCACGCCGATCGACGTCGCCTTCATCGGGTCGTGCACCAACGGGCGCCTGTCGGATCTCGAGGAAGCCGCGCGCATCGCGCGGGGTCACCATGTGGCGCCGCATGTGAAGGCGCTCGTCGTGCCAGGCTCGCAGGGCATCAGCCGCGCGGCCGAAGCGCGAGGGCTGCACCAGGTGTTCATCGACGCCGGCTTCGAGTGGCGCGGCGCCGGCTGCTCGATGTGCCTCGCGATGAACACCGACAAGCTCGAAGGCCGTCAGGTCTGCGCCTCCTCGTCCAACCGCAACTTCAAAGGGCGCCAGGGGAGCCCGACCGGGCGCACGCTGCTGATGAGCCCCGCAATGGTGGCCGCGGCGGCGATTGCCGGCGAAGTGGTCGACGTGCGTACGATGCTCGAAGAGATCCCCGCATGACCGCGTCACCCGCCGGACCGATCCTCGCCGTGGCCGGACGCGGGCTCCCGCTGCGCGGCCACGACATCGACACCGACCGCATCATGCCGGCGCGCTTTCTGCGCTCGGTCACCTTCGAGGGGCTCGAACAACATCTGTTCGAGGACGATCGCGCCGCCGACCCGCGCCATCCGTTCAACGACGAGCGGTACGCCGGCGCGGCCATTTTGATCGTGAACGCGAATTTCGGGTGCGGCTCGTCACGCGAGCACGCGCCGCAAGGGTTGGCGCAGTCTGGCATCCGCGCGATCGTCGGCGAGTCGTTTTCGGAGATTTTTCAGGGCAATGCCGCCATCCTGGGCGTCCCCTGCTTCGCCGCCGACCCTCTGTCGCTCGATCGGCTGCAGACGCTCGTCGAGCACACGCCGGCTGTGACGATCGACGCCCACGTCGACACGGGCGTCATCAGCGCCGGGCCGCTGCGGTTCACGGCCGCCGTCCCGCCCGCGTTGCGCGACGCATTTATCAGTGGGCAGTGGAATCCGACAGCGATGCTGCTCGACCGATTCGACGAGGTCCGCCTCGTCGCCGACCGGCTCCCGTATGTCAGCGGATTCTGAACGGAAGGAAGACGGAGGGTCGATTTCCCGGCATGAAGTCTGAGCACGAGCCAAGCGCGGAAGAGCGGCGAGCGCATCGGCGCGCCAGCTTCTACACCGAGGTCTGGCTTGGTCAGGAGGGGGTGTTCACGCGCGGGGCCGAACAGCTGTCCAACGTCAGCCTCGGAGGCGCGTTCATTCAAACGCCCCAGTCGTACGCGGTGGGCAGCGTGCTCAGCTTGCGGTTCGCTCTGCGCTCGCACTTCATCACCGCCACCGTCATCGTCCGCAACGCGAGGCTCGGGGAAGGAATCGGCGTCGAGTTCCTCGATCTGTCGCCGGAGAACAGCGAGCGTCTCGAGGCATTCTTCAGCGGACAACCGTGACCTCGCGCGCGGCGACCCGAAAGGCAAACCACCACGGCGGACGCGGATGGACGACTGGGACGTCGGACGCAAGGTGGCCGTTTGAGCTTGTGAAGAAATCGCGATTTCTTCACAAGCTCTTTTCAAGTGAAGGTCTAGTTCGTGGCTGATTTGAAGCAGGATTTGGCCGCGCTGCGCATCGAGCGCGAGCCCGATCGGTTCGGCGTGGGCCGATGGATTGGCTGGATCGTCGTGCTCGTGGTTGTCGCCGGCGCTAGCGTTGGCACCTGGCAATGGGTGACGCGCGAGCGTCCGATTGAAGTCCAGGTGGCGCTGGTCACGGAGCGGGCGGCCGGCACCCAGGCGGCCGTCCTGAACGCCTCGGGCTACGTGACGGCCCGGCGCCGGGCGACCGTGTCCTCAAAAATCACTGGCAAAGTGGTCGAAGTGAACGTCGAGGAAGGCGTGGTCGTCAAAGAAGGCCAGATCCTCGCGCGGCTCGACGACTCGACGGCCAAAGCGTCGCTGGCACTTGCCGTGGCGCAGGCCGGGTCGGCGCGAAAGGCCGTGACCGAGAACGACGTGCATCTCGCTCAGGCGCGTCTCACCCTTGGCCGATTGACGGAGCTCCGAAAGAACGGCATCGCGACCCAGGCCGACGTCGATCAGGCGAAAGCCGACGTGGACGGAACGGAGGCACGCATCAACGCCCTGCGCGAGCAGATTAACGTCGCCGATCGTCAGGTGGAGCTGCAGCAGACGGACCTCGACAATACGGTCATCCGCGCGCC
>JAHFUJ010000046.1:0-13581 GCA_023265105.1 Acidobacteriota bacterium
ATGCACGACCCGCGCGACGTGCGAGCCAAGGTCCTCTGGGTCAAGAGGAGGTTGTATGAGCAGTCGCTTCCGTTCGAGCGTCCGCGGTGCCTCGCTTCGTATAGGGCTCGGCAGTCTGATCGCCGGTCTCATCGGCGGACTCGCGGCGTACGCCAGTGCCCAGCAGCCAAGCGCATCGAGGCCGCCAAGCGGCTACGTCAGCGGCGTAGTCGAAAGCAGTCAGGGCCGCGAAGCCGGCGTCTGGGTCATTGCCGAAACGAACGACCTGCCCACCAAGTTCATCAAGATCGTCGTCACGAACGACGAAGGGCGGTTCATGTTGCCCGAGCTGCCGCAGGCGACCTACAACGTGTGGGTGAGAGGGTACGGCCTCGTCGATTCGACTCCAGTCAAGGTGAAACCGGGCAGCACCGAGCTGTCACTCAAGGCGACCCTCGCAACAACGCCCCAAGAGGCCGCGAAAGTCTATCCCGCCAATTATTGGTTTGCACTCGCCCAGCCGCCGGCCGAGAGCGAATTTCCCGGCACCGGACCCAGTGGCAATGGCATTTCGGCGGGCATGAAGAGCCAGGCACAATGGATCGACAACATGAAGGAGGCGTGCCAATACTGTCATCAAATCGGCAACCAGCACACGCGCCAGACCAAACACATGCCTCAGTTCAGCTCGTCGGTCGAGGCTTGGGACTATCGCGTCCAGACTGGGCAGCGCTCCAACGAGATGAATGGAGTCATCGATCGCTTCGGTCGCACCCGGGCACTGAAGATGTATGCCGACTGGACGGATCGGATCGCCGCCGGCGAGGTTCCCCCGGTGCCGCCGCCGCGGCCACGTGGCGTCGAACGGAATGTTGTGGTCACCCTGTGGGACTGGGGCACTGAAAAATCGTTCATGCACGATGAGATCAGCACGGCCAAAAGCAATCCTCGCTTGAATGCCGGAGGGCCAATCTATGCGGTCTCGGCGGGCGCCGGCAAGATCAGCGTGCTCTCTCCCAGAGACAACGTGGTGACCGAATTCGATATCCCGACCCGCGACGACCCAAAGACGATGCCGTCGCGGTTCCCGTCGGTCCAGCTCAAGCCGTCGAACTTCTGGGGCACGACGCTGCTGTGGGGACAAGGGACCGAGAAGGCTGATCCGCACAATCCCATGATGGACCGCACGGGCCGAGTCTGGCTGACGTCGACGATCCGGGGCCGCCAGAACCCCATTTGGTGCAAAGACGGGTCATTGAACAAGTTCGCCAAGTACTTCCCGATCTCGCAGAGCGAGCGCCAGACCTCGTACTACGATCCACAGACGAAGCAGTTCGCGCTGATCGATACGTGCTTCTCCACCCATCATCTGCAGTTCGGGGAAGATGCGAACGACACGGTGTATTACAGCGGCGGCGGCGCGGTCGTCGGCTGGGTCGACAGCAAGGTGTACGAGCAGACGCATGACGAGAAGGCGTCGCAGGGCTGGTGTCCCACGGTGATTGACACCAATGGCGACGGCAGGATCACCAAGCCATGGAATGAGCCGGGTGGCGCAACGCGCTCGCAGGAAGAAGGTGGCGGCGGCGGCTCGCGAGGGGGCATCGATCCGAAGCTCGACACACGCGTCGAGATGGGCAGCTACGGCACGATCGTCAATCCGGTCGACGGCTCGGCCTGGGCGACCTCCACGGCGTTCCCCAGCCACCTGCTCCGGTTCACTCGCGGCAGCAATCCTCCGGAAACGTGCAAGACGGACGTGTACCGCGTTCCGTCCGATGTGAAGGGGCGTTTGCTGGGTTACGGGGCGCGGGGGATCGACGTCGACCGCAACGGGATCATCTGGACGGCGCTATCGGGCACCAGTCAACTCGCCAGCTTCGACCGCCGGAAATGCAAGGTGGTCAACGGTCCGCAGAGTCCGGAGGGGCAGCTCTGCAACGAAGGTTGGAAGCTCTATCCAACACCCAGCCCGAAATTCAAAGGCACCGACGTCGCAGCCGACTACGAGTATTACAACTGGGTCGACCAGTTCAACACATCTGGGCTTGGTGCGAACACGCCGATCGCGACTGGCTCGGGGTCGGATTCGCTGCTCGCGCTCGCGCCCGCCACGGGACAGTGGGTCACGTTGCGTGTTCCGTATCCGCTCGGCTTCTGGTCCCGCGGGCTCGATGGTCGCATCGACGACCCGAACGCCGGATGGAAGGGTCGCGGACTCTGGGCTATCTATGGATCGAACTACATTTGGCACACTGAGGGCGGCAAGGGCACCAAGGGCAAGGTCGTTCATTTCCAGATCCGACCCGATCCGCTGGCCCGGTAGGATTCACACCGCCCGATCCCGTGCTGACGTAATTGTATTGGCGCTTGTTGTCCTCACCATCAGCATGGCGCCGAGCTCTGCTCTTGTGGCCCAACGCGCCAGAACACCCGGCGATGTCGATCTGCCGCCGATGTCCTGGACCTGTCCGATGCATCTGGACGTCATCGATTCAAAGGCAGGCAGCTGCCCGATCTGCAAGATGAATCTGGTGGCCGTCCGGCTCGACAGTATCTGGACGTGTCCGATTCACTCGGTGATTGCCGAGCGGAAGGCCGGGACGTGTCCGATCGACCACCGCGAGCTCATTCAGATGACGGTGGCCATCTCCTGGACCTGTTCCGGTCGTCCGGACATCAACGAGATCTCGCCCGGGACCTGCCTCGATGGCACGCCGATGGAGGCGAAGTACACGCCGCGGCCGCACGGCAATCACAACCCGCAACACGGCGGTCAATTCTTCATGGCGCCCGACAACTGGCACCACCTCGAGGGCGCCTACCCGCGCGCCGGCGTCGTCGAACTTTATCTGTACGACGACTACACCAGGCCCCTCCCCTTCGATGACGCGCGGCGCGTCAAGGGCCGCATCGTCACAAAAGAAACCTTTGACGCCGCCACGCGCACGACGACGGAAGTCGCCGCCTTTCCACTGCTCCTGACACGTGACGGTCGCTATTTGACGGCGCGGGTCGACACCAAAGCCGTGCCGACGCAGCTGAGCGCAAAAGTCAGGTTCAAGGATGACGGACCGGAATACCGCTTCGATTTCACGTTCGCGGCGTTCTCCAAGGCTCCGAAGCCATCGACCTCCGCGTCGCGATTGACGAACAAGAGCGCGCCCATTGCGCCGGCTGCGGCCCCGGTGGTTGCCGGCGCGGCGCCTCCGCCGCGTCCGCCCGATGTGCTGCCGCCCGGCGTCGATCCGAACCAGATCGCGGTCCCCATTCCCGACACGGTCGAAGGAATGGTCGCGCAACTGAAAACCCGCACCGCCGAGATTGGCCAGCTCATCGACCGCGGCGCGTTCCTCGAGATCTACGTTCCCGCGTTCCAGGCCAAAGACCTGGCGCTCGCGCTCGATGCGCACAGCGGTCAAATGTCGAGCGGCCAGCGGGAGAAGGCAGCGCCGGCGATCACGCGGCTCGTCCAGACCGCATGGCTGCTCGATGCCTTCGGCGACCTCGGCAACCGGCAGCAGATCGCCGACGCGTACGCGAGGTTCACGTCCGCTGTCGCCGAAGTGGAAGCGCTCTTCCCGATCGCGCGATAATCCATGAGGGAACATCTGCACGCGGTCCTGCCGTTCGGTCTCGTCTTGATCGCGCTCGCGTTCGCGTCCGAGCGCGGCGAAGCGCACAAGCCGATCACGTCCAAGTACACGTACAACGACGATGTGTTTCCGATCGTTCGAGATCGGTGCGGGCGGTGTCACGTGGCCGACGGCATCGCGCCGATGTCGCTCGTGACCTACAAGGACGCGTACCCATGGGCCGAATCGATTCGCGGCGAGCTCGTGGCCGGGCACATGCCGCCGTGGAATGCCGAAGACAACATCGGCGCGTTCAGAAACCGGCCCGCGATCGCGGCTCGCGAGATCGACACCGTGCTGACGTGGGCCACCGGCGGGACTCCCGCCGGGAACCCACTGCACGCACCGCCGGAAGTGATCCTCAAGCGCGAATGGCCGATGGGCATGCCCGAGTTGGTGCTGCCGCTCCCGGCCGAATTCGAGATGCCGGCTGGTACATCCGAGGAGACGCGCGAGTTCACGGTGCCGACGCACACGACCGAGGCTCGCCGGGTGCGCGCGGTCGATCTGTTGCCTGGAACGCCGGCCATCGTGCGACATGCGACCGTCGCGATCAGGTCGGCGCCGGAGAATGTGCTGGCGGTGTGGCTGCCCGGCGAAGACCCGGTGGCCACAACGAACGGCACCGCGTTCTGGCTGCCGGCCGGAGCCGAGCTCCTCGTCCGCATCCATTACAAGAAGTCGTACAAGTACGAGGGGCGGGCGATGACCGATCGGAGCGCCGTGGGACTTTACTTTGCTCCGGCGGCGGCGACCCAGGTCCGGAGCTGGATCGTGGCATCACCGCCGGTGACCGAAGCCAGCGGCGATCGCGTGTCGTTCAATCGAGTGATCGATGAGGATGTGGAGGCCCTGGCCGTCTACCCCGATCCGGCGCTCGCCAACGTCGCCCTTCAGATCGACGCCGTTGCCCCCGACGGCGTGCGCACGCCGGTGATTCGTGTCGCGGTGCGGCCTGGCTGGACCCGCCGCTATTGGTTCGAGCGGCCACTCGCCCTGCACCGCGGCAGCCGCATCGAAGTCGTCGCCCTCGTCAATGGCGCCGATGTGCTGTTACTGCCGTCCGCCGCGCCAACGCCGCGACAGCCGGCGACCGGATCGCCCGTACGGGTCACGTTCGACGTGGTGCCGGCTCAAACCAATGGGCCGAAGTAAGGAGAGAACCATGAGAGCAATCATCGCCGGCGTCTTGCTGCTCGCGCTCCCGGCGGCCGCGACAGCTCAAGGTTCGTCTGCAGTTCACGAGTTGAAGGCCTCGCCCGCTACCGTCCATCGCGGTTTCTTCGACGCGTCACTCAAACCGGTCCTGACGATCGATTCTGGCGACATCGTCCGCCTCGAGACCGCATCCGGGAACCCACGCTATTTCGAAAGCCTTGGTGTGCCGAAGGAGAAGATTCCGGCGGAACTGTACGAGGTCTATCAAGGGGTCGAAGGCACGGGGCGGGGCGATCACACGCTGAACGGCCCGATTGCGATCCGCGGCGCGGAGCCCGGCGACATGCTCGAAATCAGGATCCGATCGGTCGACGTGCGACTCCCGATCGCCGGTCAGAGCTTCGCGCCAAACCGCGGGCTTCTGCCGGAAGAATTTCCCTACGAGAAAGCCCGTGTTCTCTGGATTGACCTGGCTCGCAAGACGGTTGAGTACGCTCCCGGCATCGAGGTGCCGGTCAAGCCGTTCTGGGGCGTGATCGGCGTGGCACCGCCGCCGAGCATGGGACGCGTTCCGAGCGGACCGCCGAACGTGTTCGGCGGCAATCTCGACAATCGCGACCTTGGGGCGGGAAGCACGCTGTATCTGCCCGTCCATGTCCCAAACGCTCTGCTGTCGATCGGGGATGGCCATGCTGTTCAAGGGCACGGCGAGGTGTGCCTCTCGGCGGTGGAGACGTCCCTCAAGGGGGAGGTCCAAGTGGTGCTGCACAAAGGACAACATCTGCGATGGCCGCGCGCGGAGACGGCGACCCATTACATCACGATGGGACTGCACACCGATCTCGACGAGGCCGCAAAGACTGCCACAAGCGAGATGCTCGACTTTCTTGTGGCGAACAAAGGACTATCGCGAGAGGATGCCTACATGTTGGCGAGCGCGGCCATGGATCTGATCGTGACCCAGGTGGTGGACGGCACGAAGGGTATTCACGCCATGATTCCCAAGGGAATCTTCCGAAAATAGCTCGGTGGGCTGCGTTCGGAGGGCGATGCGATTCCAGAATTCGTGACGAAATTCCAGGAGGTCAGAATGAGATCGTACGCACTCGGTCTGCTGTCAGCAATCGGTCTCGCCGCAGGGCTGGGCAGCGCAAGCACGATGGGGCAAACCGGGGCAGATACCGTCGAGGCGCATGTTGCAGCCGCCAAAGCCGCCGCCGGACAGGAGCACGCCGCGCTGCTCAACCTGTGTGATGCGCCGGCACCGGCTCCGACGCCTCAAGCGGGTCAGCCGCCCGCCGCTCAACCGCAAGGCCCTCCCGACCGTTCGCAGTGGCATGCCGAGCCGGTGAAAGTCTTCGACAACCTCTATTTCGTCGGACAAACGGAATACTCCGCGTGGGCGGTCACGACATCGGCTGGCATTATCGTCATCGACACGATCTTCGACTACTCGGTTGAAGACGAGGTGGTCGGCGGCTTGAAAAAGGTCGGGCTCGATCCGGCCAACATCAAGTACGCCATCGTGAGCCACGGCCACTTCGATCATTCCGGCGGGGCCAAGTACCTCCAGGATCACTTCGGCGCGCGAGTGATCTTGTCGGCCGCGGACTGGGACTTACTCGATGGGAGTACACAGGCGAAGCCGAAGCGGGACATCGTGGCCACTGACGGACAGAAGCTCACGCTCGGCGACACGACGCTGACGCTTTACCTCACGCCAGGTCATACGCTGGGCACAATCTCCACGCTCATTCCGGTGAAGGACAACGGCAGGCCCCACCTCGTCGCCGAGTGGGGCGGCACGGGATTCAACTGGATCCAAAACAGGCGAGGCTACATCACTCCGAGCAGGCCGGACAGGTTCTGGTTCGAGACGTACAGCACCTCCGCCCAGCGTTTCCGCGACATCGTGGCCAAAGCCGGCGCCGATGCGCTGATCGCCAACCACACGCGACTCGATGGATCCAAGACGAAGCTCCCCGCGCTGGCAACGCGCAAACCGGGCGATCCTCATCCGTATGTCATCGGCAACGACAGTGTGAAGCGGTACCTGACGGTTGCCGGCGAATGCGCGAAGGCGGGTGTGCTTCGGCTCAGGGGGTGACGGACACTTTCACAAGGCCGGTCGTCCAGCAGCACTGAAACCCGCCGCCGCCCACGCCGGAGAAATCGTTGGCCGTCACCTGGAGCATGTAGTCGCCTGCCTGGCCGAAGGTGACGGTCGTGGTCGCCTTGCCGCTGAAGGCGGCCTTTCCCCCTTCCAGCTTCTGGATCTCGGGCTTCTCCTTGTCGAACTTCACGGTGCCCGGCCCACGGTACTTCGTCCACGTCACACCCACGGGCGTGGTGAGATTCCTGGGCCGCACGCCCGAGTTGCTGGTGAACTTGACGTCATCGGACACCCACACCGTCACGTCCAGCGCGTCCGCCAACCTGGTCGTGCGCTCCGTGGTCATCAGCAGCGGACCCTGGACCGAGCGGCCGTTCTCGTCGAAGCTGAGGACCGGCGGAGTGTTGCCCACGGCCGCCTCGACGAACGGCGAGATTTCGTAATCCGTATGCGCGTAAAAGGGGATGCTCGTCGTCTGCCCGTTGGCGACGATCGTCCACGTGATCTTCTGCTGGCCGAGATTCCGGGGCACCTCCACGACAAACATGCCCCACTGCCGGCCGGGCATGAAGTGCGTCGGCTGGCCGCGGTCGATCGCGCCCGGTTCCATCTTGTTGTTCGGCCCGACGGGGATGTCGAGCTCCTGTGTCTGATTCCGATTCATGTAGCCGACAAGAAACCTGTAATTACCGTCCGGATTGTTGAACCACCCCTCGAACGCACCCGTCACGCTGCTGCCCGACCCGCGCCGGGGCTCGTTGGGCACCGACTGCCCAGACATCAGCGCTCCGCCCGCAAGCACGACCGCGATGCTCACCGTCGCCAGTCCCGACCGCTGCGGCTTCATGGTTGTCTTCCGGAAGGAGGGTGGTGCATGGTGGTCAGTAGTCGGTAGTCCGTAGCCAGTAGTCAGTAGACCGACTCCAATAACTAGCTACCGACTACCGACCACTGGATGCCGACTACTGAATACTAACTACTGAATGCTGACTACTGACTATTGAATGCTACAGGCGGTTTCATAACCTCGTTTCGCGGGTCCTGTCCGCGAACAGCCCCACCCGGTGCTCGCCCCAAGAGCGCTTGTCACGGGAGTGGGCTCCGCGCCGGGCGGGGCGGCCCCGTTCGCGGCCACCCGCGAGTAGGTTATGAAACCGCCTGTAACAACCCGTCACCACTACTGCTGCGCTCTGGCGCCGGGCGCCTTCTTGTGCTCATCGACCCACGCCTTGTACTCCTCGTCGGAGATGTAGGTCACGTTGATCCAGGCGTGCGCCATTTCGTCCACCGTGCGATCGCCCCAGCCGACCCACTGGTTCGGATCCGGGTTGGACTTGTTCGCAGTCGTGTTGTCGTGCCACGCCCTGACGTGGATGATCGTGCCCTTCGGGTACGCCGGGGCCGCCTCATCCTTGTAGATATAGTTGGTCATCCAGTTGAAATTGAAGTTGCCGACGTAGCTGACGACCTCGGTTGTGCCGTCCGGGAGAATCGCTTCGACCTCCATCGCTTTCCCACGCAGGTGCATATGCGGCTGGAAGTTCTCCAGGATGGCCGCCTGCTTCAACACCGTGAAGCCATCGGTCTCTGAAATCGTATTGGGCGGGATGTCGAGGCTCGCGCGGTCCTTCATTCCCTGGAACGCGACCAGGTACGAGCGATGTTGCGGCTCCTGACCTTTCGGATAGAGCCAGAGGCCCATCTCGACCGCGTCTTCTATCTCCTCGCCCACGGCGTGAATGTGAACGTCCCACGACAACTGCGATCCGGGCAGCAGCAATTTGCCGGTGCCGGGCCGGTAGAGATCGTAGCCTTTGCCGATGGCCCACTCCATCAACTGCGCGCGCCTGCCGGTGAGGTCGTCATTGTTGAAGGCCCCCGGTCGTGGATCGCCGACGCGCTCGGTGGTGCCCCGGTTGATGCTGTCGGGATCGTTGTCCTGAACGAGATACGCGACGGCGTGGTGGACGATCTTGCGCCCGAGCAGACTCGAGGGGCGAATTTCGACGGCCTTGACCCAGCGAGCCTCGGCGACCGGGATATCCGTCACCGGTCTCCACCATACATCCTGGTGGCGAGCCGGCATGGTGTAGGGCTTGGCCTTGATGATGAGATCGGGCTGCCCGAGGCCGTCTTTCACCGCTTGCCATTCGTTGTCGCTCACCAGCGGCTTGGCCGGCGGCATGTCGTTCGGGTTGCCGAGCGGCGCGCCCGCATCGACCCATCGAACGATCGTGTCGATCTGTTCGTCGGTCAGCGACATGTCGTTCTTGAACTGCTGGACGCCGATCGTCTTGTCAATGTGCCACGGCGGCATCTGACGCTTCGTCACGCGGTCCTTGATCGATCGCGCCCAGGGGCGCGAGTCTTCGTACGTGATCAACGACATCGGCGCAATCGACCCCGGCTGATGGCACTCCTGACATTTCTGCTGGAAGATGGGCGCGACATCCTTGGCGAATGTCACCGGCTTGGCCGTGACCGAATCGGCCGCGACGATCGGCAGTCCTGAAAGCGCGAGAACGGCGCCGAGCGCCAGCGCGCCTGTTCCAACACCTCGCCACGCCCGGAACCTGGGATCCATCGGCGGCTCCTTTCGTATCCTCAACAGCAGGTGAAGAGATCGGAAGATGTTACAAATCCTACGCTTCCGGCTTCTGAAACTCAAGGGCCCTCACTTCTCGTCAAGTATCTGGGTCAGCAGCGGAATGTCCCTCGGCGAAGGTGACCGCGGAAGCGTCTGCAGGTAGGCCCAGATATCCCCCAGCTCGGCGTCCGGGACGACTTTGGCCGTATAGGGCGGCATTTGCCGTGGATTACGGACGTACGCGGTGAACGCCGGAGCGCTCATGCGCGCCGGCACCAGCCGTGTCCCCGGACCGTTTTGGCCGGAGTAGCCGTGGCACGCGTAGCAGCTGTACTTCAGATAAAGGTCCCGGCCGTTGACGGCGTTCCCCGCCGGGCGCGTGGGCTGGGACGCCGCCCCCGGCGTTTGAGCCTTCGCGGCAGCGACCGGGAGCATGAGCCACGCGGCCGCCAGGAGGGCAAGCCACCGCGACGGGATCGGGCGGCGAGATGCGAGGGTCGTATTCACGATAGCCTCAGCGCGGTTGCGTGACGACGTCGATGAGCGCCGGCTCACCACGCTTGACCCTGTCGAGCCCGCGCCTGATGGCCGGTGCGAGGTCTTTCGGATCCGTAATCGGCCCTTCGCCGTACATGCCGTAGCACTGCGCCATCTTGGAGTAGTCGATGTCCGGTTCCCTGAGCGTGGTGCCGATGTGCGCCCGGTCCACTCCCCGATTGCGCACGCCGGCCATCTGCTGGATGAACATGACCTCCTGATGATACGCACGGTTGTTGTGCATGATGGTCAGCAGCGGAATGCGGTGATGGACGGCCGTCCACAGCACACCCGGGGCATAGTTGAGATCGCCATCCGTCTGGATGTTGATGGAGAGCCGGCCGTGGCTCCTGTTGGCGAGCGCGGCGCCGACTGCCGCCGGCGCGCCGTAGCCCATCGCGCCCGCGCCCTGCCCACCGATGTACTGGTAGTGCTTGTCGAAGCTCCACAGCCGACCCGGCCAGCCGCTGATGAACCCCTGCCACGAGACGAGCGACCAGTCATCATTTTTTATCTGAGCCCACAGCTCAGCCGACAGGCGAGCAAGACTGATTGGGCTGGCGTCCCACCCGTATGCCGCCGCCTCCATGGCCTGAACGCGCGCCTGCCGGTGGGCCTCGGCCAGCTTGGCGCCGCGCGCCAGGAGCGCTCTCCTGCGATCGGCGGTCAGCAGACGCTTGACCTCCTCGATGAGGGCTGGCAGCGTGGCCTCCGCGTCAGCCGCAATGGCCATGTCCACTTCAGCCATGTGCTGAAAATCTTGAAGGTTGCTCTTGATGAAGAGATCGGCCACGGTGATGCTGATCGTTTTCGCACGACTGGTGCCGTCGGATCTGGGACCTCCCTGGACCTCCAGATTGAGGATCAGATCCGCCTGGCCGATGCCGTTGCCGGCGAGTGGGTGGCGCGAGGGGAAGTTCACGCGGTCGGCTCCGCCATCGACCGGCGCTTGCAGCGCTTCGGCAAGTTCCACGAGCAGCGCGATCCCGTTGGGAGTCCGCGCCGCGCGTCCGGCGTTGATGCGGGGGTTTTCCGCCGCGACCAGGAGGCGCGCCAGTTCTTTGACCGCGCCCATCTCGCCAGCGGGAGGGGAGCTCATGGTGAGTTTCGGAATGCGCGGCGTATTTTCGGTCAGCGGCCTTTCCTGCATGTCGTGGTCCAGCACCACAACCACGGGCGCCATCGGCGGCGTCATCGCGATCTTGTACGCTCGAACAGCAGATTCGGCGAAATGGCCCAGCGAGGCCGGCTCATCGTCCCACTTCACGTAATCGCGGACCATCGCGGCCACATCCTGGGCGCTGTGGTACGAATTGACACCGTTTGGCCGCGCTGCCCCGTCCATCCAGTTGCCAACGATCATGTAGACCGGCACCCGGTCGGCATAAGCGTTGTAGATCGCCATCGCGGCGTGCTGCAGTCCGATGGTGCCGTGCAGCAACGCCAGCATCGGCTTGCCCTCAATTTTGGCGAACCCATGCGCCATCGCAACAGACGACTCTTCATGACAGCAGGTGAGCAGCTCCGGCATCCTGTTGGCGCCGTAATTGATGATGGATTCGTGCAGCCCTTCGAAGCTCGAGCCCGGATTGGCGGCGACGTAGTCGAAGCCAAGCGTCTTGAGCACGTCCACCATGAAATCGGACCCGGGATGCTCGATAATCCGCGCGGACACTCGGGGCGGCGGTGCTCCTGTGTCGGCGGACAACTGGGCACTCGACGGCACCGCAGTACCGGCGCGAGGCGGCGTGGACTCCTGCGTCTGTTGAGCCGCGGGCGTCGCGACCAGCGCCGCTGCGCCGGCGGCCGCGCCTTTCAGGAAACGACGGCGATCGACGTGATGGTTTGTGGCCAACTATTGTCTCCCGTCACAGATGGGTACCACGCACACCGATTCGACCGTGCGATTGGGCGGTGGGACGGGCAGTCCGCGGTCGGTCATCAGCTTGCGAATGAACGCCGCGGTTTCAGGTCGCGCCACGGCCGATTGCACGCCGGCGCGAACGAGACCGTCCGCATAGTCCACCGCTTGCCACGTGTGGCCCGCCAGCGCGGAGACCACGGTGTCGGTGTCTCGACTCCCTCCGTCCCGCGTCTCCAACCTGGCGCCGCGATCCACGAGGAGCTGGACGACTTCGTTCCTCCCCTTGAGCGCGGCGCCCATCAGCGGCGTGCGGCCGTCATGATTCGCCGCGTTCGCGTCCAGACCCAGATCCAGCAGCATCCTCACCGCTTCCACGTGTTCTTTCGCCGATCGCTCGTAGGTGACACCCTCCACCCAGCCGATGCCCGCAGCGGCCGTCAGCGCGGTATCGCCGTGATCGGTGGACATCTTCGCGTCGGCGCCGTACTTCAGGAGCAGTTTCATCAGTTCCAGATCGCTCGACTGCGCCGCGCGCACGAACGGCGTCGCGCCCGACTCGAAGAACCACTGCATCGTGAAGATCGTCCGACTCAAGGTGTCGTCCCGGACCCGGGCGTTCGGGTTCGCTCCGTGGTCCAGCAGCATCGTGATGAATGCGAGATGGTCCATGTCCGGCCTCGGCGCCGGATAGTCGCCCCCCTCGATATTGCGGTTGTCCGTCGCCAGATACAGCGGCGTCCAGCCGCCCTTATTGGCGAGATTCACATCGGCGCCGCGATCCATCAGATACGTGGCCAGCTTGTAGTTTCGGTTGTTCGCCGCGGTCAGCAGCGGAGTCCAGCGATATTCGGTCGTCTGGTTCACATCGGCGCCGGCATCGAGCAGCAGCTTCGCCGATTCCAAATCGCCTTCCCTCGCCGCAAACACCAACGCCGTCAGGCCGCCGCCCCCTGAACCCACGAGACCCGCGACGATGACCTCGTCGTTTTGATCCGGCGGCGGCTGGACTGCGGCCGCGGCGGCGGCACCCGCTTGGCTGGGGGCCGGAGTGAACCCCCGACCACCGGTGATAATCCCGCTCGCCCGCTCGAATTCGAGCTGTTGCTCGTAGGTCCTCCCGGCGGCGGCCGCGGCCAGGCGACGTTTCCGCGCAGCCTCGACGTTCGCGGTGACCACGCGGATGGCCATGTAGTTTCTGGGAAGCCCCGCCGGACCCGTGTGTGCGCTGACGTCGGCGCCCCCGTCGAGCAGCGCCTTGACGGCCAAGGGATGTTTCTGCTCCGCGGCCCACATCAAGGCCGTCGTGCCGCGCAGGTTCTCCATCGCGTTCACGTCCGCCCCGGCTCCGAGCAGCGTCCCGATCGCGTCTGGATTGCCGTTGCGCGCCGCGTACATGAGCATCGTTTCCCCGTTGGGACCAAGCGCTCTCGGATCTGCCCCGGCCTTCAGCAGTCTGCCGATCATCGGGACATTTCCGTACAGGGAAGCCATGGCCAACGGGGTTACGCCCTCGCGATTGGTCGCCCTGACGTTGGCCCCGGCCCGTAGCAGCAAGTCCGCCGTTTCCAGCTCGTCACGGTACACGGCCCAATGAAGCGCCGTCGCTCCATCCACCTGGGGCCGATTGACATCGGCCTTCTGCTGCAGCAGCGCGCGAAGGGCGGCCCTGTCCCCCTTCATCACCGCGTCCGCGACGCCGCCCGAGCCG
>JAHFUJ010000046.1:13681-22629 GCA_023265105.1 Acidobacteriota bacterium
GCCGGCACCCATGATGACCACAGAGCCGATCAGCGCCAGCGTGCAGACTCCGATTGCGCGTATCCGCATCCTCGTTGCTCTCACAGTCTGTCGAGTCTGCCCGTGCTGTCGCCCTGTCGGTCCTGGTGAACTCCGTACATGTCCAGGATGTTCAACAGAAGATTTCCCGTCACGACAGATTTTCTCGCGTACGCCAGGTGACGCCCCCCGTTGAGCTGGCCGTTGGCCCCGCCCACCAGAATGTGCGGCACGTCGAAATGATGATGCTGATTCGAATTGCCCATGTTGGAGCCGTAGAGAATCAGCGAATGGTCCAGCAGGGTGCCGTCGCCGTCGGGCGTCGCCTTCAACTTCTGCGCGAGGTACGCCATCGTCGAGACGTGATAGCGGTTCAGCTCGGCGTATTTCCTGATCTGGATCCGATCCTCCTGATGGTGCGACCCCCCGTGGAAGCTCACGCTGGCGCCGCCCTCGGGAAACAGATCGCTCTTCGGGAACGGATAGATCCGGCTGGTCAGGTCGCGGGCGCCCAGCAGCGTCACGACGCGCGTGATGTCGGCCCGGAAGGCGAGCGCTATCAGATCGGCGTGCAACTTGACGTGCGCGTCGAATTGTTCCGGGATGCCCGGAGGCAGGTCGAGTTCGGGCACGTCGGTCGAGGCCTTGGCCGCCAGCTGGATTCGACGCTCGATCTCGCGGATTTCGTCGGTATATTGATTGACCGCTCTGCGATCTCCCGCGCCGAGGTTCTTCCTCAGGCTGGCCAATTCACTGAGGAGCGAATCGAGAATGCTCTGGCTCTGCCGCATTCGGGCGGCCCGGGCGTCCGGAGTGGCGCCGCTGCCGAACAATCGCTCGAACACCACCTGCGGGTTGAGCTCCATGGGAAGCGGGCTCGTCGCCGGCAATTGCCCCGCTTGGACTGACGGCAGCTCGACCCACGAAATGGAATTCGTATAGGAGCAGCTATAGCCCTCGCCACAATTGCTCGAGCTCGAATTCGGGTCTTCGACCGCCAGCTGGAGGGATGGCAGGAGCGTGTCCTGACCGATCTTCCGCGCGATGATCTGGTCGATGGTCGCGCTGCCGACGGTTGCGTCGGACCCGGCGGTCTTTTTCGGCTTGAGGCCCGTCAAGAACGCGGCCGCGACCCAATGGTCGGAACCGGTCGTGCCCTCGGGAGGCTCGGCCGACTTCGACCAGAGTCCGCTCAGGACGACCGTCTGATCTTTGACTTTTTCCAGCGACTCCAGGATGTAGGGCAGCTTCTCGGGAAGGGCGCCCTCCGTCGCCGGTACCCAATGTCCCGGCGCCATTCCATGCGGGAAAAAGATCCCCACAAAGCGGCTCTTCGGGACGGCCGCGGTCTGGGCCAGCAGCGTGGATGCGGGCACCATGGCGTCCAGCAACGGCAGCGCCAATGTGACACCCGCGCCTTGCAGGAACGTGCGGCGCGGGATGTGTCGTTTAGTAAGAAACATGCGAAAGGCCTCCCGTGGCGTCCTCAACCTTCATATTCATCTGAAAGGGCTTGCTCTTGACAACGCCCAGAACCAGCGCTGAAAACCGGTTGTCGTTGCGGGCGGCGCCCCGCGCGATCGAGCGCACGAGGGGCATATCCTGGTACTCGACCCCGCGGCCCAGCGCGTACGTCAGCAGCTTCTCGACCACGACCGAGACAAATTGATTGGAATAGCCCGTCAGCCACGTGCGCAACCCAATCGGGCCGTCAATCCTGGTGTTGTCAAAGACTTCCGCTGACGCATCGACCGCGGCGCCCTCGTCGTGGCTGCGCCACCGCGCGATCCCGTCGAAGTTTTCGAGCGCGAAGCCGATCGGGTCCATCAGCCGGTGACACTGGACGCAATCGGCCCGCACGCGATGCTCCAGCATCTTCTCGCGCATCGTCTGCTCCGGGGCGTTGCCCGTCGCGTCGGTCGTGCGCGGCTTGAGCGGTGGCACATCCGCCGGTGGATCCGGTGGACTCATGCCGAGGATGTTCGTCATGATCCACTTGCCGCGAGTGACCGGAGAGGTTCGTTCGGGCTTGGAGGTCGTCGTCAGAAAGGCGCCTTTCCCCAGCAGCCCTCGTCGTACGTCCATCTCGGGACCGAGCGTCACGCGCCGGAACTGGCTGCCGTAGATATTCGGGATGCCATAGTGTTTGGCGAGACGTTCGTTGAGAAAGGTGTAGTCCGCGATCAGCAGCTCGACCACGTTGCGGTCCTCGCGGACGATGCCGTCGAAGAGCAGTTCGACCTCGCGCCGCATCGCCTGTCGCAGCGGGTCGTCGAAGTCGGGATACAACATGGGCAGCGGCCCCGCGCTCCGCAGGCCCCGCAGGTTGAGCCACTGCCCGGCGAAGTTGATCGCGAGCGCCTCCGCTCGTGGATCCTGCAGCATGCGCCGCGCCTGCCGCTCGAGCACCACCGGATCCTTGAGCCTTCCCTGGCTGGCGAGCTTCATCAACTCGGCGTCTGGGCTGCTGCTCCACAGAAAAAACGACAAGCGGGACGCCAGGTCGAGGTCGCTGACGCGGTAGGGTTGACCCGGCTTCAGGTTCGCCGGCTCCTCTTCGATCCGGTAAATGAATTGCGGAGACGCCAGGATCCGGGCAAGCGCCATGTCGATCCCGCGATCGACCTCCCCTTCCTTGCGGCCCGCCCGGTAAAACTCCATCAGCATGTCGACGTTCGGAGCGGCCGCGGGACGTCTGAACGCGCGCGTCGCCAGGTTCGAGACAATTCGTCGCGCACACCCCGTTTCGCCCGCACTGCCGCGCTCGCTGGCATCTGGGCGGCACACAAAAATCTTGCGGCGGCTCGGCGAATCCGTGGCCGGCGTGGCGCTGTAGGGACCCTCGATGCGCACCGTTCCCACGTGGGGGAAGAACGTGTACCCCGGTGTCGGCCCAGTCTGGACGGTGGACCGTGTGAAGTGGCGATCCAAGTCGAGGATCGGCGCCAGATTGGTCTGGGGGAAGGTGACGCCCACTGGGTGCAGTCCCGCCGTGGTCTTGAACCGGACGCGCATCGGCGTGCCGCTGCGGCCACCAAAGAAGGCCTCAGGGCCAGCTTGCCCGCTTTGGCCCGCGGCCTGTCGTCGACCTCCGCAATTCGCCGCGGGTGCTCGTCCTCCCCCTTGCCAATCCATCAGCTCGAGCCGCTCACCGTCCAATAGAACTTCCAGTTTTTCGCACGGAACCGACCCGAAGCCCGCGGGCGACATGTTGTCGCCGAATATCGGGGTGACCGTGACGGTGTACTCGCCGTCGGAAGGGAACAGATGCTTCACGAGCAGTCCGCCTCGCGTCCCGAACGGCAGACCTTCGATGTGATAGTCCTGCGAGGTATCTTCTGGAGCTCTATACACGGCCAGCGTCGGAGTCTCGGCGAATCCAAGCGCAAGGCGGCTAATCTTTGATGCCGCCGAGACGTACGCCTCAACCAGCGTCGAGGAAATCCCCAACGCGCCCGCGATATTGTCGAAGCCGTGCGTCGAATCGTCGGAGGGCAGATACTTTGCCGGATCGATCTCGAGATCGAGCAAATCCCGGATCACGTTCGCGTACTCGGTGCGATTGAGGCGGTGGAGGCCCGGCGGGGGCAAATAGGGTTCGGCGTTCCGGTCGAGCTCGTTCTCCAGCCAGGCGATCAGCGACTCGGAGGTCGCTCGATCCGGCCGCCGCGAACCTGCCGGAGGCATCATGCCGGCCCGGAGTTTTCGCACGACCTTTTCCCACTCCGCCGCATGTCCACGGACCTCGACCAGGTCGAGCCCGTCCAGCATCAAGCCCGCGGTCTTCAGCCTCTGGTTGTGGCAGGCGACGCAGTACTGATTGATGAGCGCCCGCTGCGGGGAGAGGGCTGGCGTGGGAGAGCTCGAGGGCTGCTGCTGCGCAGCGGTCCGGCTCTCGACGGCGACGACCGCCATGCACGCCATGCAGCTCACGGCGAGTAGTCTATTCACGGATCGCCCCGCTGTCGGTCACTATCCGCCGGTTTATTTGTTGGGTTGCTTTTCCTCTGTGGCGCCAGGGGCCGACCCGCCGAGGAACAGCCTCATCCCATTCGAGAGGGTCAGATTCCTTCCGACGGCCTTGTTGGTCCCCTCCTTCGCCTGATAGCCTTCAATGAAGAGCTCCGTTCCAATCGGCACGGTATACTTCGTGATGCCCTGCCGGATGAGCTGGTTCGGACTCCCGCCTTCGATCAGCCAACTGACGACGTTGCCGTCGCGGTCCTTGACGTCGATATGGAACCACGAGTGGGGATTGATCATTTCCCATTGCGTGAGCGTTCCCTGGATCTTGAGCGGCTTGGTGATGTCGAATTCCGCCGAAAATGCGTGATGCGCCCACGCTGGCGCCGCGGCCAGCAGTAAACCGACACTGGCAACCACAACCGCTCGCTTGGTTCTCATAGGATGTGCTCCCTTATTTTGACGCCTTCTTCGCGGCTTCTTCGGCAGCTTTCTTGTCTTCGACCCGCGCTCCAGCAAGCGTGTTATACAAGCCGTAATTCCCTTCGTGACAGGCGTGCTCGAAGAGCGGACCGATCGTCTTCTTCCACGGCACCTCCGCGGACCAGGGCTTCGCCCACGTCGCAGGATCGTCGACGGTGAATTGATAGCGCATCGTGCCCTCGTCCATGCGTGTGAAACGCTCGGTCAGGCGCATGTTCTCGCTGGATCCCTGGAACGCCGTCTTGTCGGTAAAATTCGTGGTCTCGACGACCAGCGTCTCGCCCTCCCAATGGCCGCGGGAGTCCCCCAGCCACTGGCGGACGTTGGGCGGCAGATGCGGACGCCCGTCGAGCGGGATGATGCGGACGCCATGGAGCATCTCGACGAGAATCATCACTTGTCCAGGAGTCTGCACGATTTGATAGTTGTTGTTGTAGGCCCCGGCAAGCATGGGCGGGCCGTCGCGGTCCATGAGGATGCAACGCACGCTGTACGACTGGTTCTGGACGGCGTCGGTGGCGCCCCCCATTCGCTTTCTCGCCTCCGCGCGCTCGGCTGTTCTCTTCTGCCCTTGCGCTGTCATGGGAGGAATCTTCCCATCCGGCGGATCGACGACCAGCGAAGTACGCAGGTTCAGGGCCAGCCCTCCCTGGTTCCGGTCCAGCCCAAACTGCGTAAAGTCATAGTGCACGTCGAGGATGGTTCCTGGCTCCGTCTGCTCACCTTCGGCTTCGGCCGCTCGTTTTTGAATTTCGACCGCTTCCTCTTTTGTAAAAAACTCCCTGTTGACGTCCTTCGGCCGCTCCAGAGGTGTGTACGTGGTATTCGTCCAAAAGCCCTGCAGGTCCGGCTGACCGTCCGCGGTACGTGGCGGCGTGTAGGCCTTCACCGCCGTGAGGTTGGTTTTCGGTGCGGCCGATGGAGCCTGTCCTGCGACAGGGACTCTCGCCAGCCACGCGGCCGCGACGAAGATCCCCACAACACCCGTCAACACAACAAATCGATGGGTCATATGAAACCTCCCAATGACGTTACTCGTTGCGCTCGGAGGCACCTCGCGCGGGGCCACAGGCGCTTTCACTTGCCGGGCTGCTTGCGCAGATGCCCGTAGATGAGCTCTTCTGCAAACTCCACGCACTTGAGTTCCATGATCTGCGCATTCTTTTCCAGGCGACGATAGAGGGGCATACTCATCTTCCACGGCCGCGTGAACACTTTCGAGTCCTCGATGGTGGCCTCGTAAAGGAGATGGTCGGAGCTCGTGGCGGTGTACCGTTCGACCACGTGCAGGGCGTCGCTATGGAAATTCCCGGCCCTGTCGAACCAGCTCTTGTCGTTGAAACCCGTCGTGTCGACGACCAGCGTTTCCCCTTCCCAGCGCCCGTTGGACCATCCCATCCAACTATCGGCAGGAGCTTCCTTTTGATCATCCATATAGACCGTGCGGACCGCACCCGCGTACGTGTAGATCATCATGATGTACTTCTGGGTCTGGATGATTTGGAATGGATAGGGCATGTAGTTGGCGCGCGGCACACCCGGCAGATAACACTTGACCTCGGGGTCCAGGGTCAACCGCTTGTCAAAATTCTCCTTCTTTTGCGCCGCCGCCGCCGGCCGGTACGGGATCGGGCCGCCCTCCACAACGGCTGGACCCGGCGCAACCGCGCCAGCCGCGCCAAGTGCGGGCACGAGCCCCGGCGCCGTCCCATGGCCCTCGACGTCCCAATAGGCTTCGTTGAGGGCCTGCCAAACACCGTTCAAATTGGGTTTGCCATCCGCCGTGCGTGGCGCCCTATACGCCCGAGCCTGGCCAGCGGCCGGCAGCACGGCCAGCGAGAGGACGGCCACCGTCGCGACGGTCACAATCATCGAACGTCTGACCCGATTTCGCATCTGATACATCTCTCCCCTCACCAGGGCTGAGTAGCAGCACAAATTCGGAATTTGATTCGGCTGAGGGATATTGAACGCCCTCCCCGCCGGTTAGTCAACACAATTACCGTCCGCGACAATGGGCTACACTTCACCCACATTCGACCTACGGAAATGGACCGGAAGAGACGTTCCTTCGCCATTGTCGGAGCTGGCATGGGCGGCCTTGCCGTGGCGGCGACGCTCCGTCGAGCGGGTTTCGAGGTCCAGGTGTACGAGCAAGCCCATCGCTTCGCCCGCGTGGGCGCCGGCATCCAGATGATGCCGAACTCGATGAAGGTGCTGCGCGAGATTGGCATCGAGGAACGGGTCCGTGGAACCGCCTTCGAGCCTTACTCGCACTTGAACCGCGCGTGGGATACGGGCGAGATCATGCGCGAGCTGCCGATGCCCGAGAGCCTCTTCGGGGCGCCCTATCTCTGCATGCACCGGGGCGATCTCCACGCGGCGCTCGCCTCCGTGGTTCCTTCCGAGGCCGTTCACCTCGGCAAAAAGCTCGTCGGTATCGACCAGGGGGCCGGGCAGGTGACGCTCGCGTTCG
This sequence comes from Acidobacteriota bacterium, assembly GCA_023265105.1. Taxonomy (GTDB): domain Bacteria; phylum Acidobacteriota; class Vicinamibacteria; order Vicinamibacterales; family CAVVIG01; genus JAHFUJ01. The sequence continues at coordinate 20,622 of JAHFUJ010000046.1, forward strand.
AGGACGGCACCCGCGCGCGCGCCGACGCCCTGATTGGCGCTGACGGGGTGCACTCCCTCGTGCGCGACCTCGTGGTCGGTCCCGACATGCCGGTCCACAAGGGACGCATCGCCTATCGAGCCATCTTTCCTTCAATCCTGATGGGCGGCGCGGACGTCGGGCGCTCACGCACCAAGTGGTGGGGGATCGATCGCCACATCGTCATCTACTCCACGCGGAAGGACCGCAGCGAGGTGTACTTCGTCACGAGCGTGCCCGAGCCGGCGGACTGGGTGACGCGCGAGTCGTGGTCGGCCACGGGCGACGTCCAGGAGCTGCGGAACGCCTACGAAGGATTTCACCCCGAGGTGCGCGCGGTGCTGGAGGCCTGCCCCGACTGCCACAAATGGGCAATTCTCGAGCGCGAGCCGCTGCCCCGCTGGAGTGACGGACGCGTGGTCCTGCTCGGGGACGCCTGCCATCCGATGACGCCGTACATGGCGCAAGGCGCGGCCACGGCCATCGAGGACGCGGCGGTCCTCGCGCGTTGCCTCGCCGAGGTGAACGGCGACGATCTCGAAGGCGCCTTCATACGCTACGAGGCGCATCGCAAGCCACGCACGTCACGCATCCAGGCCATCTCGAGCGCGAATACCTGGATGAAGGGAGGGAACGACGATACGTCGTGGTTGTACGGCTACGATGCGTGGAACGTGCCGTTGACCGCCGAACGGCCGGAGACCAGAGCGAACGGCGCAATCCGATGACGCCTGAGGCCGGCGACGCCACGTTCGACACGTCCGACGGATCGGCGATCGCGTTCACGCTTCACGGCGCCCCGCGCGCCGGGGCGCCGCGCCTGGCGCTGATTCATTCCCTGGCGCTCGACCGCAGCGTCTGGGACGGCGTGGTGGCGACACTGGGGAGTCACGTCGAGCTCCTCACCTACGACTGCCGCGGGCACGGACGATCCACGCGCCGCGCCACCACGTTTACGGCTGAGCTCTTTGCGCGCGATCTCGCGGAACTCTTGAATCACGTCGGTTGGGAGAACGCCGCCGTCGGCGGCTGCTCGATGGGCGGATGCGTCGCGATGGCATGTGCGGGTCTTTTCCCGGCGAGGGTGAACGGGCTCGGCCTCATCGACACCACGGCCTGGTACGGTCCCCAGGCCGCCGAGCAGTTTCGCGAGCGAGCAGCGGCGGCGCGCAAAAATGGTATGAGCGGGCTCGTCGACTTCCAGCTCGCGCGGTGGTTCAGCGACACGTTCCGGCGCGACCATCCGGAGGTGGTGTCGCGGGCCACGCGGATATTCCTCGCCAACGACTTCGACTGTTACGCGGAGAGCTGCGCCCTTCTGGGCGACGCCGACCTGCGTCCCTACCTTCAGACGTTCAGGATGCCCGTGGCCATCATGGTTGGCGAGGAGGATCAAGCTACGCCACCCGAGATGGCGCGTCAGCTGCACGAAGCCATTCCGCACTCCACGCTCACGGTGCTGCCCGGCGCACGGCACTTGACTCCCATCGAGTGTCGCGATCAGGTCAGTTCCCAGCTCCTCACCATGCTGCGGCGCTCATGACGGGGGATGGCCGGCTCGCGCCTGTCGCTGACGCGGCGGCGCTCATCGCTCGCATCGAACGCGTGCCGTTCTCCCGTTGGCATCTCCGCCCGCGCGTCATCGTCGGCAGCGCGACGTTCTTCGATGCCTTCGACGCGCTCTCACTGGCGTTCGTGCTGCCGGTCCTCGTCGGCCTGTGGCACATCTCGCCGGCGCAAGTCGGCATCCTCATCGCGATCGGCTATTTGGGACAGTTTCTTGGAGCGCTGGTGTTCGGTTCGCTGGCCGAGTCGTTTGGACGAATCCGCAGCGCGGCGGCCGCCGTCGCCATCATGTCGGTGATGAGCCTCGGCTGCGCGATCTCCGGGAATTTCGCCGCGCTCCTCGCCTGCCGGTTCGTCCAAGGCATTGGTGTCGGTGGCGAAATGCCGGTGGCCGCCGTCTACATCAATGAGCTCTCGAAAGCGC
>JAHFUJ010000047.1:0-3495 GCA_023265105.1 Acidobacteriota bacterium
GCCGTGAACGCCTTGGTGCGAGATGAGCAACCCCGACCGCACGAGCCGCGTCAGCACCTTGGCCATCAGCTCGACCGGAATGTCATACGTTTCGGCGATTTCCCGGGCGCTGGCCGCCCGGCGCACCGGATCGGACGCGAGGCGCTTCATCGCCATCAAGGCGTAATCTGTCTTCTTGGAGAGCCTGAGCATCACCGCCTCGAATATACGACTAATTTAGTCGTATATTAGAACGAAATCTAAACCGGTGTCAACTTCTTTGCTTTTCGACGTCGTGCAAGCGGGCGGCGAGGCGATCGCGCAGCACCTCGACCGGTACGCCCCGCGCGGCCTTGACGAGGATGAACATCGTCTGGTCCTCGGAGAGTGCTGCGCAGTTCTGGGCGCTCTTGAACGACGTGAAGACATACGGTGAGGCTGTAAAGGAGCGGATGCCTCACGTGAATCCCGCGATGCGCGCGCGGTGACCGCGGATCTCCACGATCTGGCCCAGGTGCGTCACACCGAGTTTGTCCTTGTAGATCTCGTCGATGAAGATGTTGTCGGCCGCCTTGAGATCGGCCGGGTTCCCTTCGACCACGTTCCAGGGACCGCCGAGCGATTGATCGAGATCGAAGCCGACGATGGAGGGTCATCAACATCGGTTGGCATTCCGGCCGGCGTCACGACTTTCACCACCGAGGGCTAGGCGACCGACTTCGGCTTTCGGCTTGACACGTCATAGTCAAGTAGTATATTGATTACTTGACTATGGCGACTGACACGCACCGTCAATTCAAGGATCGGCTCTACGGCCAGTTCGCGCGGATTGGCAAGGCGCTCTCGAATCCTCATCGACTGGAGATCCTCGAGCTGCTCGCGCAAAGCGAGCGCACCGTGGACTCGCTGGCCACCGAAATCGGGCTGTCACTCGCCAATACCTCCCAACATTTGCAAGCGCTTCGGCAAGCGGCGTTGGTCGACAGCCGTAAGGATGGTCTGTTCGTGTACTACCGGCTCGCGGGCGCCGAGGTTTTTGAGCTATCCAGGGTCTTGCGGACGGTCGCGGAAGGGCGGCTGGCGGAGTTCGAGCGGCTCATCCGCGAACATTTCAGCGACCGCGTAGACGCCGAAGCCGTGCCGATGACCGAACTGCTCAAACGCGCGCGGTCCAAACAGGTGGTGATTCTCGACACCCGGCCGGCCAGCGAGTACATCGCCGGACATATCGCCGGGGCGATCTCCGTGCCAGTCGATGATCTCCAGCGCCGGCTCCAACAGCTGACCAAGGGCAAGGAATACGTCGCCTACTGTCGCGGCCCGTATTGCGTGTACGCCGACCGGGCGGTGGAAATGCTGCGCGCTCACGGACGTCGGGCGCGTCGGCTGACGGACGGATTCCCTGAGTGGCGGGCGGCTGGTCTGCCCGTAACCAACGGCGTTGAGCCCGGAGCACTGAAATGATTCTTCGCCCTTATTACTATGACGACCGCGGCTGCGCCGCGTATCTGTTGGGATGCGGCACGCTCGGACAATGCGCCGTGGTCGATGCTCGTGTTGACGATGTCAAGGCGTACGCCGAGTTCGCGACGAGCAAGGGCATGCGGGTCACCCACGTGATCGATACGCATATCCACGCCGACCATCGGTCAGGTGGACGGGAACTCGCGCATCAGATGGGCGCGCATTATTACCTCCACGAATCCGCCGACGTCGGTATGCCGTTCAAACGGCTGCGAGACGGCGACGACATCGAGCTTGGGAATACCCACTTAAAGGTCCTTCATACGCCCGGACACTCGCCCGAGAGCATCTGTCTCCTCGTCACCGATCTGAGACGTGGTCCCGATCCATGGTTCGTGCTGACGGGTGACACGCTGTTTGTCGGCGCGGTCGGGCGACCGGATCTGCCCGGTCGCGCACGCGAGAACGCGGCCGAACTCTACGCGAGCCTTCACAACAAGCTGCTGACGCTGTCGGGCGATCTGGAAATCTATCCGGGCCATTTTTCCGGCTCTCTCTGCGGAGCAGGTCTGAGCGGCAAGCCGACCAGCACGATTGCGTTCGAGCGCCGCTGGAATCCGATGCTGACGCTGGATCGCGACGCCTTTATCGAGGCGATGGCCAACGTGCCGGCGAAGCCCGAGGAGATGGAACAGATCCTCGCGTTCAACCGCGGTCGTTCGGTGATCGGGGCCGAGGCGTGACGACGGCGTTCGCGCACGATCGTCCGGCGGTGGTGCGCCTCGGTTTGCGTGAGAACGCCGCGCAGTTCGCGCTGTTGGTCGTCGTCAACGCGTTCGTCGGCGCCATGGTGGGAATGGAGCGCAGCACTCTCCCCGCAATTGCCGAGCAGGATTTTCATCTCGCCGCCCGAGCCGCTGTTCTTTCGTTCATCGTCGTGTTCGGCCTATCCAAGGCGCTCACCAACTATACGGCCGGTCGCTTTGCCGATCGCGTCGGACGCAAGCAAGTCCTCGTCGCGGGCTGGCTGATCGCGGTTCCCGTGCCGTTCATGTTGATGTGGGGATCGACCTGGAATTGGATTCTTGCCGCCAACGTGCTACTCGGTGTCAGCCAGGGATTCACATGGTCGACGACGGTCATCATGAAAATCGATCTCGTCGGCGCAGGGCGGCGCGGACTGGCGATGGGACTCAATGAATGCGCCGGTTATGTGGCCGTCGCCGGCTCGGCGCTGCTCACGGGATGGATTGCCGCTCGAACGGGACTGCGTCCCGAGCCCTTCTATCCAGGGGTCGTCTTCGTGGCGGCCGGTCTGGGCCTGTCGCTGTTGCTCGTTCGGGACACCTCTTCCCACGTCGCGCACGAAAGCGGGTTGAGCGCTCTCGGGGCCGACGTGCTAACACCCGGCCAAGTGTTCTGGAGAACGACCGCGACTGACCGCAATTTGTCGACTATCAGCCAGGCCGGACTGGTCAACAACCTGAATGACGGTATGGCGTGGGGTCTGTTCCCGTTGTTTTTCGCCGCCGCCAACATCAGCCTGGACCGCATCGGCGCACTGGCGGCGATTTACCCAGCGACGTGGGGACTGATGCAGTTGGTCACCGGCGCGCTGTCCGATCGCGTCGGACGAAAGTGGCTCATCGCGGCCGGCATGTGGACCCAAGCCGTCGGCATCGGCATCGTCATCCTGTCGCGCGGTTTTGCCGGGTTCGCCTCGGGCGCCGTGCTGCTTGGGATCGGGACTGCGATGGTCTATCCGACGTTGCTCGCCGCGATCGGTGACGTCGCGCAGCCCTCCTGGCGCGCATCGGCTGTCGGTGTGTATCGCCTGTGGCGGGACCTCGGTTATGCGATCGGCGCGCTCTTGGCAGGGATCACGGCTGACGCGATAGGGCTGGCGGGCGCCATGTGGCTGGTCGCGGGTATCACGCTCGCATCAGGTGTTGTGGCTGCCGTACGGATGGACGAAACGTCGCGCTACGTCCCAGTGTAGTTGTGCACTCTAGAAGATCAGAGAGGGGGTCAACAATGATTCAGACATTCGTC
>JAHFUJ010000047.1:3595-22429 GCA_023265105.1 Acidobacteriota bacterium
CGCGTGGGAGTGCGCGCACCAGACGAGTGCCGAGTTCCGGGGACTCTTCGCAGAGTTGCCGGTCGAGCGACACAGCTTGTCGCGGGGAAGTTTCTTCGAGCCGGTTTACGGTTTCGTGCGTGGCCGACCGTCTTCTTCTGCGGTCCACACTACGAGGTGAATGAGATGGCCATTGCCTGTCCAGTCGATCTCGATACGCTGAAGCTGCGTGCCGAAATCCAGTCGATCTATGCGCGTGTTGCGGCAGATCCGTCCGGCGAGTTCCATTTCCATCGTGGTCCAGAGTACGCCGCGCAAAGGCTTCACTACGATGCGGCCGAACTCTCGACGCTGCCTGGCACGGTGACCGAGTCGTTCGCGGGCGTTGGGAATCCGCACGCGATCGCGCCGCTGCCGGTAGGTGCCACGGTCGTGGACATCGGGTCTGGCGCCGGGACCGATCTCCTGCTGGCGGCGTTGCACGTCGGGCCGACCGGTCGCGCGATCGGTGTGGACATGACCGAAGCGATGCGCGATCGAGCGCGACGGGGTGCGGCGACGTGCGGACTGGCACAGGTAGACGTGCGCGAGGGAGAGGCCACAGCGCTTCCTGTCGAAACGGGGAGCGTGGATATTGTGATCTCAAACGGCGTTTTGAACCTCGTGGCCGAGAAGCGAGAGGCGATTGCCGAGATCCGGCGCGTACTGAAACCAGGGGGCCGCGTCCAGGTCGCCGACATCGTGCTCGGCGTCGAGCTCCCGGAAGACGCACGCAAGGACATCGACCTCTGGACCGGTTGAATCGCCGGTGCTCTGCTGGAAGCAGAGCTTGTCGCGGCGTTCGCAGATGCGGGGTTTACCGACGTGAGAATCACGGAGCGGTTCGACTGCTTTGAGGCCACGTCCAAGGAGAAGACCGCACGGCGTTACGGTGTCATCGGCGTGAACCTGTCAGCAATCCGCCGTAGGTGACGATGAGCTGTTGTTGTTCGAGCGTCGGCGCCGCCGCCGAACGACAGTTCAGCGAGAAACGAGCCATGGAGGATCTCGCCCAATATCGCACGAAAGGGCCGGGGTCCACCGCACGTCTCCTGCTGGCGGGTATCGCGAAGGCGGGGCAACTCCACGGACGGTTGCTCGATATCGGATCCGGTGTCGGTGCGCTGACGTTCGAGCTTCTCGATCGAGGACTGACTGAAGCGATCGGTGTTGATCTGTCATCGGCTTATGTCGCAGCGGCGTCCGAGGAGGCGGCGCGTCGGGGCCGAACTGACTCCGTGCGATTCGTCCACGATGATTTTGTTGCCATTGCCAGTCAGCTTGTTGCCGCCGACATCGTCACGCTGGATCGGGTCATCTGTTGTTATCCAGAATACGATCGGCTCCTGGATGAATCAGTGCGACACGCGGATCGCTACTTCGCTCTCTCGTATCCAAGAAACGTCTGCTACGTCCGAGCTTGGGTTGGATTGCAAAACCTGGGGCGCCAACTTCGGAGGAATCCGTTTCGCACATTCGTCCATTCAGCCTCAGCGATGGACCACGTGATTCGCCGGACTGGCTTTGAGTTGGTCAGTCGCAGTTGCACGTGGACGTGGTGTGCGGATGTGTACCGGCACGTCTGACCGAGCGATACTTCGCAGGGAGATTACGACCATGACGACGCAGACGACCATGATTCCTGAGATGAGCACGCTGAAGACCCGACTCAAGACAACCTGGGAGTCGGGCGATTACGGGGTTTTCGCGAAGTTTCTCGAGAAAGGCGCGCTCGAGTTCTTCGATCGCCTGAACATTCCCGCGCGAACGAGACTCCTCGATGTCGCGTGCGGCGCGGGCCAGTTGACGCTTCCTGCGGCCAGGAAGGGGATTGAGGTTACGGCTCTGGATCTCGCGGCCAACTTGGTGCAACAAGCTCGCACGAAGGCAGCGGGCGAGGGTTTGAAGATTCAAGTGGACGAAGGTGACGCCGAAAATCTGCCATATCCGGACGCCTCGTTTGATGTCGTGATGAGCTTGATTGGTTCGATGTTCGCGCCCCGCCCGGAGCTCGTGGCTTCGGAAATGCTTCGGGTGTGCAGGCCAGGCGGTCGAATCATCATGGGGAACTGGACGCCTGAAGGTCACATTGGCCAGATGTTCAAAGCGATCGGGAAGCACGTGCCGCCGCCACATTTTCCGTCGCCGCTCCTCTGGGGCGACGAGGCGACCTGCCGCCAGCGCCTCGGCACGGGTGTGAACGATCTGAAGATCACGCGCTACATGTACCCGTTCGAATATCCGTTTGCCCCTGCCAAGGTGGTCGACTTCTTCATCGAGTACTACGGTCCGACCAACCGGGCTTATTCATCGCTGACCGACGACGGCCGCCAGGCGTTGCACGATGATCTGACCGCGCTGTGGACGCGAAACAACGTCGCGACAGATGGAACGACCCGGGTTCAAGCGGAGTACATCGAAGTCATCGGAGCTCGCGCCTAAAGCCGAAACGGGTGTGACGCTCATGTCACAATGCGTGGGGGTTCGCATTTATGGCCGATCTTCCTGTTGCTTGCACCCTGAGCCCTGACGCCCTGAAGACACGCCGCGAGGGACTGCTATTGGACTTGCTCGGCCGCGCCGACGAGCACGAGGAGCTGCCAGATGGCCATCGGCTGCGCTTCGCATCAGCGCGTGACACGCTGTCCCTCATTGCCAGCGCCGTCGAGGCTGAGCGCGAATGTTGCCGCTTCCTGAGGTTCCAAATTGTTGTCGAACCAGATGGCGGGCCGATTTGGCTCGAGCTGACTGGACCTCCCGGAACGCGCGAATTCGTATCTGCGCTTCTCGAATCCTGATCACCAATCTGCTGGTCTTTTGCCACCGCTGCGATCTCCGAGATCGCTGGGTGGTTTGACTTTTGGACGTGGCTGCGGAGGGGAGCGTCGCCGTTCGCGGCGGGGCTCGGCGTTGGCAGTCTGGTTGTGTTTGCCAACGCGCTCACACGAGTCGACTCTGCCTTCGCCGGCAGGGCCTACGCTGCCTACGGCGGGATCTACATCGTGGCGTCGTGTCCCCCGGCGTGATGGGGCTTGAGATGTCGTTCCACGTCCCTTTCAACACGGGCAGCTTCGTTCTTTATGAACTCGCGGTGGGGAGTTGCCTTTAATGGCTGAGTGTCGAGGCCGGGATTGTCGGTGAAGAACCTGTCGATCCGGCGCGCAGCACGAAGCTTCTGCCAGTCGGTGAAGGCGATCACCTTCTCGACTGCGTCGGGGATCGCGTTCCGGTGGACTAACTCCATGTCCACGTACAGCTCAATGACCGAACGTTCTGCCGATGTCAGGGTTTGCTGATGCACGGCGGCCTTCAGTTCAGTGGCCGTCCTGCAGAACCCAATCGAGCGGTAATAAAGACCGAGAATCACCTTCTCCCGAGGTGTCAGGCCCAGCAACGTTGTTGTGAGCCTGTTGACAGACTGCCGCGTGAAGATGTCGATAGCCTCAAGGAGGGACAGGTACGAGCCGGCCAGGAGGGTCGGCGGCGGTGGCACGGGCGACTTGTCGTGCGCGATCACGAACCTTTTCGCGCTTCGTACTTCGTAGGGGCTGGGGCGCGAGCTGCGTACCCGGCGGGACGTTCGACACCAAGCCGTTCGCCGGACCGCTTTCCGCAACCTCGTCTGCACCGGCATCCTCGAGCGCGTCGCGATGCAGATGACAGCGCACAAGACTCGGAGCGTGTTCGAGCGATACAATACCGTGAGCGCTGGCGATCTCCGCATGGCCGCGAAGCGTCCCGGCGCCGTGACAGGGACAATTTCAGGGACAATCGAGCAAAATCAGCCGGCGCGGTCGAAAGCCTGAAATCAGCAAGTCCTTGTGCGACAATAGTTAGCTCGATACGGTGAGGTGGCCGAGAGGCTGAAGGCGGCGGTTTGCTAAACCGTTATACGGGCCAAAACCTGTATCCAGGGTTCGAATCCCTGCCTCACCGCCAGTTAAGTTGTTCTATCCATTGATCTTTCCTTCGGAGACCCTCCCCGTCTCCAAAATGTCTCCAAAACTCTGTACGGCCAACGGCTGATCCAGCAGGCGAATCGCGCGGTCGAGCGCCGCTGGACTCAGGTGCATGTAGCGCTGCGTCATCCCGAGCTCGCGATGACCGGCGAGCTCCTGAATCGCTCTCGGCGGTGCACCGCGCATCGCCAGGTGCGAACAGAACGTGTGCCGCAGGATGTGTACGCCGTCCCGCGACAGCTTCGCTCGACGTGATGCGCGCAGCACGCGGTACTGCACCATCTGCCGAGTCAGCGGCTGGCCGTCGTCCTGGCACAGCACGTTGGGACTCCGCAGATGCCGATGATCGCGGAACGCGGCCGCGAGTCGAATGGTGAGCGGCACATACCGCAGTCGTCCGCCCTTCGGTGTGGTCACCTGCCCATTCCAGTCGGATCGCTGGACGCAGATCTGCCGCTTGCCGAGATCGACGTCCCGCCATTCGAGCGCGATCATCTCGCCACACCGAAGGCCCGCCTCCCCACCCAGGAGCACGATGAGGTGCGCCGTCGCATCGAGCGCGCTCGCCGCCGAGACGAGTCGCTCGTACTCGTCGAAGTCATAGAACGACATCGACGTCTTCGGCACCGGCAACAATGTGATCGCACACGGCATGCGATCGATCACGTCCCAGTCCACGGCCTTCTTCAGCAGCACATTGAGCACCGTCAGGATGTTGTTGACCGTCTTCGCCGCTTTCGTGCTCAAGCGGCCCTTGAGGTGTTGCACGTCTTCGCTCTTGATCGCGTTGAGCTTCTTGTGACCTAGCGCCGGCACCAGGTGGACGCGGAGGATCATCTCCTTCGCCGCGATCCCGCTCGGTTTCTGCCGATTCGCCCGAGCGTGGCCATCGAGGAATCTCGATGCGAACTCTCGTAGTGTGGGCACCTCCTTCGGTGGTGCATTGTCTTGCGGCGGCTTCATCAGTCGCTCGAACAGCACGCGTTCGCGACTCTCAGCCCACCGCACGGCGGCCGATCGTGACGACACCGGCGCGCGTTTGCGCTCCCGGAACTCCCGCGTGCCGTCGGGTGCGACGACACGGATGTCGACCTCCCAGCCGCCTCTCCGATACGGACGGATTGTGACGCTCATCGCCAATTACTCCTCTGGCGATGGCGCGCGCTTCTGGTCCAGCCAGTGTAGCAAATCGTCCGCGCGCAGGAGCACTCGCCGGCGAACACGAATCACGCCAGGGAGTTGCCGGCGCGGGAGTTGGGATATGAAGGCGGCCGGTCGTCGTGCTCTGGAAGCGACGACGGTCAGGTCGGCGGCTCCACGTAGAGCGAGTGGAGAGGAGTCGGATTCAGATCGCTGCTTTGAGTCTTATACCGCGCCTCAGCGCCTGAGACAAGGTGGTTCACACGATCGCCATTCCGTTTTGCGATCGAGTCTTGTCGCGTGGTGGCCGATCCAATCCGTTTTTAACGGGCGGTCTGGGGTGGCTTCCTGGCTAATCCTTTTCGAACCAATCCGCGCGGCCCGGCACTCGCCATGCGCGTGCGTTGCTGGGTTCCGCGTAGCTTGGTCTTTGAGACCCCGTGTTCTTCCTTCGTGGCCGACCGCCCACCGTTGCGTTCGCGCTGCAGCCGTTCGAGAAGAACGGATGCAGGTTCATAGTCACGGTGTTCTTGGCGCGCCAGTTCGGCCTCGATCGGCACCAGTTCCCCGCTGAACGCCTTGGCGAAGAGAGAAGGGGTGAGCTTGTCCACCTGTGCTTGGGCCTTCTCAAGCCGGGCCTCGATCTGGTCGGCCAGTGCAAGCAGCGCTTCCAGTCGACGGACGATCTCATGTTGTTCGGCAAACGGAGGCACTGGTGTGGGGAAATCTTTAATATCTCTGACGTTCAAATGAGGTGATGCCGTTCCGCCAGTTAGTTGTTGAACTCGCCGAAGTGTGAGTGGGCTGTTCAACCAGTGCATCAGCAGAGCGCCTGTGAACTCAGGGCCTGTCCTAAGAAGCATCATTCGCTGACCGAGACACAATTCAACTCCCGGCGGAATAATGCAAGCGATGCCCAGAATGCCTCCCTCTCGGCTGTAGAGGATGTCACCGGGTTGCGGATGCAGGCGCTCGATGCGTTGCCTGAACGTCGCGTTGGAGACATAGCGTACTTCCGAAAGATCCAGGATGCCCGGTTTGAAATTCGTCGTCCTCACGCAGAAGTGGCCTGAGGCCGTCCACTTTGGCGTTGAGTGTGGGCAATCGACAATTTCCTTACAGACGGCTTCCAGGGACGCCCAGCGCCACGTTGAAGGCAGCGGCGGATATCCATCCGGGGCTTCATCCGGACCGTTGGAATCAACTGCCGTCTTGGTTTCCTCTCGCCAATCCGCCGTGAGACGACCGGAGCAAGCCGCGGCGAGGACAGATTGGCGAAAGCGTTTGAGAAGCTCGGGGATGTTCGCCAGCCGGTTCTGGCAGGCGTCTACTTTTTCCAATAACATCTCGAGCTTCGCCGCAATGCGCCGCTGCTCGCTGATAGGAGCGAGCGGTACTTCGAGTTCCTCGATAAAGCTGGTGGGAACCCGTTCCTGACCAGCAGTGCCGGTGAAGTGCTCCTTCGCTTCACGCCGAACCGACGGTTGTGCGAGGAAGCGATATACGTAATGCGGATCGATTCCCGCAAGCAGCCTGATAACAATCAATTCTGTGGTGCCACATCCAAGCCCGTTGCGGAGACCGGTGGCGACGGCGCCTTTACCGTTCTCCATGCACGGCGTGATCTTGGCGAACAACACGTCGCCCTCGGCAAAGTGCGTGAAGCCCTGGCGGACCTTGCCTAGACGGCGTTCCTCAAGGAACTGGAACTCAGCTTTCGATTCACTGACCGCAGCCATTGGGGCGAACGAAACGGGCATCGAGTCGTCCAGCCTCTTAGGATGTCGCGGATTTATCTCGGCAATCTCCGCGAGCGGCGGTCTTGCCCAGCCCTCTGGAAGCTCGCCGATCACGGCGCCACGCCCTCTTCCTTCTCGACCAGTTCGATAATTTCGCGCAGACTATCCACAACGGCTTCGAGTTCGGCAATCGCTTCGCCAGCGAGTTCCTGGGGTTCGGCGAGTTCGTCGGCGTCTTCTATCGAGTCGTCCTTCAACCAGGTGATGTCGAGTCTGTACCCACGTTTCTTGATGTCGGCGATATCGAAACTTCGAAAACGGCCCTCTTCGCCCAGGTCTTTGCGCTTACTCAAGCCGTTCGGGTCTTTGCCATAGCAATCCTCGAATTCGGCAAAGTGCTGCCGCGTGAGCGGCCGGTCTTTCTTAGTGATGCCAGGCACGTTCGATCTGGCGTCGAAAATCCAGACGTGCTCGGTCGGACGGCCTTTTTGAAAGAAGACGACGTTGGCCTTCACGCCCTGGCTGTAGGGCGTGAACGTGCCGCGCGGCAGTCGCAGGATCGTGTGCAGGTCGCAGTCCTGCATCAGGATCTCGAAGACTTCGCCGGCCTTGTCCTCGAAGAGGCAATTGTCCGGCAACACCACGGCGGCTCGGGCGCCGGGTTTCAAAATCGTCATCACGTGCTGCAGGAAATTGAGCTGTTTGTTCGACGTCGCGATTGTGAAGTCCTCTCGTTCGGGGGCTTGATTCGCGCCTCTCGTACCGAACGGCGGATTAGTCAGGACGACATCGAAACGCTGAGAAGACGGCGGCTCGTAGATCGTGTCGCCGAACGTGATGATCGGCTCGATGCCGTGCAGATACAGATTCATCAGCGCCAATCGTCGCGGCCGGGCGACGAGGTCCTGACCGTAGTACGTCTTGGTTCGAACCCGCCTGGCGACGGTACGATCGATCGCGCCGCCTTTCGTCTGCCGCAGAAACCACTCATACGCGGCAACGAGGAAGCCGCCGCTGCCGCAGGCGGGATCACAGATCGTGAAGTCGGTATGGACGCGCGGGTCGGGCTTCATGCACCGAACGATGGATTGAATCAGCATGCGCGGGGTGAAATACTGTCCTGCGCCCTTCTTACCTTCGCTTGCCGCCTTTTCAAGCAGTCCTTCGTACGCTGCGGCTTTCACGTCCACGCCGAGGCTGGTCCACTCAATTTCATCGATCAAGTTGATCAGCTTCTTCAGGTTTACCGCATTGTTGAATCGAGACTGTCCCTCGGCGTAGATGTCGCCGAGGATGCCATGCGTCTTCCCAAGCGTCCGCAGCACGTCGGAATAGTGGTCTAGGAGCGCCGTTCCGCTGTGATCGCGCAGCTTGCTCCAGCCGCAGCCTTTCGGCAATGTGAGCTGCTTCTCGTCGGCCATCTTGAGGAAGAGCAGGAACGTGATCTGCTCGATGTAGTCGCCGTAATCGATCCCGTCGTGGCGAAGGGTGTGGCAGAACCCCCACAGTTTCTGGACGATGTCACTCATGCGGCGATAGCCTCATTGAAAGCTTTGAGCAGGTTCGGTAGCCTGCCTTTGAAGGCTCGATTAGCATTGCCCCAGCCGCCGGCATTCTGGAGCACCGGGACGTTCTCGAAATCGTCTTCGTCGATCGAGAGATTAGCGACCAAGTGCTCGCGAATTCGGTCAAGCCACTGTTGTTGCTCCGTTGTGAACTTCTCTTTAGCCGTCAATTGGTCGAACGCTTTGCCAACCCGTTCCTCGGACGTGAGCAATGGCTCCTGGTCGCGAGCGGCATGTTTGACCATCGAAATAATGTCGACGAGCGCCTTGTCGTACCGCAGGCGGTGCGCCTTCTCGAGCGCGTCGACCGTGAAGTGCTGTGGAGCTGCGGCAAGCTTGGTTCTGAGTTCCGTCAGTGCTTTCGTGCCCCACCCCTTCGGGCGATTCAACAGGATCTTGATAGCCTCCACCTTCGCTGGATTCTCACGGACGAAGGTGGCGAACTGCTTCAGATAGTCATCAGGCTTGTACTCGTGGCCGGTAACTTCGCGCACGAGCGAGACGGACGAGACGTGATCTTCGTATGAGTCAGCCTTGATGAAGCGGCGGGCTGGGCGCGGGTAGTTGACCAGGAGGTCTTGAAAGGCCGGATCGCGCAGCAACTTCATCGTGCCGATGAAGTCGCGGTGGAGCTTGGTCGGCAGCTCGCGCGCGTAGCGTCCCAGATCGCCATCTGCGACGCCGAAGGCAGCGAAGAGCTCACGGGCGTCGCCCGCCATTCCTTTGTCGATGCGCTGGAGCCGCCGGACCAGGCAGCGGATGTTGTAGTCGCGGTCGCGGTTCGCCCAGATGTCCTCTACGACTTCCTGGATCGTGCGCGTCGGCTTGTCCGGCGGCTCCGCCGTGATCGCCGTGGCCGTCCGGAAATACGCGAGCAGCGTCCCATCGAAGCAGTCAAAGACCGTAAAGTGCGACTTGTCTGGGAATTTTTCGCCTTTGCGGGTGCCGCGGCCGAGCATTTGCTCGAACAGGATGCGTGACTTTACCTGCCGGAGGAAGGCGATGAACTCCAGGTCGGGAATGTCGACACCGGTGGACATCAGGTCGACGGAAACAACGATGCCGGGCTCCGGCCGGTTGCGGAACTCGCGGATGCGCTGGAGTGGCCGATCCACGCGGCCGGTGATCTTGCGCACGAACGATTGGCCGCGGCCAAAGACGTCGACGGCCAAATCGACGAGCTGGTCTGCGTGTGAGGTGTGCGGCAGATCGTTGTCTGCAAAGATCAGCGTCTTCGGAAACCGGCCGTACTGTTTCTCGTGTTCGTCGGCGTACTTGCGGACCTCCTCCAGGATTTTCCGATTGGAATCCGGCGACGTGACGCGCTTCTCCACGTCCGGCGGCTCGAAGTCGCGTTGGTCCTCGAGCTCGTCGAGTTTTTGGAGGCCCGTCTCCGGATCGACGACGCTCACGCGTTCGCCTTCCTTTAGGAAGACACCTTTCATGCGCACGTCGGACTTCACGGTTACGACGTCGTAGTCGACGAGATGCCCTTCCCTGACCGCGCGGGCGTACTCGTATCGGTAGACGACGTCGTTGAAGTACGCCTTCGTGTGAGCGGCGGGCGTGGCGGTCAAGCCGATCTTGATCGCGTCGAAATGGTCCAGCGTGTTCCGCCATGCCGATTCTTCCGCGGTGGTGTAGCCACGATGACATTCATCTGCGATCACAATGTCAAAAGCGTGGTACGGAATCTTGAGCTCTTCCGCGTCGTCTTCGATCTCTTCGTCACCGCCCCAAACGGCCTGACGGCCGAACAGGTTGATTGCCATCCGCTGGATCGTGCAGACGTACACGAACGCATGCTTGGGCTGCGGATTCTCGAGGTATGACTTCGGAAGGACGTTTGGATCGAACTTGTCGCCTTCCTCCAGATCTTCGCGCTGGAAGTGTTGATGATAGACCTCGTAGATCTTGTTGAATTTCTGGTTCGGCTCTGGAGCGAACGACCCGAACGTACGGACCGTCTGAGCCGCCAGGACCCGACGATCCACGAGGAAGAGGATTCGCTTGCCCACGCCGGACTTCAGCAGCCGGTAGGCCTCTTGGGCCAGCGTCACCGTCTTTCCGGTGCCGGTCGCCATCGCGACGAGCATCTGCCGCTTGCGTTTCGCAATCGCGGCCTCGATCGCGGTGCACGCTTGGATCTGGTACGGTCGGAGCCAGTGATGCTGGCTCGGATTTTCGGGAAACCAGGCGCATTCGGCATCGAAATCGCGCGCGATCATCTCCGCCAAGGCGTGGGGTGTATGGAATCCCACAATCTTGCGGGCTCGATTCAGCTTGTTACGGACGTCTTGGAACCAGAGCACTTCGCCGTTCGTGGAGTAGAGGAACGGTGCGCGATAGCCGTTGAAGTTGAAGGAGCTCGCCTCGATGCCCTTGGAGTACCGCTCGGCCTGCGTGAGCACGTTCTGCGGTCCCAATGTGACTTTCTTTGCCTCGACGACACCCAGAAGCTTGCCGTCAACGACCAGGGCGTAGTCTGCCGGACCATTCGCGGTCGGGTATTCCTCGATCGCGTGGCGGCCGTAGCCGGTCAGCGGCCGGCTTGGGGCGAACGGAACGATCTCCCAGCCCCAGGCCTTCAAGCGCGGGTCGATGCGGCTCTTCCGTGTGCGCCGTTCGCTCTCTGTTGAATGCGCGGGTGTCATGCGCCGAGCCATGATGCGAGCCGCCCAGTTCCGGTGTCAAACTCTGAAGCCATAGTAGGAGCCCGATCAGCCGGTGGAATCTGCCTTGAATTCGTCCGCGAGACGACGGCCGCGTGCATTGAGCTGATATTGTCCGGGGCCTTCGCGATGGAGAACGTTCTTGTATTTGCCAGACACCTGCGGGGCACCTCCGGGATGGTCGTCTCTCATGGATTGAAAGATCGCCGTATACCCTGACTGCCAGTCGTGCGGTGACAGCCCAAGCTGCTCGCGCACTTGTTTTCTACTGAAAAGTCCGGCGCGGTCAGATCCCGCGAGAGCCGCCGCGGCCTGAAGGATTTGCTCCGCGTGGGTCATTTGCGTCGGTAGTGCGGCTGTATTCTCGAGATTCAAGTCCGGCTTATCGTGTTCCGCGGCGGGATCGTTGCCCCCGAGAAGATCGTAGAGTTCGAGCTTCTTCTCGGCAATCTCCGCCGTCAAACGATCACGATCACGCACGAGCGAAGACATCACGAGAACTGCGACGCTCGGGTCCGACATGCCTTCGTCCACGGGCATCGAGCTGTTGTGCTGCCGCTCTTTGTATTTGAGGTCCGAATTCATGGCCGCCTTTTTCTTTTCGAGAAGGTCGAGCTCGAGCTCCAGGCGCTGTGTTGAAGACATGGTCGCTCCTTCCTTTGTGATGATCAGCCGCCGCGGGGGTGCGGCCTCCACGAGAACGCGGTCGCCTGCCTTCAACCCAACCGGTTCGAGTACAGACTGAGGCAAACTGATTACCGCTGAGCCCGCTACCAGACGCACTTTCACAAGTTCACGCATTGACATATGTAAACATACATATAAACGTGAAGTTAACAGGGCTTGTCCGAGCCGTCACTCGGTGCTATTCTGTATTCGCGAATCGCGAATATCGAATGACGCAGCCAAGCCTCCGTCCCCAAGACGTCCTCGTTCTTGCCAAACTTCTGGCCTACCAGGGGCGGCGTCCGCCGATAGCCCAGATGGGCGTCGACCTGTCGATCAGCTCCTCGGAGGTTCACGCCGCGCTGAAACGACTGGCTCTTTCCCGCCTTGTTTCGAATGACGCCGAAGGGAACCGACCGTTGCTGGAAGCTGTCGAAGAGTTCCTCCTACATGGTGTGAAATACGCGTTTCCGGCGAAACGGGGAGAGATTACGCGCGGGTTGCCCACCTCGTATGCCGCGCCGCCGTTGAACAAGAACATAGAGCCCGGCTCCGAGCTACCGCCTGTCTGGCCGTTCCCCGAAGGTCAGCATAGAGGTGTCAGTCTCGAACCCCTATACAAGACGGCGCCAGACGCTGCCGTCCGCGACCAGGCTCTGTACGAGTTGCTTGCCCTCATCGATGCGCTTCGTGAAGGCCGCGCTCGGGAGCGTAAGCTCGCCGAGAAGGAGCTGATCGCTCGGCTTGGACACCAGCTCAAATGAAGGATCCGAACCTGACCCTGCTCGAAGGCGCCGTTAGGCTCCTGCAGCCAGTGCTCGATGAACTCGTGTTCGCCGGCGGTTGCGCAACCGGCTTGCTTATCACAGACCCGGCGGCAGGCGGGATCCGACCCACGAAGGACGTCGACACGATCACCGAAGTCGCATCGTATGCAGAGTACGCAACCCTGTCAGACCGGCTACGCGCATTGGGGCTCAGTGAAGACCACAGCGAAGATGCCCCGACGTGTCGGTGGCGTTATCAGGACTTGATCATCGACGTGATGCCGACCGACGAGCGCGTGCTGGGATTCAGCAATCGATGGTACGCCCCAGCGATCTCCTCAGCCGGGCACATGGACATCGCGGGTCTCCACATCCGCCTCATAACGCCGACCTACTTTCTCGCGACCAAACTGGAAGCCTTCCGGCGCCGCGGCAACAACGACTACAGCGGCAGTCACGACCTCGAGGATGTGATTACCGTGATCGACGGCCGTCCTGAAATCATTGGCGAGGTGCGAACGGCGCCGGCCGATGTCCGAACCTACATCGCATCCGAGGTGAGGCAGCTGCTAAGCATCCGTGTGTTTGTGGATGCGTTACCGGGTTTTTTGCTTCCAGATTCCGCGAGTCAGGCGCGACAGCCCCTCCTTCTCGAGCGATTGCGGACATTGTCCGCGTCAGGCTCTGGGCAAGGGCAATAGGCACCGCAGTCACCTCCACGGACCATGCGACTTTCAGAGTTGCGACAGGCCAACAAGCAGGCAATCGTCCGAGCTGGGCCTCGCTACGCGCCGGGTCAGGACAGAACCGCTCCGAATCTGGAAATCGCGTCCATTACGCAGGCGTTTGACGCGATTGGTTTGACTGCAGATTTTCGCGCGCGCGTGGCCGCGCTACGCGCCGACGTCCAAAAGGCATGGAACGACGTGCCGAGGCGCGTCAGACGGAGCTTCCGCCGAGCCGTGAATAATCCCGATCGACTCCTGTCGACTCTGGCGGTCCTTCAAGAGACTGCACCGACGGGCGCGGGCGCAGCCGCGAAAGGCGTACATCGGGCCGCAGTACGAGTAGATCGTGCGGCGCGTCGCCTTTTAGAGCAACTACGGCAGGCCCAACAAGGGTTTCCTCGAGAAAGCGAGGAATACCGCGCGCTTGACTATCAGTCCTACCGTACCCAGGAACTGGCAGCCGCGGTCCGAGCGGTCGTCGAATTTGCCGAGACGCCTAGTTTTGGCCTGATGGGCGCGAACCGCCTCCTGCTTCTCGGGGAGTGGGGAACTGGCAAGACGCATTCACTGTGTGATCTGACAGAACGTCGGATGAATCAGGGACTGCCGACGGTCTTATGTCTTGGACAACAGCTGCCCGACGGGGTGGAGCCCATTGAGGGGGTGTGTCGGGCCACGGGTGTCGCCAACACCCCACGACGACTTCTTCAGTCGCTTCAAAGAATGGGTTTGCAGCGAAACGGGAGAGCCATTCTGATCGTGGACGCGATCAACGAAGGCGATCGCGGCGCGTGGAAGCGAGCGCTGGCGTCCATCTGCCGAAACCTCGCTCGGTATCCCAACGTTGGTCTCGTTCTCAGTTGTCGTCAGCCATTTGAGAGGCAGATCTTCACAACGCGAACCGCTAGGCAGTTCGTGACAGTGCGTCACCAAGGGTTTGCGGAGAAGGAGTTCGACGCCCAACTGTCATTCTTCGAGTACTACGAGATCCCGGCCCCCCACTTTCCATTGATTACGCCGGAGTTCTCTCGGCCGTTATTCCTGCAGCTGCTCTGCAAGGCCATCGCGAATTTATCGCAGTCCGGAAAGCATCGGCAGATTCGTCACTTCGCCTCAGGCCAAAGGGGCATGACGTACATGCTCGAATCGTTCGTCAAACACGTTGGCCAAACAATCGAGGATGAGGTCGGCCTCTCACGCGGAACCTGCTGGCGAATTCTAAAAGGGGACTCCGTTGTGTCGCGTGGTCAAATTCCTGGCATCGCGCCGGCGATGGCCAGCCAACTTCGCGATGACCTCACTCGCGACGAATGTCTCGACGCCATCCAGCCGTTTCTAGACGGGCCACGAAAGCGTGCACGCGCCAGACGGCTCCTTCAACGGATGTTGGCCGACGGGTTGCTGTCGGAGGACATTCGCTGGGTTGATGACGGCTACATTGAGGTGGTCCGGTTTCCGTATCAGCGGTTTGGGGATCATGTCGTAGCGAGACATCTCCTTCGGCAGCATCTCAAAGCAAACACGATCGGGGCGCTCCGACGCAGCTTCTACAGGAATCGCCCGCTCGGTCAAGTTTTCGAGCTTATGCCTGGCGCCACAACGTTCAAGATGCCCGGCTTTGCGTCAGCGATTATGCTGGAATTTCCGGAGCGTGTTCAGCGGCACGTGCCAGAGGACGAGCGCGAGCTGGTGTTCTACTTGCCGCGCGATCGGCAGCTCCTCACGCCGTTCGCGAATGCTTTCTTAGAGGGTCTACCTTGGAGAAGTGTTCAGTCGTTCACTCCTCAAACGGGCCGCCTTGTGAATGCATTGCTCGAGCGATCGAGTATCGACTTTCGAAATGAAGTGGTTGAAGTCCTCGTTGGATTGGCCACTCGTGAGGGCCACGTATTTTCTGCCGAGCGCCTGCACCGGTACCTCGCAGATATGGAGATGGTCGAACGTGATGCGTTCTGGACGGAATACCTTCGCCTCGCGAGCGACACTTCAGTTGTGTTTAGACTCCTCGAATGGGTGGAGCGCAACGTTTCTTCGATCCTAACAGTGGGAGCAGCCACTGTATCGGTACGATTGCTGTCATTGGTCCTGACGACGACACGGCGGCCGTTACGCGATCGCGCAACCCGTGCCTTGTTTCTTGTCGGTCTGCGCCATCCGCAAGTACTTTTTGAAAACACCCTGTCGTTTCTCAGTTTCAATGACCCATATGTGCCGGAAAGGCTGTTGGCCGCTTGCTACGGCGTCGCGATGTCTCTGTGGGCCGATCCGTCCGGTGCGCCAATGCGCGCGGTATTGACGGCGTTCGCGCAAAGCCTTGCGGCCGAGATGTTCGTCCCTCCCTCGCATCGGGGCACCCGCCACG
This sequence comes from Acidobacteriota bacterium, assembly GCA_023265105.1. Lineage (GTDB taxonomy): Bacteria > Acidobacteriota > Vicinamibacteria > Vicinamibacterales > CAVVIG01 > JAHFUJ01. The sequence continues at coordinate 19,212 of JAHFUJ010000047.1, forward strand.
CACTGATGCGGGACTATGCGTTGGGGACGATCCTACTTGCCAGACAGCTCGATCCAGATCTAATTCCCGCGCAGCAGCTGCGATTCCTTCGGCGGCCGTTCGCACATCTGCCTGTGCCGTTCAACCCGGCCGGCGTCCTAACGGACCGCGAGCGCGCTGAGACTGAGCCCGCGCTGCATATGGATTTTGACAACTACACTCTCGGGCATCTCGTTCCAGGTCGCCAGAACTATGACTCCAATCATCCTGACTACCAGCTGGTGAGGAACCAGCTTCTTGGACGGATGCGGCAGCTTGGCTATTCGCACGCCTTGTTCCAACATGCAGACGACATCATCGGTCGGTCCTCATGGTTTAGCCGCGCGTCCAATGGGAACAAGACCGACCGGTACGGCAAGAAATACTCATGGATTGCATATTTTGAGCTGTACGGATACCGGCACGATCAAGGACTGTTGTCGGCTTCGGATGGCGAGCGGCCAAGCGACTGCGACATTGATCCGAGTTTCCCGCTGCGCGCGCCGACATGGCAGCCACGAGTACCGGATGTGTTTACGGGGACGCCTACTGATCCACTCCGGTGGCTCCGTGAAGGTCCTCGGCCAAGGTACGACCATTTGCTGGAACGCCAGATGGTCGACGGTGTTCGCGGCCCTTGGGTCTTGCTTGACGGATACATCAATCAGAAATCTGAGCCGCATGAAGTGTTTACATTTCTTCGGGGCCTGTTGGTCTCGCCTCGAAACATCGACCGACTTCGGCGCACCTTCGATGCTACCGACTATCCCGGCAACCGAGCGATTCCCGAACCGTATGAAGACCACTACACTTTTGGGGGCGAGATCCCGTGGGCGCAGAATTTCGGCTCAGGATTGCGACGGAGAGATGGTCGCGCTCGTCGAAATATTCAGAGCGCGTTTGATTCCTGGGCTCTGGGCCGGCGACGACGTGGAATACCGATCGAGGTTCCGGGGCACGAGTTCTCATGGGAGAGCTATCACAGCACCGTGAATCAGTCTGTCGGTGGCCGTGTTCCAGCTCCAGCGTTGTGTGAGGCGTTGGGTCTGGTTAATCACGCTCGGCGGCTTGACCTCTACGATGGAACGGGCAGGCCGTCAAGCCTGTGCCGACGGTTCGGGGAAGAGAGTACCTCTGGAGGCTCACTGCTCTTCATTCGACGGAGCCTGATGCGCCGCTATCTTCGACAGACTGACCAACGGCTCGTCTGGATGGTCTGGGGTGAGCGGAACTTCACAGCCCAGTCTGGACTCCACGATCAGGCAGACATTAGGGCCGCTTGGGGAGAATACCCCCACATTCACAAACATTTTACTGCGAGTCCATGAAGTGTCGGGCGCCGACTGGCCATAAGCCACCGAAAGTGAATCACGGTCGGCGACTGCACGAGCGCGTACTGCTCGTCAACGACACTGACGTTGTAGATCTGAATGCCATCGTATTCGTAACCGCAGCTCCGAGCTGACGGAGAAGGACGTCGAAAACATGGCTAAAGTTGAGGCGAGGCCGGAGCACAAACACATTTTGAACGACGCGCTACTCCAAGGGTTGACGGATCAGCTACCGCGCTTGGCGACGGCAATTCTCTCGGAAAAGTTCGCAACCCAAGGCGTTCGACTGTCCCCGCGCCACCGAAAGACGCTACATGCCTGCGTCGTGTCACAGGACTTCAGCCGATTCACGCTACCAGCGAGAACGCCCAGAGGTTTGAAGAAGATCAAGATAGCCTGGACGGCCAAGAACAGTCATCGACTTGAACGTGAGGCGGCCCGACTCCTGAAACGATTGCCGGACGTTGTGAAGGCCGAGTCGGAGCTACTGGCGAAACGCATACACAGGAAGCTGAAGAGTCAATGGCAAGCTCAGTCGGCTGGAGAAGAGCGAGTGCTCAGCGCATTCCGAACTCGCCTTTGCCGTCGGTGGCGACAACCTCTCGAAGGTCTTTCGATGATGCTCACAATCACTCGTGAGTTCAGCGAGCTGGTTGGGGCACCGCTTCAGGAGGCGCGCACGAAAGAGAACCGGCACCTGATCGCTGTGCTCACCCGACTTCACGCACGGGCTTGCCAGGTAGCGCACGAAATCTTGACGCTGTTGAAGGACGGGTTCGCCGACGGAGCCATGGCCCGATGGCGAACACTGCACGAGATCGCAGTGGTCGCAATGTTCGTGCGGGATCGGGGCGACGCCATGGCCGAGCGGTACCTCCTTCACGACCGCGTGGAGTCGTACAAGGCCATGCTCCTGTATCAAAAGCACGCCCGACGGCTCGGCCTGAAGCGAATGCCTGCTCGGAAAATGCGCATAGTCACGGCTTCCTTCAACGCCATGATCGCGAAGTTCGGGAAGCCGTTCGGTTCGGAGTTCGGGTGGGCGTCGGAGACGCCGACCGAACGACCGAACTTCAGCGAGATTGAAGCCAAGATCACTGTTGACCATTGGCGCCCGTACTACAAGCTAGCGAGCCATAATGTGCACGCCAATCCCAAGGGGATTCTATTCAAGATGGGGCTCGCTCCCGAACGCGACTTGTTGCTGACTGGTCCGTCCAACTACGGGCTCGCGGACCCGGGACAGAACACAGCACTCACGCTGAACCAGGTGTCGGCCGCACTTGGAAGCGTCGCGCCGACGCTGGACACGAACGTGTTTCTGAAGGTCCTCCTCACGCTATCGCGCGAAGTCGGAGACGCGTTTGTACTGACGCAACACCGACTCGAGAGGATGAGATAGTTGGTCGCGTAAAGTACCTGCAACTGTCACGAGAGCGCCTCGCCGGTCGTGCCTGCGCGCAGGTCGGCCAGACGAGTGATGTCCGCTTTTTGTGCGTGTCCGGATGCTTTGCCGAAGCCTTCTTCGATCGTCGTGATGAAGCAGTGCCACGTGTGCCGTCATCGAGCGTGGCATGTTCGGGCAGCGCATCGATCCTGGCCGTCTCCTAAATGTCTCCAAGACTCCGGTAGAATACTGAGGACTGGCGAGGACTGAGGCAGACGATGAGAAGCCCGTAAACAGTTGGAACTCGAACCCTTAGCACCAGAAGTCGTGCGCCATCAACCATTTAGAAAAGCGCGGTCGTAGGGTTCGAATCCCTGCCTCACCGCCAGAATTCCTACGCGCAGTTCCCCACTTCCACCTTGTTCCTTCCGCCATTCTTGGCTCGATACAGCGCTTCGTCGGCCGCGCGCAGGAGTTGGCCC
>JAHFUJ010000048.1 GCA_023265105.1 Acidobacteriota bacterium
GATGAGGGTGGAGAACGCTTCTTCGGTGAAGGCGATGTTGTCCTTGCTGAGACCCACGCCTTCGATGGCTTTGGGCGAGAGGAACTTCTGCGCGATCTGGACCTTCTCGAGTTCCGTGTAACCGGCGAGTTGCATGACCTCCATCCGGTCGCGCAGCGCCTGCGGGACCGTATGCAGGACGTTCGCGGTGCAGATGAACATCACGTGCGACAGGTCGTACTCGACGTCGAGGTAGTGATCGAGGAACGTGTGGTTCTGCTCGGGATCCAGGACCTCGAGGAGCGCCGCGGACGGGTCGCCGCGGAAGTCCATCGACATCTTGTCGACTTCGTCGAGCAGAAACACCGGGTTCATCGAACCGGCCTTCTTCATCATCTGAATGATCTGGCCGGGGAATGCGCCGATGTACGTGCGGCGGTGGCCGCGGACCTCGGCTTCGTCGCGCACGCCGCCGAGCGAGAGGCGCACGAACTTCCGGTTCATCGCGCGCGCGATCGACTTGGCCAGCGACGTCTTGCCGACGCCCGGAGGGCCGGAGAAGGTGAGGATGGTCGCCTTCGGCTTCTTGACCAGCAAGCGGACGGCGAGGAACTCGAGGATGCGCTCCTTGATCTTCTCGAGCCCGTAATGATCCTCGTGGAGGATCTCTTCGGCGCGCTTGAGATCCCGGCTCTCGCGCGTCTTCTTGTACCACGGCACCGCGATGAGCCAGTCGAGGTAGTTCCTCGACACGGTCGCCTCGGCGGACATCGGCGGCATCGCTTCCAGGCGCTTCAGCTCCTGGACGGCCTTTTCCTCGACGTCCTTGGGCATCTTGGCCTGTTCGATCTTTTTCTTGAGCTCGTCGACCTCGTTGCCCTTCTCGTCCTTGCGGCCCAGCTCCTTTTGGATCGCCTTCATCTTCTCGTTGAGGTAGTACTCCTTCTGCGCCTTTTCCATCTGCTTCTTGACGCGAGACTGGATGCGGCGATCGACCTGGAGCTTATCGACCTCGATTTCGAGAATGCCGGCGATGCGGTTGAGGCGCTCGATCGGCGAGATGATTTCGAGCAGGTTCTGCTTCTCGTCGACGCCCACGAGCAGGTGGGCGGAGATCGTGTCGGCCAGCTTGCCGGGATCGTCGACGCGCACGGCGGCGATCATCGCGTCGTAGTGCAGGTTGTTCGACAGCTTGACGTACTGCTCGAACAGCGACACGACGCGGCTCATCGTGCTCTCGGCGTCCGGGCTGGCTTCGCGCTGCTTGGGCAGGACCTTCACGACCACGCGATAGAAACCTTTGTCTTCCTTCCACTCGACGGCGCGCCCACGGTCGACGCCCTCGACGAGCACCTTGATGTTGCCGTCGGGCAGCTTGAGGCTTTGCACGACGTTGGCGACGCACCCCATCGTGTAGATATCTTCGGGGCGCGGATCGTCGACCGACGCGTCGTGCTGCGCCGCCAGGAAAATGCGCTTGTCCTTGAGCAACGCGTGCTCGAGGGCGCGCGTCGAGGAGGGCCGTCCGATGACGAACGGCATCATCATGTGCGGGAAGACCACGACGTCGCGGAGCGGGACGATCGGGAGCGTTTCGTAGACTTCCAAGGGGGTTTCCATAGATGACAGCTTTCAGCTGTCGGCTTTCAGCTATCAGTGCTGAGAGCTGACAGCTGACAGCTGAGAGCTACCCTGCTTTCTCGATCAGCGCGATCGGTTTGTCTTTCGCCATCACGACCTCGCGTGTGATCGTGACCTCGCGGACCTTCTTCTGGTTCGGTACCTGGTACATCAGATCCAGCATCAGGTCTTCGATAATCATCCGTAGACCACGCGCCCCGATCTTGCGTTCGAGCGCCAGCTCCGCGATCGCCTCGAGCGCGTCATCGGTGAAGCGGAGCTTCACGTTCTCGTACTCGAACAGCTTCATGTACTGCCGCGTAATCGCGTTGCGCGGCTGCGTCAGGATCTGGATGAGCGCACCCTTGTCGAGCTCGTGCAGCGTGCCGATGACCGGCAGCCGGCCCACGAACTCGGGGATGAGGCCGTACTTGATCAGGTCCGACGGCTCGAGCTGCTCGAGCGTGGCGCCGATATCGCGGCCGCGCAGCGATTTGACCTCCGCCTTGAACCCCAGCGTCTTCTTGCCGACGCGCCGCTCGATCTGCTTGTCGAGGCCGACGAACGCGCCGCCGCAGATGAAGAGGATGTTGGTCGTGTCGACCTGGAAGAACTCCTGGTGCGGGTGCTTCCGCCCGCCCTGCGGCGGCACGTTGGCGACCGTGCCTTCCAGGATCTTGAGCAGCGCCTGCTGGACGCCTTCGCCCGAGACGTCGCGCGTGATCGACGGGTTCTCGTCCTTGCGGCAGATCTTGTCGACCTCGTCGATGTAGATGATGCCCTGCTGGCATTTCTCGATGTCGCCGCCGGCCGCCTGCAGCAGCTTCAGGATGATGTTCTCGACGTCCTCGCCGACATAGCCGGCCTCGGTGAGGGTCGTCGCGTCGACAATCGTGAAGGGGACCGACAGCAGCTTGGCCAGCGTCTGCGCGAGCAGCGTCTTGCCGGTGCCGGTCGGCCCGATGAGCAGGATGTTCGACTTGGTCAGCTCGATGTCGTTGCGGTTGCGCGGCTGCTTCTGGATCTCGATCCGCTTGTAGTGGTTGTACACCGCCACGGCGAGCTTCTTCTTCGTGCGTTCCTGGCCGATCACGTATTCGTCGAGGAATTTCTTGACTTCCTGCGGTGTCGGCAACGACGAGCGCGCGCCCCGATTCTCGAACCGGTTGTCGTCGGCGATGATGTCGTTGCAAACCTCGACGCATTCGTCGCAGATGAAGACCGTTGGGCCCGCAATCAGCTTGCGAACGTCGTTCTGGTCCTTGTTGCAGAAGGAGCACCGAAGGACTTCGGCGTCCCCAGCCTTTTTCACCATAGTCTTCTTAGCTATCAGCTCTCAGCTCTCAGCTGTCAGCTCTCAGCTATCACCTCTCAGCTGTCGGCTCTCAGCCTTGGTTCGGACCGCGCTGACGGCTGAAAGCTGATAGCTGACAGCTGACAGCTGCAAGCTGTCCCTACGCCCTCTTCCTGATGACATCATCAATAATACCGTATTCCTTGCCCTGGTCGGCCGACATGATGTAATCGCGCTCTGTGTCATCCTGGATACGCTTGACCGACTGGCCGGTGTGGTGGACCAGGATGTCGTTGATCCGCTCGCGCATGCGCAGGATTTCCCGGGCCGCAATATCAATATCGGTCGCTTGGCCACCAAGGCCAGACATCAGCGGCTGATGGATGACAATCCGTGAATTGGGCAGTGAGAACCGCTTCCCCTTCGCCCCGGCCGCCAACAGGACCGCCGCCATCGAGGCCGCCTGGCCGATGCAGATGGTCTGGACGTCCGGCTTGATGAACTGCATCGTGTCGTAGATGGCCAGCCCGGCCGTAATCGACCCGCCGGGACTGTTGATATACAGCATGATGTCCTTGTCGGGGTCCTCGGCCTCGAGGAACAGCATCTGCGCAATGGCGAGGTTGGCGACCACATCGTCGATCGGCGTGCCGATGAAGATGATGCTGTCCTTCAGCAGGCGGGAGAAGATGTCGTACGCTCGTTCGCCGCGGTTGGTCTGCTCGACGACCATCGGCACGAGCTGCATCCGCGGATCGGGAGGCTGATAACGCATAGGGTGAAAACAATCGGCTGTCTTGTTGGGGAATGGCGAGCGGGAAGTCTTACAAGTCTCCCGTCATTGTAGCACGCGCCATCACGAAGTCAATCGACTTCTCCCGCCGCAGCCCGGCGGCGACCCGCGACAGGCCGCCTTCCTTGTCCAACCCGGCCCGCACCGCCGCCGGCGCCCGTCCCAGTCGCTCGGCGTAGCGGCTCACCTCGCGCTCGATCTCCTCGGCGGTCACGTCGAGGTGCTCCCGCCGCGCCACCTCGTCCAGCACGAGCGTGCCGGCCACCGCTTCGCGCGCCGCCTCGCGCTGGCCTTCGCGAAATGCGTTCCAGTCGATGCCTGCCTGACGCGGGTCGATGTTCTGCTCGACCAGCCGGCGGGCGAAGTCTTCGAGCCGCCGCCCGATCTCGCGCTCGACGAGCGAGGGCGGGACTTCGAACGGCACGCGCGCGGCGAGCTGCTTGATGAGATCGGCGCGGACCTCGGCCTCGGCCGCGTGACGCGCTTCGTGCTCGAGGTCCTCGCGCACCCGCGCGCCGAGTGCGGCGAGCGTCTCGAACTCGCCGAGATCCTTCGCGAACTCATCATCGAGCTCGGGTAGGATGCGCCGCTTGATGCCCTTCACCGCGACCGTATAGCCGACCTCCGTGTTCGCCAGCTCGCCAATCGCGTAGTCGGACGGATAGTGAATCGTGAACGTCTTGGTCGCACCGGCCTCGAGGCCGAGCAGGTGTTCGTCGAATCCGGGCGGGTTCGCTTTGGCGCCGATCTCGATCGTGACGTTCTCGTTACGGGGACGGGAGCCCTTTTCAGGATCTCCGGAAAAGGGCTCCCGTCCCCTTTCCAGGTCGACGACGACGTGATCCCCCGCCGCGACGCCGCGGCCTTCGACCGGCTCGTATCGCGCCGCGCGATCGCGCAGCCGCTCGATCGCCCGATCGACCGCTGCTTGCTCAACCTGGCTCGACCGGCGGCGGAGCACGAGCGTGCTGTAGTCGCCCGGCTCGAAGGGCGGCACGGTGTCAAACGACGCCGTGAACGTCAGCGGCCGGCCGTCCTCGACGCTGACGTCGCGGATGTCCGGCGTATCCACGGCTTCCACGCCGCGTTCCCTCAGCACATCGTCGACCGCGCGGGGGATCAGATCGTGCGCGACGTCGTGGAGGATTTGATCCTTGTAGCGCTGCTTGATGACGCGGGCCGGCGCTTTGCCCGGGCGGAAGCCCGGGACGCGGGCCTTCTGCGAGTAGTCGCGGGCGATGCGATCGATCTCGGCCGAGACCACCTCGCGCGGAATCTCCACGCGCACGTTTTTGCGCGTCTCGTTGACGTCGAGGAAGTCTGCCTTCATAGAAGCTATCAGCTATCAGCTGTCAGCTATCAGCTTTCAGTTCCCTCAAACCCGCTCACCCATTCCGAAGCCCGAAAGCAGGCCGCTGTTCGGCTGAGAGCTGAAGGCTGAAAGCTGAAAGCTGAAAGCTGAGATGGTGCGAAAGGGGGGACTCGAACCCCCATAGCCCTGCGGCTACCGGATCCTAAGTCCGGCGCGTCTGCCAGTTCCGCCACTTTCGCATCGACCGTCGCGACCTGCCGTCGCGTCCGCTTGAGCCTGTGAAGAAACCGCTAACCGCCGAGACCGCAGAAGAGAATTCTAAGGATTCTCGGCGAACTCTGCGTGCTCTGCGGTCAAACGTCGCATTTCTTCACACGCTCTTCAGGCGGACCGTCATCCACAATAACACGGCCCCCGAAGCGATGCGACCCTGTGGTACACTCTCGGCGCTGCCATGCCGTTGCCGGTGATTTGTCGAAGCCCCCGCCGGAGGTGTGCGGAAGCAGGTGGCGCTGAAACCACGTTTGAAGTGGACCGACTTTGCGGAATACCAGGAAGCATTCTCCGGATGGACCTTTGTGAATGTCGATTTCGAAGAGCTGCAGTTGGAGGCCGCGGATTTCATCTACGCCGATCCTCCCTACGACGTCGAGCTCACGCAATACTCGCAAGAGCGTTTTGACTGGGCCGAGCAGGAACGTGCGGCGAAAGGGCTGTCGGCGCACAGAGGGCCGTTGTCCTGGCAATCAAGCGACGCCTCGCATCATCAAGCTCTACAAATCGCTCCGGTTCACGCTCAAATTCATGGACGCTCCGCGCCGCATCAACTGCACTGGCGATAGGACGCCTGCCAGGGAAGTGCCTGCCCTGCGAAACCTCGAATGACGGCCCATCCTGATTGATACACCTCTAACTGCCGATAAACAGACCGGACAGCCCCCTCGGCAGACAGCGTGACCATAAACTACTGATACAGTTTTTGGGACTAGAACGGTCTGGAGTTCTTGCACCGACCGGGGGCCAGGTCTGTATCGACTCGAGGTCATATTCGTGTCGCAATTGACACGGATGGACTTTTAAGTCATATATAGTCTCTTCTTATCGTAGTTGAGGGTTCGTTGCAGCCGCTGCTCTCTGTCGCTTCGCTGTAAGTGACGGGGCGGAGCTCTCTCCACCAACCATCCTCCTTAGGTATCCAACCTTGTTAAGGCGGTTATTGTTATGCCAGACACATTGACACTGGCCGGTGCGCGGGCGGCTCGTTTTGGCCGTCCCACGGCGGGCGCGCTGGAACTGGTTGGCCGCTCCGCGGCGATCCTGCGTGCCCAGGAGCTGACGCGGCGGGCGGCGGCCGTCGAGGGCGGGGTGCTGCTCGTCGCCGATCGCGGCGCCGACGTCGAGTCGGTCGCGCGGGAGCTGCACGAGCGGAGCCGTCCGCCGACCGCGCCGTACGTCGCGGTCAACTGCGGCGCGGGCGATCCCCCGGGGTTGGCTCGATTGCTTTTCGGCGAGGCCGCCGACCAGCCACCGTCCGACCTCGAATCGGTCGCGTCCGACAGCCGGATCGCCGCGGCGTGCGGAGGAACGTTGTTCTTACAGGATGTCGCCGATGTGCCCGCCGGCGTGCAGGCGCGGCTCGCGCGGATCGCGCGGGACGGCGAAGCGCGGATCGACGGCCAGCCGACCGCGACCGTGGTGCGGTGGATCGCCAGCGCATCACCGGGCATCGACGCCGACGTGCACGGCAATCGGTTTCGCGCCGATTTGTACCGCAGACTGGCGGCGTCTCGGATCGATCTGCCCCCGCTCAGAGACCGAGCCGAAGACGTGCCGGCCCTGGCCACGCGCGTGCTCGAGGACCTCTGCGCGGAGCGGCGTCTTGCCGCGCGAACGTTCACGCAGACGGCGCTCGCCCTGCTCGGCGCGCTCACGTGGCCCGGCAACCTTGCCGAGCTGCACGGCGTGGTCGAGCGCGTCGTCGCCGATGCGCGCGCCGAAGTGATACAGATCGAAGACCTGCTGCCGGCGCTTCATCTGGATCGGGTGCCCGCGCCGTTCGCGCCGGCGGGCAGCCTGCGCGACGCGCGGCTTCGTTTCGAGCGCGACTACATCGCGGCGGTCCTGCAGCACCACGGCTGGCGGATGGCCGACGCCGCCCAAACGCTCGGGATTCAACGTCCAAATCTGTACCGGAAGGCGCGACAACTAGGGATTCCGCTGACCAAGGTTTCCGAGTAGCATCTAATAAGGGCAAATCTGCCATGAACCTGCTCTTCTCGCTGCTGCTTGCATTGCATCTGGCGCCGCAGCCGCCCGCCCCGCAGACGTCTCCTCAAGTGCCCGAGACCGCGCCGAGGTCCCAGGCGCCGGTCGCCAATGTGAACGTGAACGGCTACGTCATCGGCGCGCAGGATCAGCTCAAGATCACCGTGTTCGACGAGCCGGATCTCTCGACAAACTACCGCGTCGATTCGGACGGGATGATTACGTTTCCGCTCATTGGGAGAGTGCCGGCGAGAGGATTGACGCTGAGCGAGTTCCAAGACCGCCTCATCGCCCGGCTTACCGCGGGCTACATTCGGAACCCGCAGGTGCGCGTCGAAATCGATCAGTACAAGAGCCAGAACGTCTTCGTCATCGGCGAAGTACGGACGCCGGGCAAGATGACCATGACCGGAACCATGTCGCTCATCGAGGCGCTCGCGATGGCCGGTTCGCCGACAGCGGCGGCGAGCAACGAGCTGGTGGTGGTCCACCCGAGGCGTCCGAAGGCCGAGGGGACGCCGACGCTGCCCGAAGACGACCGGGACGCCGAGACCACGCGCGTCAACATCAAAGACCTGCAAGTCGGCAAGGCCGGCCAAAACATTGTGCTCCAGGACGGCGACACAATCTACGTCCCGAAAGCGCAGACGTTCTACATTACCGGACAGGTGAGAAATCCAGGATCGTACGTGCTGGACCCCGGAATGACGGTGCTGCAAGCGATTTCGCTGGCCGGCGGCTTGACCGAGCGCGGATCCGATCGCGGCATCAAGATCATCCGCATCGTGGACGGCAGGCGGAGAGAGATTGACGTCAGGGAGGCCGACGGCGTCCTCGCGAACGACACGATTCAGATTCGCCAGAAGTTCTTCTAATCCCGAATATCTGTTAATTAATCATGTGCGGTCTGGCGGGGGTGGTCCGGCGCGACGGCCCGGTGGCCGTCGATCCGTTCGGATTGGCGGAAGCCTTGTCGGCGGCGCTCGCGCATCGCGGTCCTGACGGTCGCGGCTGCTGGCTGTCGCCCGGCCGCGACGCGCTGCTCGTGCATCGTCGTCTCGCGATCATCGATCCCGGTCCCGACGGCGCGCAGCCGATGGCGATGGACGCCGGCCGGCACCGGATCGTGTTCAACGGCGAGGTGTACAACTACCGCGAGCTGCGACGGGAGCTCGAAGCGGCGGGCGAGCGGTTCGCCACCGCGAGCGACACCGAGGTCCTGTTGCGGCTGATCGCGCGCGAGGGTCCGGCGGCGCTGTCGCGCGTGCGCGGGATGTTCGCCTTGGCCTGTTGGGACGGACGCGACCGCTCGTTACTGCTGGCGCGCGATCGCTTCGGCATGAAACCGTTGTACGTCGCCAGCGCCGAGGGGCGCATCGCGTTCGCCTCGGAGCTCGGCGTGTTGCGCGCGGCACGACTCGTCGATGGCGGATCGTCGGCGGCCGGCGTGCTCGCGTTCATGTCGTGGGGCAGCGTTCCGCCCCCGCTGACGTGTCAGCGCGGCGCCGAAATGCTCGCGCCCGGGACCTGGTGGCGATGGGGGCAGGACGGCCGCGACGACCGTGGCCGGTTTGCCGACACGCGCGACGCGTACCGATCGGATCGACGCGCCGGGCAGCCTGAGGCCGCCTTTCGCGAGGCCGTCGGCCGTGCCGTCGGCGACAGCGTACGCGCGCACCTGGTCGCCGATGTGCCGGTCGGCGTGTTTCTCTCGGGCGGCATCGATTCGTCGGCCATCGTCTCGGCGGCGTGCTCGAGTGGCGCGACGAACCTTCAAACTTTTACGGTCGCCTTCGACGACGCCTCATCGGAGAGCCGATTTGCGCGGAGGGTCGCCTCCGAGTTCGGCACGCGTCATCACGAGCTTCGACTCGAGGCGCCGCACGTCGTCGACGACCTGCCGCGGATCCTCGCGCACCTGGATCAGCCGACAATCGACGCCGTGAATTCGTTCTACGTGTCGAAGGCGGTCGCGGCCACCGGCATCAAGGCCGTCTTGTCCGGTACCGGTGGCGACGAGCTGTTCGGCGGCTATCCCTCGTTCAGGCGTCTGCCGCGTGCGATGGCGATCGCGCGCGCGGCCGGGTGGATGCTGCCCGCCGTCGCCCCGCTCGCCGCGATGGCGTTGCCGGCGCGCTTGAGGGCGCGTTGGCGAAATTTTGCGCAGTCGAACGGTCAGCTTCCCGCGGCGTACCGCGTACAGCGCGGCTTCCTGCTGCCAGAGGAAGTCGCCGCGATCGCGGGTCCGGCCCTGCGCGACGCCGCGGTGTGGCGAGACGCGGGCGAGCAGGTCGCCGGCGTCGAGCGATCGCTGTTGTCGCCGAGCGGCGCCGAGTCGCGCGAAGCGAGCGTCGCGCGCCTCGAGACCCGCCTGTATCTTTGCTCGCAGCTTCTGCGCGACATCGACGTGATGGGCATGGCGCACGGGCTCGAAGTCCGCGTGCCGTTTGTCGATCACGAGCTGCTCGCGACCCTGTGGCCGGAGTTGGGATTTCACCGTTCGCTCCTCCGCCACAAGCGGCTTCTTTCCAGCACGCTGGATCGTCCGTTGCCCGGCGAGATCGCGCGGCGATCGAAGCAAGGGTTCACGTTACCCTTCGCTCGCTGGATTGGGGGCGAGCTCCAACCGTTCGTGCGCGACGGTATGCGTCAGCTCGCGGCCCAGCAATGGATCACGCCGGAGACGCCGGATCGCGTGTGGATGGCGTGGACATCGGGCGTCGTGCACTGGACCCGGCCGTGGGGCCTGTCGGTGCTCGGGCATTTTCTGAAGGTCTCGTGAACCCGCGCGCGATCGCCAAGCAGCTGCTCCTGAAAACCGTCGCGGCGGCGACTGAGCGACATCCGGTCCTGCTGCCGCAGGCGGCCGCCGACGAGACACGGTGGCTCGATGTTGTCGCCCCGTACCGGGTCGAGGGCGACGAGCTCCTCGTGACGATCCGCGAGCGGCACCGCGGCATGCTGACCGCCACGCTGCTCACACCGCAGCGACCCAATTCGTCGCGAGCGCTCTGGCGTTCCGCGCCGCTTCGATACGACGGACCTTCCGCATTGCGCTTCAACCTCAGCGACGGCTCGGTGTGGCTCGACGAGCGGCGGTCGGGAGAAGTGGCGCTGCCGTTGCCGTCACGTCGCTTCTGTTGGTCGCTCGACTTGCGGTCGAGCGACAACGGCTCGCGTCGGTCGCGCGTGACCGGTCACTACGTGCCGGGCGGCGGTGTGGTCGACGATGCGTATTACTCGGGCGAGAACTACGTCGATTACGAAGCAGAGAGCCTCAGCACGCGCGAGGCGATCGTGGAGCTGGCGCGCCGATACCCCTTCCGCGGCGCCGCGCTGGAGATCGGCTGCGCGACCGGGGCGCTGCTCGCGGACTTGAGAGTCGCCGGCTTCGATGCCGTCGGCGTCGACTCTTCCGCCTGGGCCGTGGAGCGCGCACGGGAGCGCGTGGGGGTCGAGCGCGTCTGGCAGTTCGACATCGAACGGGAGCGCGCTGATTCGGCGCTCGAGTCGCGTGCGCCGTTCGGCGCGTTGATCATGCTCTCCGTGTTCGAGCACCTCGCCGATCCGTTCGTCGTCTTGCAGCGCCTCGGCGCCATGGTCGAGCCCGGCGGCCGCCTGTTCCTGACGACGACAAACGCGGAGGGAATCGGCCATTACCTGTTCGGGCGCGACTGGGAAGGGTATTTCGACTGGACGCACCACGGCGTCGATCTGGTCAGCGCGCGTTCGCTTCGGGAAGGACTTGGGTGTTTGGGTTGGCAGGTGGAGCAGCTCGAGACCACCGTGATTTGGGACGGCAACCTAGACCCCACGCACGCGACGCTCAGGGAATGGTGGGCGTCGGACGCGCGGTTCCGGCGTCTGCTCGTGGAACGAAACCTCGGCGATCTGATCACGTGCGTTGCGACGCGACTGTGAGCGACGTCACGGCCTGGCGGCGGATGGCGGTCGGTCTCCTCAGCCCGCGATGGGTGGTGCGCGCGCGGTGCCTGCTCGGTGGAAAACCGCTCCCGCGTTGGGGCAATCTCCGGCGCACGCGCCCCTTCTCGACCGCGTTCGGGAGCGACCGCGGCACGCCGATCGATCGGTACTATCTCGACCAATTTCTCGCCAAGTACCGCCGGCACATCACCGGACGCGTCCTCGAAATCCAGATGGCCGCATACACGCACCGATTCGGCCACGACGTGACGGCCTCTCACACGGTGGACATCGATCCGAAGTTCGAGCCGACCTACCAATGCGATCTGGCCCATGCGGACGGCGTCATTCCAGGCGACGCCTACGATTGTTTCTTGATGCCGAGCACACTCCAGCACTTGCGCGAACTGGAACCGGCTCTTGTCACCGCCCTGCGCGTCGTGCGGCCGGGCGGGGCCATTCTCGCGACCGCGGCTGGATTGATCCCGTTGATCAGTGACGGTCCCGATTATTGGCGCATGAGTGCGGCCGGATGGTGGGAGGTGGCGGCGCGCGTCTGGCCGGGCTGCACGATAGACGTCGCCGGTTACGGCAATAGCCTTGCCGCCATCGCCGCGCTCCACGGCCTTGCCGTCGAAGAACTCGAGCCGGCCGAACTCGACGTCTACGACGAGCGGTATCCGGTGCTGGTCAGCATCATGTGCCGCAAACCCGAACCTGCATGATCGACTGGCGTCGCGCGGCAAAGCGCACTCTGTTCGGTCTCGGACATCACCGGCGTCGGCTCCGCGGCGACCGGTTTCCAGGCGTCGCGGTGCTCTGTTATCACGCGGTGCGCCCCGACGACTGGCCGACTGGCCGCATGGCGTTCGAGGGCCTGCACGTTCGCGCGGCGGAGCTCGACGCGCACTGCGGCGTCCTGGCGTCGATGTGTCATCCCATCAGCTTCGGGCGGTGGCGCGCGGCGCTCGATGGCGGGCCCCCGCTGCCCGACCGGCCCGTGCTCGTGACGTTCGACGATGGATACCGCACCGTCGCAACCGTGGCTCGTCCCATCCTGGAGCGGCACGGCATTCCGTTCTCGGTCTTCGTCTGCAGCGCTCCGGTCGAAGAGCGGACGTATTTCTGGTACGACGCCGTGGCCTTGGGCGATGGCGAGCCGGAAGTGCAGCGGCTGAAGCGCGCTCCTTTCGATGAGTGGTCGACTGCCGCACGCGCTGCCAGCCGCGCCGTGCCGGAGAACGATCCCCACGCGCCGCTCACGTCCGACGAGATTCGCGAATTGGCGCGGAGCGGCGTCGACGTCGGCGGCCACACCGCCTCGCATCCGATTCTGGCGCGAGCCGATCGCGCCGAGCAGCGCCGCGAGATTCTCCGAAACCGAATGGCGCTCGAAGCATGGACCGAGCGGCCCGTGACGGCGTTCGCGTATCCCAACGGCGAGCGATCCGACTATTCGCCGGACACCGTCTCGATTCTGGCGGAACTGGGATACGCCGCCGCATTCACGACCCAATCAGGGTTTGCATCGGGCGACTGTCGCCTCGAGTGCCCCAGGTTCTTGATGTTGGCGGGTGTGTCGGATGTGGAGCTGGCGCACCGCCTCTGCCACAGCTGGCGCCGGTAACGCCGCATGCGGATTGTCCAAGCCGTCGGGTGGTACTTTCCCGATCGGCTCGGTGGCACCGAGGTCTACGTCGCGGCGCTTGCCGAGCGTCTTCGGCGTCTTCAGCATCGCGTCGAGGTCGTCGCTCCCGATCCGGGCGGATCGACGCCTCGTCAATACGAGCACGCCGGCGTGTCAGTGCACCGCTATCCGATTCGCCTGCCGCTGACGCGCGACGAGGCGCAGGGACGGGCGGCCGTGCCCGGCGGCGAATGGTTTCACGAATGGGTCCGCGCGACGAAGCCGGACGTCGTGCACTTCCACACGCTTGTTCCCGGCCTGGAACTCGCAGAGGTGAAGGCGGCGACCGCGACCGGGGCGCGCGTGATCGCGACGACGCACGCCAGCAGCCTGGGATACATCTGCGCACGCGGCACGATGATGCGACGCGGCGAGGTGCTCTGCGACGGCCTCGCCGAACCCCGCAAATGCGCCGCGTGCGACTTGCAGAAACGCGGGCTGCCGAGGTGGGCGGCCCAGGCTGCAGCCGCCATGCCGGTGCGCCCAAGTGAGGTTGCCGGACGTCTGCCTGGCCGGATCGGCACGGCCCTCGGAATGACTTCGTCCATCGCGTTCAACCGGCGCCGTCAGATGGAGCTCATCGAACACCTCGACCGTTTCGTGCTGCTCACAGCGTGGGCTGCCGACGCGGTCGTCCGCAACGGAGCGCCGCGTCACAAGGTCGCCCTCAATCGCCTGGGCATCATCGGCGGCTTTGCGCCGAAGCCTGGTCCCACCGCGCGGCCGACCAGCTCGCCGGTCGTCTTTGGGTATCTCGGCCGGTTCGATCCGATCAAGGGTGTGTACGATCTCGCGCGGGCCGTCACGTCGCTGCCGCGTCAGCTTTCGTTTCGTCTGGACATCCGTGGACCACGCGATACAGCCGCCAGCCGCGACGTCGCGCGGCAGCTCGAAGGGATGCTTGGCCGCGACCCGCGCGTGAGCGTTGGGCCGCCGGTGCCTGCCGCCGAGGTGCCCGCCCACCTCGCCGGCCTGGACGTGCTGTGTTGTCCATCGGCCTGTCTCGAAGGCGGACCCACCGTGGCGATTGAAGCGCACGCCGTGGGCACGCCGGTCGTCGGTACGCGGATCGGGGGGCTCGCCGAACTGATGACCGACGGCCTGAACGGTCGGCTCGTGGCGCCGGGCGATTGGCACGCGCTGGCGGCGGCCATCGCCGAGATCGCCGCGGATCCTCGTGGCACCGTCGACCTGTGGCGGCAGGCGATCCCCGCCGCTCGAACGATGGACGAGGTCGTCGCCGACTACGTGGAGCTGTACCAGCAATGAGCGTGCGGGTCGGCGTCTTTCACCCCGGCATGCAACATGCCCATGAAACCGCGCTCGCGTTCCAGAACGCCGGCTGTCTGTCGTGGTTCGCGACATCCATCTTTTTCGATCCTGCGCGGTGGCCGTACTCCGTGCTGCAGTTCGCGCCGGCCGCCACACGCAGACGCTGGGAACACGAGCTCAGACGGCGTTACCACCCGGAGTTGCACTCATCGTTAGTGCGCACGTTCGGAGTCTGGGAGTGGCTCGAGCGTCTCAGCATGCGCGCCGGTTTCCGCACGCTCGAGCACTACCTCAACGAGTGGGGCAACGTACGCTTTGGTCAGCAAGTCGCGCGCCTAGCGGCCCGCACGCCGGTGGAGCTGGTGTGGGGCTACGACACGTCGAGCCTCAGCGCCTTTCGTCGCGTCAAGGCGCGCGGCACGCTGTGCGTGCTCGAGCAGACGGTCGGCCACCCGCGGGTGTGGAACCGGTTGCTCGCCGAAGAACGCAGCGTGCTTGACGCCGATTTCGATCCGTACCCGCTTCCGTATCCCGAGCACGACATGCGGAAGGTCGAGTCTGAAATTGCCCTGGCCGACCGGATCGTCTGCTCCTCCTCGTTCGTGCGCGACACGCTCGTGGAAGCCGGAACCAGTTGCGACAAGATTTCGGTGATTGCGGCGGGCGTGGCCACCGATCGGTTCATGCCGGCAGCCCGACGTCAGAGCCCAGTGGGCCTTAAGCTGTTGTGGGTGGGACATTTCGGCCTGCGAAAAGGCGCCTGGTATCTGCTCGAGGCGATGCGGCGCCTGACGCACTTGAAACATCTGACCTTGACGGTCTTCGGTAAACAAACCGTTCCCAAACGGTTTTTGGCGCCGTTCGGCGACCGGATCCAATGCCTGCCGCACGTGCCTCGAAACCAGGTGCACCGCGTGTACCAGCAAGGCGACGTGTTCGTGCTGCCGACGCTGTTCGAAGGGTCCGCGCTCTCGGTGTTCGAGGCGCTCGCTTCGGGCCTTCCGGTGGTGACGACGCCCAATGCCGGGTCGGTCGTGCGCGACGGCGTCGACGGCTTCATCGTGCCGATTCGCGACACCGGCGCGCTGGCCGATCGCATCGAGCGCTTGTACGGCGACCCCGCGCTGCGGCGCAAGATGGCCGCAGACGCGCGCCGGCGCGCGCTCGAATTTCCCTGGCAACGGTATCGCGCCGAATTGGTGCGATGGCTGGAAACGTGGGCGTAGCCACGCTCGGCGCGGGCGTCCTGGTCTCGCATCCCCAGGCGTTGAGCGACCGGCCGGGCGGTCTTCAGATCTGCACGCAGGAATACCTCCGGACCCTTCGAGCGGCCGGCATCGATGTGACGGTGGCGACGATTGCGCACGACCGACGGATTGCGACACGAATCCGGCAGCGGCTCGTTCCAGAGCCGTACCCGCCGCAGTGGCGGCCGTCCGCGGTGTCCGACATTGTGTCATCGGCGCTTCGCGTCAACGCACGGCTTGTCTTCCTCAACCTCGTGAATCTGGCCCCGCTCGCGCTCGCGCTCAAGCCGCAGGTGTCGGCCGACACCCGCGTCGTGTTGCTCTCCCACGGCCTGGAGAGCGTCGATTTCCTGCACACGATTCCGTTCGACAGCTATTCTCGCCACCAGCAGTCGGAGCTCGGCAGGCGTCTGCTCGCGGAGCGACGGCAGCGCGTGGCGATCGACCACGTCTTCACGCTCACGCCTTGGGAGGCCGAGATCGAACGATGGCTCGGCGCCAGAGGCGTCACGCCGCTGCCGCGGACCGTGACGAAACGGGCACCGTTGACGTGGACGCCGGACGCCAGTCGCCTGGGCTTCGTCGGAACGCTCGATCATCCGCCGACGCGGGACGGTGTCGAACAGTTCCTCACGGCATTCGAACCGCTTGCACCCTCCAGCCTGCACGTGCGCGTCGTCGGCGGACCAGAAGCGAGCGGTCGAGCGCTGGCCGATAGGTTCCGATCGGTTTGCTACCTCGGCCAGCTCGACGATCGCGCGCTCGAGGCCGAGGCGTCAACGTGGTCGGCCTTCGTGCACCCGTTGTTCTGCTTCGCGCGCGGATGCAGCACGAAGCTGGCGATCGCGCTCGCGTGGTCGATTCCCGTGGTGACCACACCCGCCGGCGCGCGCGGCTACGTCTGGCGCGAGGGCGTGCTGCCGATGGCAGATTCACCAGGGGCGGTGGCGCGGCTTGCCTGCGACATGACGGATCGCTCCACGGCCATCCGCGCGCGCGAGGAGATTGCGGCGGTTGCGCGATCGTGTCCGACGACCGAGGAGGTCGGTCGCATCATTCAACGCGCGTTGCTCGGCACCAGTCGGGAAGCCGAAGTGACCGCATGACCTTTCACCCGGCTGCCGTCCTTCGGCGATCGGCGCAGTCGATCCGGCATTTGGCCGGTCTCCAGCACTTGACGCCGGTCTGGAACGGACTGCGCGCGCCGTACCGGCGCCTCCTGGCGCAGCTCGCAGGGAGCGAGGGCGTTCCGGTGACGGTCGGCGGTTATTCAATCCGCCTGGCTCCTGACACCGTGAGCTTGAATTGGGAGACCGTCGAAGTCGATGCGTACCACGTGTTCGTCCAGGAGATCGGTTCGCACGAGATCATCTACGACGTCGGCGCGCATTTCGGCACCTACACGCTCATCGGCCTGAAGCGCGGCGGACCGGGCACGCGAGTCGTCGCCTACGAGCCGTGCGAGTTGACGCGCGGCTATCTGCTTCGACACTTGCGATGGAATGGCGCCGGCGATGAGGTGCTTGTGCGGGCCGTCTGTTGCGGCAGCAGCCCTGGCGTCGCGACCTTCTACTACAAGCCGGGTCTACCCGAAGGCATCAACGGTTTGTTGCCCGAAGATGGCCTCACGGAGACACGCGTTGCTGTCACGACGCTCGACGACGAGGTCCGCGAGCTGGGACTTGTGCCGAGCTTCATCAAAATCGACGTCGAAGGAGCGGAGCTCGACGTGTTGGAAGGCGCGTCTCAGGTGTTGGCGCGGCATCGTCCACGTCTCCTCCTGAGCTTGCATCCGCGGCGGCTCGCGCAGGCAGGTCTGGACTGCGACACCGTCCGGCAGTGGCTGACCGCGCGCGACTATCAGTGGCGCCTCGTGGGCGAAGACCAGGAAGTGCACGTGCTCGCGCGCCCCGCCTAGCTGTGTCCTTTCGAATTGCCATCACTGTGGACCCGTACATTCCGGTGCCGCCGCGCCTGTACGGCGGCATCGAGCGCGTCGCGGATCTGGCGGTGCGCGGTCTCGTCGCGCGGGGTCACCACGTGACGCTGTTTGCGCATCCGGAGAGCGGCGTCGCCGTTCCGCTCGTGCCGTACGGCGCGCCGCCGCATGTCGGCGCGTGGAATCGGGGGAAAGAGCTGTGGCAGCTCGGCTCGGCGCTCGTGCGGCGCCGGCGCGAGTTCGACGTCGTGTTCTCGTGGGGTCGTCTGGCGGCGCTTGCGCTGATTCTGCCGGACCGCCGTCTGCCGAAAATCCAGCGCTATTGCCGCAATGCTGTGCCGTGGCGCGGCGTGCGGACGGCGGTGTGCCTGGCGGGCGACTCCATCTGTTTTGCCGGCGCGTCCGCGAGCGTGTACGACGAGCTGGGACAGTACGGAGCGAGCGGCGGGCGCTGGTTCACGCTGTATGACGCGATTGACGTCTCGCAGTACGAGTTCGTACCGCGGGTGGCGTCCGACGCACCGCTGGTATTTCTCGGACGGCTCGAACGCATCAAAGGAGCGCATACGGCGATCGCGATCGCGAAGCGCGCCGGTCGGCGGTTGATTCTGGCGGGAAATCGCGCGAGCGATGGTCCGGAGGCGATCTATTTTCAGCAGGAGATCGCGCCCGCTCTCGATGGACAGCAGATCCGCTACGTCGGACCGGTGGACGACGAAGCGAAGAATCGGCTGCTCGGATCGGCGGCGGCATTGCTCTTTCCGATCGAATGGAAGGAAGCCTTCGGCATCGTCATGGCGGAGGCGATGGCGTGCGGGACGCCGGTCGTCGGATTCCCGTGCGGCAGCGTGCCGGAAATCATCACCAACGGCCTCAACGGGTTCGTGTGCAGGAACGTCGAGGAAGCGGTCGTCGCTACCACAAAACTTTGCGCGCTCGATCGCGCGCAGGTGCGCGCCGATTGCGAGGCCCGGTTCAGCGAGCGTGTGCTGGTGGACCGGCTGCTGTCGATCATCTCGTTCGCCGTCGCGGCGGCATGATGGAACACGAATCCATTCCGGCCTTCGATGTGCCGCTCCCGTGGCTGCTCAAAGGGTTGACGAGCATTCCCTGGCCGGCGAAAGCGTGGATTGCCGAGCGGCCGCAGGTCTGGCGCTTTTACACGGGTGCCTGCCGCCGTCTTGGCTGGAATGCCAGCCGCCTCGGGTGGCATACGCCGCTCAACGGACCGCTGGCCGGCGTTCGAATCCGGGCTCTTCATCCGAATCACCTCTGGGTGCCCGTCGGAGTGTACGAAACGGGCGTCGCTCGTCTGGTGATATCGCTTCTTGCCGAAGGGGTCGGTCGGCCGGGCACGATCGAGGTCTGGGATGTCGGCGCGCATCGCGGGCTCTTCTCGCTGCTGTGCGCGCGCAACGGCGCGGACCGCGTCCTCGCGATCGAGCCGTCGAGGGCGAACATCGACGCGCTCGGCGAGCACCTGGCTGTCAACTCCGCGCTCGGCGGCCGCGTCGAGATTCTGCACGCCGCGATCTCGGATCGGGACGGCGACATCGAGTTCATCGTCAACAACGCCGACGGCGCAGTGTGCCAAATCCGCGCGACCGGCGTCGAGCCGTACGATCACGGCGGCTCGGCGTCCCCCAACACGGTCCCCTCGTGGACGCTCGACTCCCTGCTGGCGCAGCGGACGTCGCCGCCGGTCTTGGTCAAGATCGACGTCGAGGGCGCTGAAGCGCTCGTCCTGCGGGGCGCCGCGCGGCTGCTCGCCGAGCATCGACCGGCCGTCTTGATGGAAGTGCACAACGCCTCGGCAGGCCGGTCGTCGATCGAGCTGCTGACCCGCGCGGGCTATCGCTCGTCGCACGTCGGCGTGAACGGCCGTCTGACGCCGGTGCCGGTGGACCTCGCGTACGGGCACGTGCTCTCGCGTGTCGAAGGCTAGCTCCATCGTGCGCCGCGTCCTGATGGTGTCGCCCCATTTTCCGCCCGATACGAGCGCGGGCACGCACCGCGTGCGATTGCTCGCGCCGCACTTGCCCGAGTACGGCTGGCAGCCGGTCGTGGTCACCGTCGATCCCAGTGGGTACGAGGGCCGGCTCGATCAGGGACTCCTCTCGCTCGTTCCGTCCAACCTTCGTGTGATTCGGTGCCCTGCGTGGTCACCGCACTGGACCCGTCGCCTCGGCATCGGCGACTTGGGTTTGCGGGCGTTCATGGCCCTCCGGCACGCCTGCGCGGACTTGCTCGAACGCGAACGGTTCGACGCGCTCTTCATCACGATCTATCCGACGTACCCCGCGCTCCTCGGTCCGATGCTCAAACGGCGGTTCTCCGTGCCGTTCGTGCTCGATTACCAGGATCCGTGGATCGGCGCGTGGGGCGATACGGTCGGCGGCGGCGCCGACGGCGGTGCCGACTGGAAAAGCCGCGCGACAAGACGACTCGCCGGCTGGATCGAGCCGTATGCCGTCGGCGCAGCCGATGCGATTACCGCCGTCTCGTCCGGGACGTTCGAAGCCGTGATCGCGCGGTACGGGGGCTCGGCGCCAAAGGAATGCGCCGCGCTCCCAATCGGCGGCGAGCCGGCCGACTTCGAGGCGCTGCGGAGCGCACCGGCGAAGAACCCGTATTTCGATCGAAACGATGGCCTCTGCCATCTGTCGTACGTCGGGACGCTGCTGCCGCTGGGCATCGAGACGGTTCGCGCGGTGCTGGAGGCGGTCGCGTTCCTCAAGGTTCGCCGCCCCGATCTCTACGGGCGCGTCCGCCTCCATTTCTTCGGTACCAGCAATCAGACGGCTGGCCAGCCCGCGGGCCGGGTCACGCCGATCGCCGAATCGGTGGGCGTCGCTGATTGCGTCTCGGAGCTGCCGGTGCGCGTGCCGTATCTCGATGCGCTCAGAATCCAGCTCGACTCGCACGTGCTGTTGTTGATGGGCAGCAGCGAGCGCCATTACACGGCCAGCAAGCTGTATCCGGCGCTCCTCGCGGAGCGGCCAATTCTCGCCGTGTACCATACGGCGAGCAGCGTGGTCGTGACGCTGAAGCGGGTCGGCCGCCCGCCGAGCGTACGACTGACGGTATTTGACGACCTGGGTCCGGCCGCATCCATCGAGCAGATTTACGAAGCGCTCGTGGGGGTGGTCTGCCGGCCGGAGTACGACGCCGCTGCGATCGATCTCGACGCACTCGACGCCTATTCAGCCCGGGCCGTCGCCGCCCAATTGGCCGGTGTGCTGAACCGGGTCGTGAGCGCCGCCGCGTGATGAAGGAGTTCCTCAAGCGCACGTGCCGGACCGCAGGGTATCGCATCGAGCGGTGGCGGCCCGCGAACCGCTTCAATGCGATGACCGACGCCCTCGAGCTGTTGCGGCTGCGCGGGTTCCGTCCTCGCGTCGTCATCGATGCCGGAGCGAACGTGGGCGACTGGACGAGGATGGCGCTCGATGTCTTTCCTGAGGCCGCGGTCCATCTGATCGAGCCGCAACCGGTCTGTCAGCCGGCGCTCGACCGCCTGGCCCGAACATCGTCTTCCCTCACCGTGCACCCGGTCGCGCTGACCGAGCCTGGGCGGCCACGCTTGCGGTTCACCGGCGGTGCCAACTACGGTGGCACGGGCGTCCACGTCATGCTGCCTCAGGAATCCGACGTGGAGCTCGAGTGTCCGGCCACGACACTGGACGACCTGTTCGGCGGTCGAGTGACCCGTGCGGACCGTCCGTTGTTGAAGCTGGATCTGGAAGGTCACGAGCTGTCCGCGATGCGCGGCGCCCTTGCGCTGCTCGACGCGATCGAGGTGCTGGTGATCGAGGTTCAACTCTACGATATCAATGCTTCCGGAGTGATTCCGGTGTTCCGCGACGTCTTCGGTTTCCTCGCCGACCACGGGTTCGAGCTGTACGACCTGGCCAGCACCGGCTGGCGACGCCGCGACATGCGGATGCACATGATGGATCCGGTGTTCGCCAGAGCCGACAGCCCGTTGTGCGCGGACAGGTCGTGGCTGTGAATCCCGTTCGTGCCGCCGCCGTGCTGACGCACCCGGTCTCGTCTCAGAGATATCCACGCGCGATGCGCATGAACGGTAACGAAGCTTGGCCTCAAACCGCCGAGTGAACAGGCCGGCAGGCTCGGACGGCGAACCTTCGTTACTACGCGGCCGCGGGGCGGCCGCAGCTAAGACAGCTTCTAAAGCCGAAGACTTGCCTCATTCGCAAGGACACCGGCTTTAGAAGATGTGTAGTCGTTACGGCCGTGTGGATGTCAAATAGACGCTATCGGCAAGATATGCGAGAGGCCGACACCATTGCGCCTGTCGGCGCAACCACTCCGAGCATGCGATCAGCCAGCGGTAGCCTGGAGGCAGCAGATGCGCGTCAGCAGGCTGCAATCCCAGCCCGAAATAACAATCAACGCTCAATCTGGTCGGTCCGATCAGCCTCTCAAACGTACTCAAGAGCTCCCTGGGCCGCCAGAACCTGACCTCAAAACCGTGCCCTTCACGAAACCCCCGGCGCATCAGGTTATAGAAGCAGCGCGCACCATAAACATTCGGCATCTGGATGAAGCTTTCGCCCTCAGGCGTGAGGACGCGGCCAATTTCCCCCAGCGTCTGCCGCGCATCCGTCCTGCTGAAATGTTGAACGACGCTGTACGAGAACACCGTGCTAAACGTCGCTGCTTGGAACGGCAGAAAACGAGCGTCTCCGACGACGAACTGTGCGTGGCAGCCCAATCTGGCGCACATTCGCCGTGCCGCCAGCACCGCGCCCAACGAGGGGTCAATGCCCACCACCTGATATCCCTTTTGTGCGGCAGCCACCGACCACCGCCCCCAGCTACACCCGATGTCGAGGAAGGGGCGGCCGCCGCCAGCCGCCAACCTCAAGTCAGGCACCGGTACGTCGTTCAAACGTCCAATCAATCCCCGATACAGGTTCCCATTTGTCGCCGCGACCAGTA
>JAHFUJ010000321.1 GCA_023265105.1 Acidobacteriota bacterium
ACGCGACGTGGGATGAGAAGGTGAAGGGCTCGATCGAACCCGGCAAGCTCGCCGATTTTGTGATCCTGTCCGCGGACTTCATGACCATCCCGGAGGACCAGATTCTTCAACTCCATCCGATGGCCACATACGTCGGAGGACGCAAGGTGTTCGCCGCGCCGGACGGGACGGCCACGTTCTAACTCAACGACTCCCACTGTCGGCGCCATTTTTTCGGATAGTTTCGAGAAGGCGCGGTGTCACTCGCTTGAGATCGGCGCGAGGGCGTCGAATCCAGTTCCGGCCGCGACGAATCGGACTCCCCCAAGCATCAGCTGTGCCACAATATGGGTGCATTGCGCCAATGCCGATACCGCATCTGACAATTGACCGCGCACGCCTAGCGATTTCTGCCGGAAGTGGAAAGTGGCGGAACTGTCGTTTTTCGGTTCCGTCCTCCGGGATGACTTCCGTCCAGACAGCGACGTCGATGTCTTGGTCTCCTTTGAGCCGGATGCCGAGTGGACGCTGCTCGATCTCGTATCGATGCAGCGAGAGATTGCTGAGGTGCTCGGCCGGTCAGTCGATCTCGTCGAGGAAGCGGCGCTGCGCAACCCGTATCGACGATCAGCAATTCTCAAGTCCAAACAGGTCGTGTATGCGGCCTGAGGACCGCGATGCGGGGTATCTATGGGATAGGCGGCGGATACCGGATCTCATCAATCAACTGGAACCCCTCTTGCCTCCGCCGCCAGCCGACCACGATGGCGGGCCGGAGTCTGGCGGCGCCTGATATCTGCTCGCAAAGCAAAGCCGCAAGAGCTCGAACAGTACGGGGCCAAGCCATGAAAGCACAGTACGATTTTTCGGGTGGAAAGCGCGTTCCGGTGCTGAAGGCACCGGCAGCGAAGACGCGGATCACGATCCGCATCGACGACGATCTGTTGCAGTGGCTTCGCAAGCAGGTGCACGCCGCTGGCGGCGGCAGCGATCAACCGCTCATTAACGCGGCCCTTCGGGCGTAGAACAGCCGCGCGCGCCGATCCCGGGCACGATGGTCTGGGTCGCTCGACTCGCCGAGCGGCAACAATTCGCCCTTCGACTCCGGGTATAATCCGGACCGCAACTCTGTGTCCTTGGCTCCTGGCGCCCGTCTTGGTCCGTACGAAATCGTCGCGCAGCTGGGCGCGGGCGGTTGACGCCGAGCCCATGCCGCTGATCACGGGATGCTGTCTCTGGTCGTACGAGATTCTTAGCCTGCTTGGTGCAGGCGGCATGGGCGAGTTGAACGTAGGAGAAAACCGATGCGTCAAGTTCGCGTCCTGGCGTTGAGCGTGGCTCTTGCGGGGCTGACCGCGTCCCCGTGGGCGCAGTCGCGACCGGCAAAATCGTGGGACGAAACGTTTAGAACCCTGCCGCAGCCGGCCAATCTCAAGAGCTACATGCAGCGTCTCAGCGCGCGGCCGCATCATGTCGGCTCCGCGTACGACAAGGAGAACGCCGAGTGGATTCTGGCCAAGTTCAAGGAGTGGGGATGGGAGGCCGAGATCGAGCGCTTCGACGTGCTGTTCCCCACGCCAAAAGAGCGACGGCTGGAGCTGGTGCAACCGGCGAAGTTCACGGCGAAGCTCGAGGAACCGACGCTCGTCGTCGATCCGACCTCGGGCCAGAAGACCGAGCAGCTCCCCAGCTACAACGCTTATTCGATTGATGGCGACGTCACAGCGCCGCTCGTCTACGTCAATTACGGCCGTCCCGAGGATTACGAGCAGCTCGATCGATTGGGTGTCTCGGTGCGGGGCGCCATCGCCATTGCACGGTACGGAGAATCGTGGCGCGGGATCAAACCGAAGGTCGCGGCCGAGCATGGCGCGGTCGGCTGTCTGATCTATTCGGATCCTAAAGACGATGGGTATGCGATGGGCGACGTGTTTCCCAAGGGCCCGATGCGCCCGAGCGACGGTGTGCAACGGGGCAGTGTGATGGATATGCCGGTGTATCCGGGCGATCCGCTGACGCCTGGGGTCGGCGCGACGCCCGACGCCAAACGGCTGTCTCTCAGCGAGGCGCCAACGCTGACCAAGATTCCGGTGCTGCCGATTTCGTACGCGGACGCCCAGCCGCTGCTTGCCGCGTTGACCGGTCCGACCGCGGCCGAGAACTGGCGCGGTGGGCTACCGATCACCTATCGGATTGGACCGGGCCCGGCGACGGTGCATCTGAAGGTCGCATTCAACTGGGATCTCAAGCCGATCTACAACGTGATCGCCCGACTGCCGGGGTCCACGTTTCCCGACGAATGGATCATTCGTGGCAACCACCACGATGCCTGGGTGAATGGCGCGGCCGACCCGGTGAGCGGCATCTCCGTTGCGCTCGAGGAGGCACGCGCCTTGGGCGAGCTCCGGAAACAGGGCTGGGCACCGAAACGAACGATTGTCTATGCCGCGTGGGACGGCGAGGAGCCGGCGCTGCTTGGATCGACCGAGTGGGTGGAGGCGCACACCGACGATCTGACACAGCACGCCGTGGCGTACATCAACACGGACGGCAACGGGCGCGGCTTTTTCAACGTAGCCGGTTCGCATTCGCTGGAGCGCTTCATCAACGGCGTCGCACGCGACATCAGCGATCCCGAAACCCACATCAGCATCTGGAAGCGGAGACAGGCGCGGACGATTGCCCGGGGCCCTGCCGACGAACGGAAGGATGCGCGGGAGCGGGCCGACCTCCGGATCGGCGCGCTCGGTTCCGGCTCGGACTACTCCCCGTTCCTGCAGCACGCGGGGGTGGCGTCGCTCAATCTGAGCTTCGGCGGTGAGGACGAGGACGGCATCTATCACTCGGTCTACGACGACTTCTACTTTTACACGCACTTCCTCGACACCGATTTCGCGTACGCGCGGGTGCTCGCTCAAACGGTCGGGACTGCGGTCATTCGACTGGCCGATGCCGACGTCCTGCCGTTCGAGTTCACCGACCTTGCCGAGACCGTCCAGAAATACGTCAAGGAACTGCACGATCTGTTGAACAAGAAGCAAGAGGACATCCGCGAGCGCAACCGGCAGATTCAGGATGATGTGTTCACGGCGACGACCGACCCACGGCGTCCGCAGGTGCCGCCGAAGGTGGAACCAGTGCCACAGGCCATCAACTTCGCGCCGCTCGACAACGCCGCGACCGCCCTCGTCGACAGCGCGCGCCACTACGAAAAGGCCTTGGCGGCTGCCACACCACGCCTCGCCGGAAACACCGGGGCCTTACGCGCGCTCAATCGGCAGCTGCGGCAAGCGGAGCCGCAATTGGTCGACACCGCTGGGTTGCCGAATCGCGAATGGTACCGGCATCTGCTGTACGCGCCTGGTTTCTACACTGGTTACAGCGTCAAGACGGTTCCCGGCGTGCGGGAAAACATCGAGCAGGGGCACTACACCGACGCCGAAACCGAGGTCGTCCGCGTATCGCGAGCACTCATGCGCCTGGTCGGCCTGGTCGACTCGGCATCGGCGGATCTGGAGAAGCTCGCGCGCGAATAGAGGTCCGAGCCGGAACCGCTCGAACAAGAACGGAATATTCGGTAGCGACAAATTGGGGTGTATGCTGTCGGTCAGCCGAAAAATAGAAATGGAAATCCGGATTACGAGCGAGAGAACCCGTCGGGGTGGCTGGCGGCTGATGCCGTCGTTGGTCGTGATGGCATCGGCGGCCGTCCTCGCGCAAGGCCCTCGTCAGCCCGACTGGGCCCGCCTCGAGGACGAGACGATGCGCCACTTCCAGGCGGTGCTTCGGCTCGATACGAGTAACCCGCCGGGGAACGAGGTGGCCGTCACCGACTACCTCAAGCAGGTGCTCGAAAAAGAGGGCATTCCGGTCCAGATCTTCGCGCGCGAACCGAATCGGCCCAATCTCGTGGCGCGGCTCAACGGCAACGGGAAGAAGCAGCCCATCCTCTTCATGGGGCACACCGACGTCGTGACGGTCGACCCGAAGAAGTGGACCTTCCCGCCGTTCAGCGCCACGCGAGACGGCGGCTACGTCTACGGGCGCGGCTCGCTCGACGACAAACCGCACGTCGTCGCCGGCCTCATGCTGCTGCTCGAGCTGAAACGGCTCAATGTGCCGCTCGATCGCGATGTGATCTTCCTGGCCGAATCGGGCGAGGAAGGCACGACGAGCGTCGGCATCGACTTCATGGTGAAAGAACACATCGCGGACATACGCGCCGAGTACTGCTTCGCGGAAGGTGGCAATGTCACCCGTGTCGGCGGGAAAGTGAAATTCGCGTCAATCCAGGCCATGGAAAAAGTTCCCCGGCCCATCGAGCTGACCGCCGCCGGGCCATCGGGACACGCCTCGGTGCCGCTCAAGGGCAACGCGATCGTGCACCTGTCGGCCGCGCTCGCGGCGCTGGGCGCGTGGCGCGTGCCGATTCGCCTCAACGCCACGACGCGTGAATACTTCACGCGCATGGCGGCCATCTCGACTGGCGCCGAGGCCGAGCGCTACCGCGCCGTGCTGACGCCGGATTCGCGCGCTGCCGCTGCCGCGGACGATTACTTCCTCGAGCACGAACCACGGTACGCCTCGATGCTGCGAACCTCGCTGTCGCCGACAATCATGCAGGGGGGCTACCGGGTCAACGTGATTCCGTCGGAGGCGAAGGCCACGGTGGACGTGCGCATGGTGCCTGAGGAAGATCCCGCGCAGTTTCTGGAGACCGTCCGGAAAGTCATCAACGATCCGGCCGTGTCGGTCCGCTATGCCCCGCGCGCCGATCGCCCGATTGCGGCGGCGGCGCAGCTCGATTCGGAGGCCTTCCGGACCATTGAAACCTTCGTGGCGAAGGACTACGACACCGTGACGCTTCCGATCATGGGTACCGGCGCCACCGACATGGCGCAGGTTCGCTCCACTGGACCGCAGTGCTACGGCATCGGCCCAGCGGCCGACTTCGAGGACGGCCCGAAAGGCTACGGCGCCCACAGCGACCAGGAGCGCATTCTCGAAACCGAACTGCACCGTTTCGTCCGCTTTGCCTGGGACGTCCTGGTGGGAATGGCGCGAGCAAAGTAGGAGGCGGGAGCACGCGCAGAGGACAGCTCGAAGAGTGGGACATGGGCCCTCGCGTGTTCCGCGCGCACGGAGCCATCAACGTGAAGTAAGGTGAAGCACCGTCAGTGAACAATCTGTTCGTCGAGCGGTTCGTCCAGACGTTCGAGGTGGGGAATTTCCAAGGCGCGCACGGTCTTGATGGCCGCACCGAGCGCTTCAGCGGCACTACGGGCACGGTCTTGCTTTCGTAAGC
>JAHFUJ010000322.1 GCA_023265105.1 Acidobacteriota bacterium
CCCCGTGAACCTTGCGAGCCTCGAGAACCCCGAGAACCCCGAGAACCCCGAGAACCGTGACCGTCGAGAACCCGCGTCCGTTGGCCGCCACGCGCGCCTCGAGCTCGTTTTCGGCTACCGCCGCGGCCGCACGGTGATCGCGCACGCGTACGCCGAGCCGCCGTTTCGGATCGGACAGACCTTTGAGATTGGCTCCGCCGTCTACGTGATCATCGTCTGCTCCGGTCCCGGCGTGTTCCCGGGCGATCGCCTGCAGCAATCGGTGCGGGTCGAGCCTGGTGCGTGCGTGCTGCTTGGATCGCAATCGGCGTTGCAGGTGCATCCCGGACCGGCGTCGATCCACGCGCGCTTACATCATCGATACACGGTCGCGGACGGAGGCGAGCTGCATTGCCAGTGGGACCCATTGATTCCGTTCGCGGACGCGCGGCTGGAGCACCGCGTCGAGTTGGATCTGGCGAACGGCAGCCGGGTGTATTGGAGCGATGCGCTGATGTCGGGCCGCTCGGCTCGCGGCGAGGACTGGATGTTTTCGGAAGTCGCCCACGAGCTGCGCCTGGGCGTTGAGGGATCGTTGAAGTATCTGGAACGGTACCGGCTGGTCCCCGATCAACGCGCAGTCACATCTCCGCCGATCGCGGGTGACGCGAGGTACCTCGGAACCGCGCTCGTTCATCATCCCGCTGCGACAACCGGGGCGGCTGAGGCGTTCCAACATGCGCTCCATGAAGTCGCCGGCGTACGGGGCGGCGTGGACCTCGTCGACTCGAACCTGATCGTCGCGCGGCTGCTCGCCCGGCATGGCCCGCGGTTTCGCGCCGCGCGCGAGGCATTCCGAGCGCACACCGCGAGGGAACTCTTCGCGGCACCTCAACTGCAATTTCGCAGATAGTACGTGGTGTCCGCCTTCAGAGAGTGTGAAGAAATCACGTTAAACGCAGAGGCCGCAGAGACCGCAGAGCAAAATCCTAAGAAGAATCCTGGTGTCCACCTTCAGACGGACTTGGGCCGGTTAAAAGCCGGCCGCCACGGACTGGGAATCCAGCCGACTCAGGAACCGATCGGGCGAAACACACCCAACCCAGGGCTGCGTAGTGAAGGCATCGTCGCCGCATCCAGCACCCCGCCGTCGCCGAACATCAGCGGCGGATCGCAGACATCGTGCGCGAGCAGCCTGGTTCCGAACGCTCCTTCCTGCGCGACGAGCCCGTCGCCGGCCGCGCGCGCGACGGTGAGCGCCGCGCGGGTCAGGAGGCTGGTTTCGCCCACCTGCGCGCCGACGATGAGGCCGACCCCTGACTGCCGCGCCGCCTCGACGACCGCCAACGAGCGCAAGAGCCCGCCCATTTTCGAGACCCGCAGGTTGATGAGCCAGCACGCTGGTGTGTTCCGCAGCATCGCGAGCTGGCCGATGCGCAGGAAGCTCTCATCCAGAATGATTTTGCAATCGAGCGCGTCGGCTATTGTGACTAGTTCGTTGTACTGGTTCGGGCCGATCGGCTCCTCGATGGCGAAGAACGGGTAATCGAGCGCGCGAAGAAACGAGATGGCTTGATCGGCGGCGCCCCAAAGATTGTTGGCGTCCACGCGCACCCTGATCGATTCGGTCTTCCAACGGCGGACGATCGCGAGCTTGGCGAGATCGCGGTCCGCATCGCCTGACAACTTCAGTTTGAAGTCAGTGAAGCCAAGCGAACGATATTGATTCGCCGTGGCCTCAAATACGCGCGACGAGGCGTCACCAAGGACCGCCGTATAGAAGAATCGTCCTTGAAGTTCGGGCAGCGACAAGAACGCTTCGACCGTCTGCCCCTCGTCCTTCGCCAACATGTCGAGGATGGCCAGCTCGATGGCGCACCACGCCGCGGGATTCGCGTCGAGCTCCGTGGCGTGGGACGCCGTCCACGAACCTAGCGAGGCCAAGTCGACGATCCCGTTGCAAAGCGCCGTTTCATGCCGCGAGAAGAACGCAGACGCGGTATCGAGCGTCTCGCCGGTGACGTAGCTCCTCGGACACGACTCGCCACATCCCGTGGCGCCACCGCGCGACACGGCCTGCGCCCAGAGACTCGAGGTCTCCGAGCGCTCGGCCGACGCGTGGCGAAACGCCACCGTGAATGGAATGTGGAGTCGCCTCACCTCGAGGCTGCGAATCCGACGGCCTGGCATGTTGGCTAGTGCTAGTGAATCACGTAGTCGTCGAACGAGAATCGCAAATCTCTGCGATATTGAAGCACGGCCGGCTTGTACTGGCCTTCGCGCTGACCGGCGCGGACGCACGCCGTCTTGTAGGCTTCGCCGGTGCCTCGTTTGAGCCAGAGTACGTCGAGAGGTCCGAGCCGGCCGCTCGTGCGTTTTCCGTGATACTCGATGTTGAGCTCGCCGAGCCGGCGGTCGACGGCCTCCGCGATGGCCTGCGTATCCGGGGGAGATCCGTCGGCCGGTTCCACGAACAGATGATATCTCGACGCCTGTTCGTCCGCGACCATGAGAAAGAAGCTCGACGTCAAGCCATAGCGCGACTCCACACCGCACACGCTCTCGATGGCCTGCGCCTCGTACAGCTTCTCGCCAGTGAGGCTCGTCACGCCCTTTCCCTTTTGGACGAACCGCAGCAACGGCGTGTTGTGGAAGAAGCCCGTCACGTCGATCAGATCGTTCATGAAGTAGCGGTACAACCCCGACGCCGTCGTGATGAGCACGTAGTAGCGCTTGCCGACCTCCAGCTGATCGAGCGTCAGAAAATAGGGGCGGCCATCGTCCCACTGTGCTTGTTCGACGAACTCAAAGAAATGATGATCGAGTGGCGGTAGACCGCCGGCGGCCTCGAGGCTCAGGGCCATGCTGCCGCGGCACTCCGTCGATTGATAGCCCAACTCCATCACCGCTGCCGAGGCGGGCAGTTTCGCGCGCAAGCGCCCGAGCGCAATGCCGCAACTGCCGCCCGTCCATGTGGTGAGGAGCCGGATGCCGGGCCAGACATTCGCGAACGTCAGCTCGGCCTGGCCGCGCAGTCCGGCCGCAATCGCCGGCAAGGGCTTCAGACGTCGCGAAATAGAGTCCCGCAATGACGGGTCGAGCGAGTCCAACGCCTCGAACCTGCCGGTTTCAAGACTGCGCAGCAGGACGTCGCGGCGGTCGTTCAGGAGGTCGAGCAGGCGCAGGAAGGTGCTCGGGTTTGGCGAGCCGATGTAGGTGATCGCGGGTTCGTTCAATGCAAGGCGCAGGATGACGAGGTATTTGAGGTCGTACTCGGCAATGCTCGAGACGTCCGGTGGAATGACGAACCTCGATTGGATCGCGCGAGGCAAGGAGCGATACAGGTGTCCGGAGACAGAGCCCACCACGTGCCCCGTATCGAGACGACCCTCGACCGACGCGCCCATGATCCCCCAGGCCTTGCCCTCGAACGCGCGCGGGCACGCGCGGAACTGCAGGTAGGAAAACAATGCCTGCTCGCGTTTGTGCAGCGCGAGCATGGCGGGCGTAATCGGGATGTACTTCGGCGTGCCGGTGCTGCCGCTGGTTTGTGCGTAGAAGAGCGGCGACTCCGCCGTGAGTGCCGGCTTGCCCGTGCGCCGCTGCTCGTCGATGTAGGGGCGCAGCTTCTCATAATCCTGAACGGGCACGCGCTCACGAAATTGCGTCGGATCCCGGATGTCGGAGAACCCGTGCTCGAGGCCAAAGCGCGTGTCGCGATTGGCGGACACCAGCTTGCTCAGCACCTCGCGTTGTGCTGTTTCGGGCCTGAGCGCCCTGCGTTTCAGAGGACGCCAGTAGAGGCCCTCGTACACCAACATCGAGGCCCGCAACAACATGCCCCGCATGATGGCTCTAATGGTTGAACGGCGCGCCCATGAGGCTCAAGAACGATTTTGGATACGCGGGGTCTTGCAGGCCGAGGCGGTCGACTTCCCGTTCCTTCGGCAAGTACCACGTGCCGAACAGCAGATCCCACACGATGACCGTGTTGCCGTAGTTGGCGTTCGCTTCCCGCGCCAGCCTCGAATGATGCCAGCGGTGAGTCTCCGCGCTGCCGACAATGTAGTTCAACGGGCCGTAGCGAAGCTTGACATTGCAGTGCTGGAAGAATCCGTTCGTCGCGTAGGCCATGTAGTACAACGCGAGCACTCTCGCGTCGACCTGCATGAGCAGGAACGGCAGGCTGTCGAGCGACATCTGGAGCGCCTTCTCGAGCGGATGAAAGCGCGCGGTGTTCAGCCAGTAGAGCTGCTCCACGGAGTGATGGACCGAGTGAAGTCGCCACAGCGTGTCGTTCTCGTGCGCCGCACGGTGCAGCCAGTAGCGGAGGAAATCCACCGCGAAGACCATCAGCACCGCCTGAATCCAGATCGGCCAGCCATGCGGCCAGATTCGACCGATTGGGAGGTCGAGCGCGCGCGCCGGCTCGATAAGCGCGTACGTAAAGAGAAACCCCATCAGCGGCGGGAATGCCAGCTGCACCACGACCATGAATGTCAGATCGGTTTCGACTTCGCCGGTGACCGGCCGCCATTCAGTGCGGTGCGGGAGCCTCGATTCGAGCCAGGTCACCAACGCCGCCGTAATCAGCACGGGGACATACGTGCTGAAGATCAAGGAAGCCCCGTACCACTGGAATACCGCGAACAGCACAAACGCCAGGGTCATCACCACCGGATACGGCAACCAGGGGACAACCCGGTTCAGACTGCCGGTCACTGGTGTCTCCATTCTGACCGCTGCCATTTCTTGGGGGGTATCTCAGCCTGCCTCAACTTGCCGCCTCCGATCAAGACCCTTGCGGCATGGTACGTAGTGTCCGGCTTTAGCCGGACCGTGGGAGGTCCGCCTGAAGGCGGACGCCACGACCATTCTGAGCAGCCAGTGAAGAAATCGCTCTGACGTGGTGTCCGGCTTTAGCCGGACCGCGGGGGTCCGCCTAAAGGAGCGTGTGAAAAAATGCGGTGTTTTACCGCAGAGCACGCAGAGTTCGCCGAGAATCCTTAGAATTTTCTTCTTCGCGGTCTCGGCGGTCTCGGCGGTTAGCGTTTTCTTCACAGGTCCAAAGCGCTGTCGATCGACAAGAATCGTCTGTTAACGAGCAGGCGGTACGACCGGCAGCACAATCCGTGACGGTGTTCGACCGCCGTGGTAGACACCTTGAGTGGCGACTGCCGTGACCGCCGCCGTGACCGTCGGTTCGCCGGTGTGCGGGTTGCGATCGAACCGTGGGAAATTGCTGCCCGCGATTTCCAGCCTGATCCGATGGCCTTTTCGGAAAACCATACTGGTCGGCCACA
>JAHFUJ010000323.1:0-1135 GCA_023265105.1 Acidobacteriota bacterium
ACCGTGCTCGTAGAGGATGCCGCCGACCCACTTCGACGGCGGGAACGTGAACATCGACCAGCCGTACGACGTCGGCCAGTCGGGCACGGAGAGGCCCGAATCCGTGCTGGTGACGAGGCTGCCGGCCAACACGAGCAGCACCGTGCAGCCGGCGACGACCCTGGCGAAGCGGTGGAGCATCTTTCAGGGGCAGGACGGTCCTTCCTGCCCATTCTGCCGTCTCAGTTAATCAGTGGCCGCCGCCCCGGGCGCCTTGAAGGTGAACATGATTTCCTTGGCGTCCTTCGCGCCGAGCGTCACACTCTGCGTCGAGGCGCCGAGCTTTTCATGCCAGGCTTCGATCGTGTAGGTGCCCGGCGGCAGCCCCTTCAGCTCGAACTTGCCGTCCTTGTCGGTCGTCGCGAAATACGGATGATCGAGCACGCCGACGTACGCGTTCATCCAGCCGTGCACGTCGCACTTGAAGGGGACCATCACTTCCTTCGCGGTGAACGTGTGGTTCATCTTCATTCCCTGGATCGGCTGGCCGTTGTTGAACTCCGAGTTCGCCTTCGGCAGCGCGTGGATGTTGTGCAGCGTCGGATCGCTGTTGAGGATCTCGAGCGTCTGGCCGACGCGCATCCCGAAGACGTGCGGGTGATAGCGGCAGTTCTTCTGGTCGATCCTCGGCATGTCGGTCGGCGGGTCGTAGACGTAGTTGCCGAGACCGTCCTTGACGTACACGAACACGTTGGCGAGCGATTTCCCATCGCTGCCGACCTCGTAGGTTTCCTGGAATTGCGGCGTCGTGTTCTCTTTCACGCAGACCGGGTCCGCGTTCATCTTGATCCCCTCGTTCTTCGGCGCCATGCCGTCGAGCATGACCATCCCTTTGACGTCGCCCGCCGTCGCCGCATCGACCTTTGTCGCTCCCGGGGGCGGCTCGGCCGACGTGAAGGAGGTTTCCTTGTTGCCGCCACCACACGCGACAACCGACGCCGCGAGCGACAGACCGAGTGCGCTGACCCAAACGTTTCGTAGACGCATTGACCTCTCCTCCGACGAAAATAATGACCGCGAACAAGCCGTCCCAACGGTCCCTTGCGGACCCTTAATCATACTCTACAGCCGGTTTCGGAACCCGACGTGGTGTCCG
>JAHFUJ010000323.1:1235-5266 GCA_023265105.1 Acidobacteriota bacterium
TCAGGCGGACCAAGGTTGGCTGCCGCCTTCGCGCGTTGCGCTCCGGCGAACCACGCCGAAGCCAGGCGACGCGGAAAGCCGGCCGCCACGGGTTTTGAAACTCAGTGGTAAAATATTGGTTTCTCGTCGGCGAGTGGCGGTATCGTCTAGGGGTCAGGACACGTGGTTCTCAGCCACGGGACCGGGGTTCGAATCCCCGTACCGCTACCAACGGAACGTTGCTTGCCTTGCCTCTGACGCTGTTTCTCCCGTAAGGTTGCGACACGGCATTGCCGAAGACGAGTTGGGACGAGCGGGCGAGGACCGCCCGGCAGCGAGGTCGATGATGGTGTTGCGTGTGGGCGATGTCGGAGACGCCGTGAAGGCGCTGCAACGAGGGCTGAACAGGCTCGGGGCGATGTTGCTCGTTGACGGACATCTGGGTGCCGGCACCGGCGACGCGATCGTCGAGGCACGCATCACGTTGGGCCGGCCCGGGCCCCCTGAGGCGGACGATGAACTCCAAGCGGCGGTTGCGGCAACTCCAGATCCTTTTCCCCCGCTCACCGCCGCCGGCGTGACGTTCATTGCCCGTGCGGAAGTCGGAAGTGCATCGGAATACCGGAGGAAGTATCAGGTGCCATGCTGGCCGAGCGCGACAAGCGGGATCACCATCGGGATCGGGTACGACTGCCAGTTCGTCACTCGTGAGCAGCTCGGCCAGGATTGGGCTGGCGTGTTGGCGCCAGAACTGCTGGATCGCCTCGCGCCCGCGCTGGGGAAAGTAGGCTCCGCCGACCGTCTGACCCAGGTCCACGACGTCCTCGTGCCTCTTTCCGCGGCCATGACCGTGTTCGCGAAGCGCCACCTGGCGCAGTATCTGGAACAGACCCGTGCGATTTATGCGCAAGTGGACGACCTCGGTCCCGCCCGCCGAACGGCGCTCGTCAGCCTCGTGTACAACCGCGGCGCCCGCCTGAACGACAAGGACCCGCAACGCCAGGATCGTGTCGAAATGCGGGCGATTCGCGACTTGCTCGCATCCGGCCGCCAAGAGGACATTGCGAATCAATTCGACGCGATGGCTCGACTATGGGATCCGGCCAAGCTGCCGGGACTGATTCAGCGCCGACACGCCGAAGCGACATTGTGGCGCTCAGGGTTCGCCGCGCTCCAGCTTGACTGAGCCTGGATCCGACAAGACTCCAAGTGTCCTAGATTGTCCATCCGTGTTGACAACAACTGTCACTCGAATGTGCCAGCAAACGCGGTTTCGTGCACTACCGCTGGCACGGCCGTTGGATTCCTATTGCAGCCTTTATGGTGTCGGCCCGACGTCCGCTCGTTTGGACCCTGGCGGCCCCGTTCACCGTGCTCACGCTCGGCACCGGGCTTCAGGTCGGTCCCGATTCGGGTGTGACCACCATGATCGAGCAGGCCTTGATCGAACATCAGTGCAGCACGACGCGAGCGGCGGCCGCACCAGAAACCGACGAGTACCGTGAATGTCTGAGCGCCCAGCTTCTTTCGTTGCGTGCCGACTTCGGCCGCAATCTGAGTCGGCTGTCAGGCTCTGAGCGAACGGCGATCGACGCACGCTGCACGCGGATCCGCGAGACGCAGGGACCGGACGCCTATCTGGGATGCCTTGGCGATCGGCTCGCCTCCCTGCGCAGTCGCCATCACCGCACAAATCCGGATTCTTCGGCAAGCGCGACCACGCCTCCTTCTGCGCCGATGAGCGCTCCGTCAACCACCAGCTCGGCCCCGCCGCCAACGCGCTCGACCCCTCCGTCGTCGTCCAGTTGGTGGATCGGCACCGCGCTCGCGACGTTGTTAGTCGCTGCCGGAGGCGCGCTCGTGGCCATGAAGATTCGGCGGCCCTCACGCACGTGCCGAGTGTGCGGCACGGAGGTGCCGTATTCGGGCGGCCTTTGCCAGAAATGCCGGCATGAAGCCGCAGACGCTTTCAGGCGTCTCGCCACCGAGCGCGCGGATCAGCAGCGGGCACAAGAAGAGAAACAGCGTGGGCAAACCGAGCACGAGGAGGAGCAGCGCCAAGAACGAGCGCTTCAGGAAGAAGAAGCGCGCCCGCGGCAAGAGCAAACGCGTGTCCGGGAAGAGGATGAGAAAGCTCGTCACGATGGGGAATTGCGTCAGCCGAAGGAGGAAGCGCGTCAACCACGCCAGACCGCCGCCAGTGCTCAACCGGTGTTCGATCCCCACGCCATCCTCGGCGTGCCGCGTGGCGCCAGCGAGGAGGAGATCCGCGTCGCCTATCAGGAGGCCAAGGCAAAGTACGACACGGACCAGGTTTCGCACCTGGGCGTCGACATCCAGGAGCACTACAAGGCGAAAGCGCAGGCGGTCGAACAGGCTTACCGGCAGCTCACGGTGTGACGGATTGATCGCAGGGGCAGTCGCCAGCTCGACTTGTTGAGGCGCGGGCCGGCCGCAGCGGCCCGCATCCCTGGAACCAGGAGCTACTGGAAGGTCAGACATGAAAGATTTTGCATCGGTCAAGACTCGGTATCTTCGTGATCCGATTCCGGTCCGGCTTGGCGGGCTTGCTGCGGATCTTGCGCGGATCGGCTCGACATCCGCGAACCCGAACAACGGTCGCGTGGTTCAGCTTTTGCTCGAAGAGGCGCGACGCTTCATTGAGTGGACTGCGGGTCGAATTGGAGGTCGAGGTGGCGGCTGAGCTGATGGATCTGCAACTGGCTCTGACGCTTTGGCTTCACGCGTGGGAGCACGCTTCGGCCCACGCGGCCGAGCGGGCCCTGATGGCTCACCAGGCCGTGTGTTGGTCCGACCGAGTGCTCGCGCTTTCTGGGCTGGTGTCGCAACCGGTCCAGTGAGGGCGATGGTACGACACGGCCGCTTACGATTCTCAGCCACGGGACCGGCCGCAGCGGCCCGCATCCCTGGCACTCAACCGCGCCCTACCCCACGTCACGCCTTCTTTGGCTCTAGAGGATGTTGTCTGAGGAGCCGCGCGTAGAAGACCAGATTGCGCGCGAGGTTGGCGGCCATGTGCTTGGTCGCGTCGTTCTTCAGGCGCTTCTGCCGATCCTCGCTGACCGGCTGACCGACCTCGCCCACCCAGTAGGCGCCGCACTCCGGCGGCAGCGTAAAGCCCATCCACGTCAGCACCATCATGATCGTGCCCATCGTGCTCAACGCCCCATCCTCGCTTCCGGTGATGACGATGCCGGCCACCTTGTTGTAGAGCGCGCTTCGGCCCTCCGCGATGTACTCTTCATCCAGCGCGTCCAGCCGTTCGATGACGCGTTGGATGAGACTGGACCGGCCGCCCCACCACACCGGCGTCGCGAAGAGGACGATGTGGGCGGCCTTGATCTTCGCCACAATGCCGGGCCACTCATCGTCGTCGCTTTCACGGAAGCCGAGACCGACGGG
The DNA here is from genome assembly GCA_023265105.1 of Acidobacteriota bacterium. Taxonomy (GTDB): domain Bacteria; phylum Acidobacteriota; class Vicinamibacteria; order Vicinamibacterales; family CAVVIG01; genus JAHFUJ01. Next base: position 4,638 of record JAHFUJ010000323.1, read on the forward strand.
AATCCTCTTGTCGGCCAGCCGGATGATTTCGCCGTGGACGTTCCGCGGTTTCATGTGCTCGAGGACGAGCGCGGCCAGCTCTTCGGTGTTCGAGATATCCGGCTGGTGCTTGAGCGACGCGTTCAGGACCAACGCGTTGAGCGGCGTCTCCTCCCCCGGCATGTGGCAGTCCTGATGGGGTTTCGTCTTGTACACGGTATCCTCCCTGTCTCGGTAGATCGAACTCCCTGTTTGATGCCGGCTCCATTATGCTATCCCGTGGCATGTCCACCACCGTGCCGACATTCTCAACGCGCTCGAGCACGGCGACTCGATCGGCCGGCGCGCCACGCGGCGGTGAGCACATTTTGTTGACTTCGGCACGGTGAGCGTCCCATGGTCGGTCAAACCCTCGGCCACTATCGGATTGAAGCCCGGCTCGGTGCGGGCGGGATGGGAGTCGTCTATCTCGCTCGCGACACGCGTCTCAATCGTCCCGTCGCGCTGAAGCTCCTGAGCGATCCATCGCTCCCCGATCCGACCGTACGTGACGATCTCCTCCGGGAGGGCCGCGCCGCCTCGGCGCTCAACCATCCGAGCATCTGCACTGTGCACGAGGTCGCGGAAGCCGACGGGCAGATGTTCATCGT
>JAHFUJ010000324.1 GCA_023265105.1 Acidobacteriota bacterium
ATGAGGCTGAATAATCGCTGGTTTCAGCTCGGCGCCTCGGTGGTCGCGATGATCATGATCGCGAACCTCCAGTACGCCTGGACGCTCTTCGTCAAACCACTGCAGCAGGGGACCGGCTGGAAGCTGTCCGACATTCAGTGGGCGGCGACGCTCTTCATCCTGTTTCAGACATGGGCGCAGCCGGCGCAGGGCTGGCTGATCGACCGCATGGGCCCGCGCATCTTCATCAGCATCGCGGGCGTGTTGTGCGGAATTGGGTGGGGCGGCCTCGGGTACGCGTCCTCGCTGCCGATGTTGTACGCCTTGTACGTACTGGCCGGCATCGGCGCGGCGCTCGTGTACGGCGGCTCGATCGGATCGGCGCTGAAGTGGTTCAAGGAGCGACGCGGACTGGCGTCCGGCATCATGGCCGCCGGGTTCGGCGGCGGCACGGCGTTGTTCATTCCGTTCATCGCGTCGATGATTCAATCGCGCGGCTATCAGGCCACCTTCTTGTCGACCGGCATCTTCCAGGGCCTCGTGCTCCTGATCGTGGCCCAGTTCCTGCGTCATCCGCCCCGGGAGCCGGTGGCGGCCGTGGGCGCGGCGGGGGCGACCGGTCCGGCGCAGCTCGGCCGGCACCACTTCACGACCGGCGAGATGCTCCGCACGCCGCAGTTCTACGTCTTGTACCTGGCGTTCGTCATGATGGCGACCGGCGGACTGTTAGTGACATTGAACGCCGGTCCGATGGCGCAGTCGTGGGGGATTCCCGCGGCGGCGCTCGCGCTTGCCACGTCGCTCAATGCCCTCGCCAACGGCACGAGCCGGATCTTTTGGGGGTGGGTCTCGGACCGGACCGGGCGTGAACTGGCGATGGGCGTCGCCTTCATCCTCCAAGCCGCGTGTCTGCTTCTCGTCCTGGCGGTCGGCCGGTTGTCGGGCACACTGTTTACGGTGAGCCTCGTCCTCACGTTCTTTACGTGGGGCGAAGTGTTTTCGCTGTTTCCGTCGATCCTCGGCGACTACTACGGCACGCGGTACGCCACGTCAAACTACGGCGTCCTGTACTCGGCCAAAGGCGTGGCCGCGATCATCGGCGGAGGCCTGGCCGCGCTGCTGTTCGAGCGCTTCGGTACCTGGTCGGCGTGTCTCTACGGAAGCGCCGTGCTGGCGCTTGTCGCGGCGGCCCTGGCGTTTGGACTTCGCGCGGCGGCCATGTCGAGCAGGGCGCTCGGCCGGCTCGAGCAGGTCGCGGTGTGAGGCCGAGATTTGTTCCACGGTCCGCGTAAAGGCGGACATTACGTGCATGGAGGGCTTATGCGTCGCTTGTCGGGAATCATCATGGCGTTCGCGTGGATGGCTATCATTCCGTCGGCTCTGTACGCTCAAGGGTCGATTGCGGGCGCGGTCAAGGACACGTCGGGCGCGGTGTTGCCGGGCGTGACCATCGAAGCTTCGAGCCCGGCTCTGATTGAGAAGACGCGATCGGTCGTGACCGACGGGACCGGTCAGTACAGAATCGTGGACCTACGCCCCGGTATGTACACGGTCACGTTCACACTCGCCGGGTTCAGCGTCGTCAAACGAGAAGGGATCGAGCTGACCGGATCGTTCACCGCGACGGTGAACGCAGAGATGCGTGTCGGCGCTTTGGAAGAGACCGTGACCGTCACTGGCGAAACGCCCATTGTGGACATTCAGAACACCACGCGGCAGCGGGCAATTGCCCATGACATCATCGACGCCGTGCCTACCGGCCGGATCGCCCAGAACCTGGGCGTCCTTGTCCCAGGGGTCACCATCGCCGCGAGTCTCAGCTTTACCGGCGTAGGCGGACAGGACGTCGGTGGGAGCAGCGGCAACATGGTCCAGCAACTGGCTGCGCACGGTGGGCGAGGACTCGACACGCGGACGACGCTCAACGGTCTCTCGGTGAATCTGTCGTCCTCACTCAACAATACGCCCTACGTGGCCAATATGGGCAGTACCCAGGAAGTCACGATCGACGTCTCCGGCGTCTCGGCAGAGGCCACCGAGGGCGGTGTGCGCATGAATCTCATTCCCAAAGAAGGCGGCAACACGTTCAGGTGGTCCTCGTTCGGCAGCTTTGCGAACGAGTCGATGCAAGGCAGCAACTTCACCAGCGATCTAAAGGCTCGCGGCTTGACGAACGTCAACACCGTCAAAAAGGTCGGGGAGTTCAACCCGGCGTTCGGCGGCCCGATCGCGAAGGACACGTTGTGGTTCTTCACCGCGTACAAGCTGCAGGTCACCGACAACTACGTGGCCGGGATGTACTTCGATACCACTTACAACGACCCGAAAGCGTTCTCGCTGAACCTCGATCCGAGCCATCGAGTTTCGAACGACGCGTTATGGAACGAAGGAGACGTCAACCTGACCTGGCAGGCCACGACGAGAAACAAGTTCGGGTTCACCTACCAGCAGGATCACATGTGCACGTGCCCGGGCGCGATCCGGGCAACCACGTCGCCGGGAATCAGCGCGATATGGGGGTCGCCGCACCACGTCGTGACGGCCAGCTGGACGTCGACGCTCACCAATCGGCTCCTGCTCGAGGCAGGCGTGCTGCAACAAACCTTTCGGTGGCTGAATACTCCGTTGCCTGGGACGAACCCCGATGTGATTCAGGTCAGCGAGCAGTCGACGGGTATTACGTACAAGTTGCGCGGGAATACGTTTTGGGACCGCCGGCAGCACGATCTGCGCTATCGGGTTGCCCTCTCGTATATCACCGGTGCCCATGCGTTCAAGATTGGATTCAACACCGGGAGCGGCGACAGCGATACCTATAATTTCCTCAACGGCAACCGCAATGTGAATTACCGGCTCAACACCGGCATCCCCAATCTGATCACCGAGTTTGCGACTCCATTCCACGACCTCTGGAACCTGGACCACGATCTCGGCCTGTACGCCCAGGACAAATGGACCGTCGGACGTCTCACGCTGAACGGCGGCGTGCGTTTCGACGCCTTCAAGAGCAGGTTTCCCGAATATACCTTCGGGTCCGTCCCGTACCTCGCGCCCACCCGCAACTTCACCTTGCCCGACGAAACGAATACCAACTGGAAGGATGCCACCCCGAGAATGGGCGCCGCGTACGATGTGTTTGGGACGGGCAAGACGGCGTTCAAAGTCAGCCTGAACAAGTACCTGCTCGGTGCGGACGGGCCTGCCTTCACGTACGGCGCGAACGCGACCGGCAGGGTTGTCCTCAGCACGACACGGAGCTGGAGAGACGCCAACGGCAGTTTCACGCCGGAATGCGATCTCACGAGCACATTGGCGAACGGAGAGTGCGGCGCTCTGGCCGATCCGAACTTCGGGAACCCCGTGGTCAGCACACACTACGACCCCAACGCCATCATCGGCTGGGGAAAGCGCCAGTACGACTGGGAGTTCGCCACCAGCGTGCAGCAGCAGATTGTTCGGCAGGTGTCGGTAGAGGCCGGATTCTTCCGCCGGTGGTATGGCAACTTCGCCGTCACCGATAACCTGTCACTCTCGGCGCCCGACCTCGATTCGTACTGCATCCCGGCACCAGTGGACGGTCGGCTGCCCGGCGGCGGCGGGAATCAGATCTGCGGGCTTTACAATGTGACCCCCGCCAAGTTCAGCGTGCCGGCCAACAACTTCGTGACCGAGGCGTCCAACTACGGCAAGCAGATCGAGCACTGGAACGGGGTCGACGTGAGCTTTAATGCGCGGCTTGCACGGGGACTCACGCTGCAGGGCGGCGTCAGCACCGGACGCACGAGCACGGACAACTGTGCGATTGTGACGCCGAATCCTGACCTCCTCTACACCGCCACGACGGCCACGCCCTTGAGCTATTGCCATGTCGACACGCTGTTTCTTACACAGGTGAAAGCTCTCAGCTCGTACGTCTTTCCAAAGGTGGACATTCAGGTGGGCGGGTCGTTCCAGAGCGTTCCTGGCCCGGCCGTCATCGCCAACTACAATGCGCCCAACTCCGTGGTGACGCCCTCACTTGGGCGACCGCTCGCGGGAGGCGCTGCCAACGTGACTGTGAATCTCGTGCCGCCGGGAACGATGTACGGCGATCGGGTCAACCAAGTCGATCTGCGCGTCGGCAAGATCTTCAGGTTCGGCCAGCGCCGCGCCTCGCTGAATCTCGACATCTATAACGCATTGAACTCGAGCGCGGTGCAAGGCGAGAGCCAAGCGTACGGAACGTTCCGGCTGCCGCAGCTCGTGATGATGGGCCACTTCGTGAAAGTCAGCACGCAGTGGGATTTCTAAAGGGTTGACTCGGGAGGGCCCGCTAACGAGGGCCCTTGCACTGTCCAGCGCCAGGCCTTCCGCCGCTTTGATCGCCCCGGAGTCGGCGCGACGAACCGCTTCGCCCGACTTCCGCCCTTCGAGAAAACCGCAATCGGGGACGCTAGAACTTGACCTTCTCGCCGGGCTTGATCGGAAACACTTTGGTCGAGCTGCTGCCGAGCGCTTGTATGTATTCCTCCGGCGTCCCCTTCAGCTCTGGGCTGGTCCCGTAGTGCACCGGAAGCGCGTACTTCGGCTTGATCCATTCGCGCGTGGCAAACGCGGCGTCCTTGGGGCTCAGAACAAAATGCCCGCCGATCGGGATGATGACCAGATCCGGCTTGTAGTACTCGCCGATGAACTTCATGTCGCCGAAGAGCCCCGTGTCGCCCATGTGATAGATCTTGAAGCCGTTCTCGAGCTCGATGATGAAGCCCACCGGCTCGCCGCCGATGTGGCTTTCATCCTTGCCGGTTTCAGGATTTTTCCAAACGATTTCAGAGGAATGCTCGGCGTGCGTCGCCGTGATCTTGATGCTCGGACCGAGCGGCGTCACCGTCCCTCCCTTGCCGAAGCGTACGGAAAGCGCGGGCGGGAGGACGCCGAGCGTGATCCACACCTGGTTGAGCCCCGCAGGACCGTACACCGGCACGTTGTTCTTCTTCGCCAGCGCCGGTGCGTCTGTCGAATGATCCAGATGGCCGTGCGAGACGAGGATCAGATCGACCTTGCCCAACGCGTCGAGGTTCTTGTACTCGGGCGGCGTCTTGGGGTTGGTGGTCAGCCACGGGTCGATCACGATCACCTTGCCGCCAGGGGTGGTGACCTTCATCGACGTCTGGCCAAGCCACTGCAGCTCGGCCTGGCCGCCTTTCGGTTCTTGCGAACTCGCGGTCACACCGGCAAGCACCGCCAATGTGGTCATCATTCCCACAAGATTACGCAATGGTCCCTCCTGAG
>JAHFUJ010000049.1 GCA_023265105.1 Acidobacteriota bacterium
CGCGGCTTTCCGTATCGTGTCAGCGCTGATGCTGGCGCCAGGCACCCGTCTTGGTCCTTATGAGATTCTCGCCCCGCTCGGCGCCGGCGGGATGGGGGAAGTCTACCGCGGTCGCGACACACGCCTCGCGCGGGACGTGGCGGTCAAAGTCCTGCTGTCAAACTTCGCGACCGATCCCGACCGCTTGCGTCGGTTCGAGGCGGAGGCACGGGCCGTCGCCGCGCTCAACCACCCGAACATCCTCGCCATCTACGACATCGGGACCCACGACGGCTCCCCCTACATCGTTTCGGAGCTGCTCGAAGGCGAGACGTTGCGCGAACGGCTCACGGGTGGGCCGCTGGCCGTTCCGAGGGCGATCGATTTCGCCGTGCAGATCGCACGGGGCCTGGGCGCCGCGCACGACAGACGCATCACCCACCGCGACCTGAAGCCCGAAAACCTGTTCATCACTCGAGACGAGCGCGTCAAGATTCTCGACTTCGGGCTGGCGAAGCTGGCCGACGCGGATCCCGGAGGCTCCAGTGCCACCATGGCGCCCACCGGTGCGGTCTACACCGAGCCCGGCGTCGTCATGGGGTCGATCGGCTATATGTCCCCCGAACAGGTGCGGGGACAGGCGATCGACCACCGGTCGGACGTGTTCAACCTCGGGGCGATCCTCTTCGAGATGATTTCAGGCCAGCGTCTTTTCCGCGGGGATTCGGCGGTTGAGACCCTGAACGCGGTGCTCAAGGACGAACCGGCGGAGCTGTCGCAGACCGGCCGTCCGATTCCGCCCGGCCTCGACCGCGTCGTCCGCCGGTGCCTGGAAAAAACCCCGGATGCGCGCTGGCAGACAGCACGCGATCTCGCATTCGCGCTCGAGGCGTTCTCGATCGCGAGTCCGACGGTGGCAGTGGCGGCCGGATTGCGCGAGCGACCGTCATCTCGCGTGTGGTCGGGCTCTCGGCGGACCTGGATCGGTCTTGCGGCGGGTGTCGCGGTTCTGACCGCGCTCGCCGGTGTGTTCGTGGCGGGCAGGAACGTCGGCTCGCTGTGGACGCTCTCCTTTCAGCGGCTGACCTTTGCGCGAGGCACCATTTGGTCGGCGAGATTCGCGCCCGAGGGGCGCACGATCACTTACAGCGCGGCGTGGGGCGGGAAAGCCGTCGAACTGTTTTCGACGCGGCCCGACAGCCCAGAGTCTCGTTCCCTCGGAATCCCTGGTGCCGACGTCCTCGCCGTCTCGTCCTCCGGCGAGATGGCCCTGCTGTTGAAGCCAGGTTCCGTCTTGGAGTGGGGGTGGAAGCTCGGAACGCTCGCCCGAGCCCCGCTCGGTGGAGGCGCACCGCGTGAATCGCTGAAAGGCGTCCAACTGGCCGACTGGGGCCCCGACGGCGCAAGTCTGGCGGTCGTGCGCGCGTCTGGAACGCGAAGCCGTCTGGAATTTCCTGTTGGAAAAATCTTGTACGAGACACCGCGTTTGATCGGGGCGCTTCGCATCTCCCGCAACGGCGACCTGATCGGCTTTGCGGAACGTCAGCCGGGACTCGGGAGCAACTGGTCGATCGGCATCCTCGACGCGAACGGGAAGAGGACGACGCTTTCCAGTGGATGGGCCGGCGATTTCATCGACCTGGCGTGGTCGGCTGCCGGCAACGAGATCTGGTTCGACACGCGTCAAGGAGGCGACGACAGCCTCCACGCGGTCAGCCGTTCCGGCCGACATCGCGTGCTCGCGCGCATGGCGCTGCCGCTGCAGCTCTTTGATGTGTCGCGCGACGGCCGTGCCCTGGTGGGCCGCGCGTACTGGCGAAGCGGGATCATCGGACTTCCGCCGGGTGCAACGAAGGAGCAGGATCTGTCGTGGCTCGACGCGTCCGAGGTCGACGACATCTCCTACGACGGGAGGGCGCTTCTGATCACCGAGTTTGGCGAAGGCGGCGGCGTCGGTCGTGGGTCTGTTTACTTCCGGAGGCTCGACGATTCGCCGGCCGTGCGGCTCGGTGACGGACAGGGATTCGCGCTGTCGCCGGACGGAACCCGCGCCTTGTCGTTGCGCCGAACGTCGCCGCCGGAGCTCGTCCTCTGGCCGACCGGAGCAGGAGAGCCAATCGTTCTCAAAAACGAAAACATGAGCGATTACACGTGGGCCGACTGGGTTCCCGACGGAAAGAGCATCCTCTTCAACGGCACCGAGGCCGGCCACGGCGCGAGGTGCTACGTCCAACAGCTCGACGGAGGCCGCCCGCGTCCGATCACGCCGGAGGGCACCACGCTCATGCTCGGGCAAAAAGCGATTTCACCTGACGGCGAGTGGGCCGCCGTGATGGGGCCAGACGGGAAGGCGTCGCTGTACCCGCTGGCAGGAGGGAACCCCCGGCTCATTCCCGGGCTCGAGCCCGGCGATGTGCCGATCCGCTGGAGCGTCGATGAACGCGCGTTGTTCGTGTTCCGCAAGACCGAGTCGACGCCCAAAGTGTACCTGATCAATCTGACGACCGGGCAGAGCGAGCTTTGGCGAGAAATCATCCCCCCCGATCCGACCGGAATCGTCAACATCTGGGGAGTGCACGTCGGGCCGGACGAACGATCGTACTACTACTCCTACATGCAGAATGTCTCGGATCTCTACCTACTGGAAGGGCTGAAGTAAGTTCCGCACGTGCCGGCCAGGTGAGGATAGCCGTTCCATCGTTTAACGGCGCGCGCCCGGATAGAAGATGTGGTCGTCGACACGCTGCGCGTAGTCGTGGCCGTACTTGTCCTTGTGAGGCGACGGCGGATCGTTGCTCATCGCGATCTGGGTGTCCGGCAACGACACCGATGCCGCGCCCACGGTGACCTGCCGCGCGAGCCTCGCCAACACGTCCGGCTGCGCGCGCTCGTGCCAGACCTGAAGACGATAGTCGCCGGCAGGCGCCTGGATTTCAAACCGCCCGGTTCCATCGGTCAGGGCGAAATAGGGCGTCGCCAACACCGCGATCGCCGCGTTCATCGTCTCGTGGATGTTGCAGAAAACCCGCACGATACCGGGCCGCCGGAAGACGACCCGCCGAGCGGTTTGCGGCGAAAAGAGCTGGAGATCGAACACCTGGCCGTCGAAGTTAGAAAACACGTTGTGCATGATCGGATCGTTGTTGGGAAAATCGACGGCCGTTCCGACTTCGATCGCCAGGACGTGCGGCATGAACGTCTTGTTGCGCTGGTTCATCGCGACCACCTTCTGCGGTGATGCGGCGGAGCGGACGACGGTCCCGACTGGCTCTAACCAGACCACCGCACCCGCAGAGTCGGGCTTCTTGGCCGTGCGCGCTTCGGAGCTGACGAGCGCGAGGGTGCCCCTGATCGTCTCTCCCGCCGCAACCCCTGGTACGAGCGTCAGCGTCAGCAGTAGCAGAGCACAACCGACCGACTGAAAAGATCGGCATGTATTAGTCTGAAGCACCTTGTCACCTCAAAACACGTACGCCACATGGATATCGTGGTGGGTGTAACTGGGATGCTGTCCATCCTTGAACGTGGTGCGCACATTCCCGAGCTCGAATCCCAAGAAGACGTTCGGCGCCAGGCGGTAGAAGCTGTTGAAGATCAGCGCCCTGTTTCGCGTGAGGCTCGTTGGGAGTAGATAGTCGTTCACCGCGTTGTCTACGCCGGTCTGCAGGTTGACGGTCAGGCGCGAGATCGGCACGAACGTCAGTTGAGTCCAGCCGCCGTGACGCGCCACCGGCACGGGCTTGAACACGCCGGGACGGAGCGTGATGATGGCGTGACCCTGTGCGAAGCCTGAGGAGCCGCCCTTGGACATGTTCTCGCCGGTGAAGACGGCTCCGGTGAACTCGGCCCAGTAGATCGGCTTGACGAACCAGTCCAGCGAGACGAGATCGGCCGGGACGGATGTGCCCAACACGTGCGTCGCGCTCTTGTGAAACCCCGACCCAATTTCGAAACGGCGGACATCGTCGATCTGGTAGGCAAACTGGAAATGCCCTTCGAGCGCCGGGCGGCGCGGCTCGATCGTCGCACGGGACTCCGGCGGAACGGTCCCCCCCGTTTCAGGGGCCTGGGACACGCCGATACGGGCGCGAACCTCGCGGCGTTGACCGAGAGGCACGGTCTGCTCCACGCGTATTTGCGGCCGATAGAGCCAGAAATTGCCGGCGCCATTGAGCGGCGCGAACTGCACCTGCGCGAGGGACGTCGGGTCCCGCGTGGAAAAGATCGGTTTGTCCTGCCCGGCGAGGATCGCGAATCGGTTCCACCGCCCCTCGACGGCTGCCGTCCTCAGTCGCGGCTGAATGTTGGTGAGCGCGTCACCGGCCTCCGTCAGGTCCGTGGAAAGCGACCCATGGAAGTGCCCGCCGAACAACGCTTCGGGCGTCTCAAACTCCACGCCGATGACGCTCCGTCGGAACGTCCCCGCCCAAGCGGCCGGCGCGGAGTCGGTTCGCGCAGCGACTGGATAGTCAACCCCGGCGGGCACCCCATGAGACGAGTTGCGAAACAGGCTGAAAAGGAGCGTCCCCGCCAGGCGAACCGGCACTCGCTGGGAGCTTTGGACTTTCACCTGCTCTTGTTCGTTCAGCCGGCCTGCCTGCAGATTCACCTGCTCGTCGAGGGCGTCCAGCCGAGCGATTGCCGACGACGACCCGTCGGAGCCCGGCTGAGTGAGCCGCTCGATCTCGCGCCGCAGCGCCTGCACTTCGTCGCGCAGGGCGGTGTTCTGCTGATCCAACCGCTCGAGCCGCTGGACGATAGCGTCCAGCCTCGGGTCGGTTTGCGCCCACACGGGGACCGACGCCATGACCACCGCAACGGTCAACAGCCGAACCAGATTGATAGTCTTCATAAGTCCCGCCCGCCCTTGTTCTGATGAGGCGTGAGCGGTAAGACGGCGATGACCGCGCTCATCGTCTCATGGATGTTGCAGAACACGCGCACCATCACCGGCCGTCAGAACACATATGCCACATACAGGTCCGCGTGGTCGTAGCGCGGACGCTCGCCGGCCAGGCGCCAGGTGCGCGTCTGCGAGAGCTCGACGCCCCAGACCACGTTTGGCGCGACGCGAAAGAACGTATTTGCGACCAGCGCCAAGTTTCTCGTGGCGCTCGTTGGCAGCAAATCCCCATCGTCGGGATCGTACAGGCCCGCCTGGAGGTTGAAGTTGAGCCGGGACGTCGCGAGGATCGTGGCCTGCGTCCAACCACCGTGAGAGCGAAGAGACACGCCTCGAATCTCGCCCGGGCGAGGCGTAGAGATGACGAACCCCGGGACGCCGAAGAGGGCTCCCAGCTTGATAATGTTCGACCCCCTGAACAGGAATCCCGACAGCTCGACGCGACGGAGGGGATTGATGAACCAGTCCACGGAGACGACGCCGCTGGGGATCGAGATTTGCGCGACGTGGGTCGTGCTCTGATGGAACCCGAATGCAAACTCGAGGCGCCGGACGGTGTCGAGCTGCCGGGTGAACTGAACGTGCCCCTCGAGAGCCGGGCGCGTCCGTTCGAGAGTCGAGAGGAACTGTTGCGGGACCGGACCCGAATCCTCGACGGTTTGCGAGACGCCGATCCGGGCGCGCAGCGCCTGGCCCTCGCCGAGCGGCAGTCGTTGCTCGAACCGGACCTGCGGCCGCCATCGCCACAGGTTGCCTGCGCCCGCGAGCGGGGACACGGCCATCTGGGCCAGCGACGTGGGCTCGCGCGGCGAAAGGATCGGCTTCTCTTGACCGAAGAAGATCGAGCGCGTCTTCCAACGCCCCTCGATTGACGCGGTCCTGAGGCGCGGCGAGATGTTCAGCACCGAGTCGCCGCCCGCGGCCATGTCCATGAAGAACGAGCCGTGAAACTGGCCGCCGAGCAGGGCTTGCGGGGTGTCGAACTCCAAACCGATCACGCTCTGCCGCCACATGGCGCCGGCGGTGATCGGGCCGGGGGCCGTGGAGGCGGAAATCGGATACTCCCGCGGCGTGGAGGTGGGACTGACGTGACGCCCGTTCCGGTAGATGTTGAGCAGGAGCATCCCCTTCAAGCGCAGCGGCGTGCGCTGCGAGCTTTCGACCTTGACCTGATCGTGCTCACTGAGACGGCCGGCGTTCACCTCGACCTTCTCTTCGAGCGCGTCGATGCGGGCGGCAGGCGAGGGAGCGCCGTCGGAAGTCGAAGCAGTGCCGTCGGGGTCCGGCTGCTTGAAGCGGTCCAGCTCCTGTCGCAGCAGACCAACCTGTTCCCGCAGCTCCGCGTTCTGCCGCTCCAACTGGTCGCGCAGCTCGGCGTTCTGCCGCTCAAACTGATCGCGTAGATCGGCGTTCTGCCGTTCCAACCGTTCGAACCGCTGGACGACGGCGTTCATTGCCGAGTCGCTTTGGGCCCAGGCGGGTACCGGTCCCATCACAACTAAGGGGGTCATCAACAGCCGCGCGAGACTGATGGCTCTCATAGGTTGCTCGCTCACAAGAGGTTCACGTCAACGGTCTTCTCTTTTCGGGACGATGGTGCCAGACAATACCACACTCGCGGCATCACGAAGACGAAGCTCACGAAGATCGTCGATCAAAAGGCTTCGTGCTCTTCGTGCCTTCGTGATTTACAGGCGTCCCAGCCGGTTGCCGGGGAGGGTAAGCAGGCCAAGCTTAGCGGCGGACCCCGGGGTAGAAGACACGGTCCTCGGGTCTCTGCGTGTACTCCCGCCCGTACTTGTTCTGATGAGGCGCGAGCGGTTGGTCGCTCGCCATGATCTGCGTCTCCGGTAGCGTAACGTTCTCCTCGCCGAGCGTCACACGCCGGGTGAGCGTCGCGACCACATCGGGCTGACTGCGCTCATCCCAGAACCGCAGCGTGTACTCGCCCGCGGGCGCGCGTATCTCGAACCGGCCGCCGGCGTCGCTGACCGCGAAATACGGCGTCTGTAAGACGGCGATCACCGCGCTCATTGTCTCGTGGATGTTGCAGAACACGCGCACCATCCCGGGCCGCCGAAACACCACGCGGCGCGAGGTCTGCGGCGCGTACAAGTGGACGTCGAAGACCTGTCCGTCATAATTGGAGAAAGCGTTGTGGTCCATCGGGTCGTCGTTGGGAAAATCGACGGCCGTCCCAACCTCGACGGCCAGCACGTGCGGAACGAACATCTTGTTTCGCTGCTGCATCGTGGCCTGCTTCGACTGCGCCGGAACGGGACGGGGCGCGCCACCGACCGACTCCAGCCAGACCACCACGCCGGAGTAATCGCGCTTCTTCGGTGCGCGGCCGTCGGCATCCACGAGCGAGACACTGCCGGTCACCGCAGCCGCCAGCGCGCTGGTACTCGACGAGGCGAGCCACACGCCCAGCAGACCGCCAATCAGCGAAATTTTGCGTGTCGGCATAAGAGGAGGCCCGCTTTCATCACACGGTTCGCGGCGGGGCCGACCGATGTGTCGGCCACTGGTGTGAGGGTCGCTAGAACAAGTACGCCAGATACAAATCGTAATGGTTGTTCTGCGGGTGCTGCCCCGCCTTGTAGCGGGTACGCACCTGCGAAAGCTCAAATCCAAAGATGACGTTCGGCGCGACACGGTAATTCGCGTTGGCCACGTATGCGGCATTCCTGACGATCGCGGTCGCAATCAGGTCGTCGTCATTCGGATCTTCTAGGCCGGTCTGCACGTTGAAGCTCAGTCGCGGCGTCACCAGGAACGTGGCCTGAGCCCAGCCACCGTACTGGCGGACCGGGATGGCCAGAATCTCGCCGGGGCCCGGTCTCAGAATCGTGAAGCCGTAGAAACTGCGGCCGCTTATTGTCCCGACGTTTTTCCCAGTGAACGCAAAGCCCGTCAGCTCGACCCAGCGTAACGGCTTGACGAACCCGTCCACTGAGACGAGCGTTGCGGGAATCGAGGCTTGCGCGACGTACGTGGAGCTCCTGTGAAAACCGGTAGCGATCTCGTAGCGGCGATCGTCGCCAAACCGGTGACCAAACTGGAAGTGGCCTTCAAGGGCGGGGCGCCTCAGTTGAACGGTCGACGCAAACTCCGGCTGCGTCAGAGGCCAGTCCTCGAAGGTCTCCACGACCCCGATCTGCGCGACAAGATCCTGGCGCGTGCCGAGGCCGACCTTCTGCTCGAAGCGGACCTGCGGCCGCCACCCGTAGAGGTTTCCCGCTGCCGCGAGCGGCGACAAGAAGTGTGCTGCCAGCGAACTGGGCTCGCGCGGCGAAAAGATGACTTTGTCCTGGCCCACCAGGATTGACCGCGTCCCCCACTGCCCTTCCACCGTGACAGTCCTGAGACGCGGCTGGAGGGTCAACTGCCCGGTCGTCGAGGAGGAGTTCCCTGTTGCGAACAGATCCAAGAGAACCGCGCCGTGGAACTGCCCGCCTAGCACCGTGTTGGGCGAATCGAATGCGAGGCCGATGACACTCCCCCGCAGCGACGCTCCCGCTCCGATGGGACCGCGGTTAACCTGGGCGACGCCCGGATAATCGTTCGTGCCGCCGTGGCGGCCGTTGGTAAACGCGTCGAACATGGCCATGCCGGTCAGGCGCAGCGGCGCACGCTGCGATCCTTCCACCTTCACCTGCTCCTGCTCGCTGAGACGTCCCGCGTTCACCTCGACCTTCTCTTCGAGCGCTTCGATGAGGGCGGCAGTCGAGGGAGCGCCGTCGGAAGTCGACGCAGTGCCGCCGGGGCCCGGCTGCTTGAAGCGGTCCAGCTCCTGCCGGATGAGACGCACCTCTTCCCGCAGCTCGGCGTTCTGCCGTTCCAACTGATCGCGCAGATCGGCGTTCCGACGTTCCAAGAGTTCGAACCGCTGGATGACGGCGTTCATCGCCGAGTCGCTTTGGGCCCAGCCGGGTACCGGCCCCATCACAACTAAGGCGGTCATCAACAGCGGCACGAGATTGATAGTCTTCATAAGTGGCCAGACTATACCTTACCTATCATCACGAAGACACGACGCTCACGAAGATCTTCGATCAAAAGGTTTTTGTGCTCTTCGCGCCTTCGTGATTCACAGGCGTCGCTCACCAGCCAGACGCCCGGATTCAATACCACACCTTCGTCGTCGACTCGCTCCTGCGCGAGTGGGTCGCGCGTCGCACGTTCTAAGCGATTCTCGCGCTCGTGCAAGAACGTGAAGCGCCTCTTGGAGTGTTATCATCGGATTTAGAGTCTCCCCAAGTCGTTGTGAGGTTCCATGGCGACCTGTTATCGATGTGGCGGCGAGATGTTGGCGATCGGTGCGCTGTACTCGGCGGTCCGAACCGCATTTCGTCCGCAGGACTCGAAGTTCCTCACCATGCAAACCGGTGACGTGATGACCAAGGCGACGATGTGCCGGAGCTGTGGGGTGATCGAGATCGTTGGAGACGTGCACAAGTTGCGCCGACTGACGAGCGATCCCGATCCGGTGACCGAAGGGTTCACGAGGTCGGGCATCAAGCCCTAGCTCGCGTTCCGCGCCCTTACCATTTGATCAGCATGAAGCCCCTGAGGATCGGCCCCACGCTGTTGGTGAGCTCGCCGAAGCGCCGGGCCCCGACCACCGAATAAACATCGCGGGGGTTCCAGTGATTCGTGACGTTGAACAGCTGAATGCCGAGGTCGGCGCTGCGTTCGCGGACCGTGAAATTCTTGAAGACGACAAGATCGATCGCCATGAACGCGGGAAACGCCCGGCTGTTGGGCTGGCCGGCGTATCTCTGGCGCGTGTCGACGTTGGAGTACGGGAAGCCTGAGTGCCATTCCATGACGGGCGACACCACCACCGCGCTCGGCAGGTTGAACGTGCCCCACACGATCCACCGGTTTCGCGCATCGGCCGGCAGTCTCGACCTCCCGCCCGGCTGAAGGAGCGGCGTGTCGAACGCGCCAACGAGTCCGCTGAAGTCGTTCAGCTCACCGCGCGCGTAGGAGCGCACGTAGCTCACAAACGCCTGCTGATCGTTCGTCCACGTCCGACGCATTGACACTTGCAGCTCGCGGTAGCTGCTCGTGCCTGTGCTCCGGACGGCCAGCGATCCACTGCGACCCGGGACATCCAACGTCGCCAAACGCGTCGAGCGCCGGTTCGTGAAGCCGGCTTGCGCATCGAGCCTGGGGAGAAGTTCCCGTTCGATCTGCAGCGTGGTCGCCACCGCCCGCGGGAGGCGCGGCCGGTCGACCGTCGGCTGAAGCACGGTTTCCGCAACGATTGCTCCGGTCACTCCGTCGAGGTCGCGGTCGATCCGCGTCGGATACGCCGAAAACGTCTGAACGCCAAGCGGCACGCTGCCGACGAACTGGCCGGCGCCCCCTTTGAGCACGGTCCGCCCGTCTGGATCGAGCGCGAACCGGATACCCACTCGTCCCGACGGCGCGAGGCCACCCTGACGTCGGTTGTAATCAAGGCGCGCGCCGCCGTCGATCTGCAGGCGATCGCTGGCGCGCCAGATGTCCCGAACGGCCAGGCCGTGCGGGCGATCGGTCGCGGAGATGGCCGACGTGGCGCCGAACTCGACCGTGCGTACGACACGCGCGTCATCGTCCTCGACAATCACCGGTGTCTCCGCGACGGTTCCGTGTATCTTCCGCAAGATGGTTCCACCAGTCACTGTCACGTCGTGCCGTCCGCCGGCAAACAGACGTTCCCACGTGGCCACCGCACTGTACCGGGCGGCGCGCCGATCCACGGAGGCGAACCAGTTGCCACGCCAGCCCGACGGCGATATGTAGGTGAGACCATTGCCTGTGGGCGACAGTTTCGCTCGGTGCGACAGCACGCCAAGCTTGATGGTGAACACATCCGTCTCACCGAACACGTGGCGATTGGTGACGCCGGCGAACAAATCCTGATTGCTGATATTGGGCGACGCGGACGGGTCGCGCCGCGGACTGAGACCGAACCCGTCCGTCGCGCTGGGAAACACCAGCCCTTCGACGATGAGCTCGCTGCGCGTCGTCATCTGAATGTCGACACGGCCGAACATCGACGCGCTCTTTTCGACGAGGTTCGGGCCGCTCCCGCGAGTGACCTCCGGAACGGGGATGCGCTCGAAATCGTATTCCGCCGCTGCGAAATAGCGAACGCGGTCACGAACAATCGCCCCGCTCGAGTAGACGCGCGGGAAGATCCCTTCAATCCTTCCCAGCCCAGGGTTGGTCAGCCGGGGACGTGGAACGAATCCCTGAACGCCGAACGCGGCACTGTCGCCGCCGGGCTTCGTGACGATCTGGACCAGACCGCCAAGCAGCCCGCCATAGGTCACGGCCATCGGATCGCGCAGAAACTCGATGCCCTGCACGGTCTCGAACGGCAGATTGATGGACGAGGTGCCCGTCGCAGGATCGGTGACGTCGAAGCCATCAATGAGCAGCGGCGTCTCGTGCGGCCGCGCGCCGCCCAATTGCATCAGGCCATCGGCGCCGCGGACGACGGACGGCAGAAGCGGAAGCGACTCGCGGGCCTTCAGGCGCGCCGAGGGCAGCCGTGCGACGGTCGTCGGCGTGAGATTGGTGCCGAGCAGCGTGGCACTCGGCGACGCCGGTGTGAGCGCGGGAGCCACGACCTCGGTCGACTCCGTCGCGCGCCCGATGGCCAACACCACGCGCGTCGCCTCCACGCGCGGGACGGTCGTGGTTTCAAACCCGGCCAAGCTCACGACAAGCGTCGCGCCGCGCAAGGCGCTGTTCAGCTCGAAGCCGCCGTCAGGCCCCGTCGTGACCGACGTCACCACGACGGTGTCATCGAGAAGCTGCACGGTCGCGCCGGGCAACGGCAGGCCGGTCTGGTCCAACACAACACCACGAACGGCCTGCGGCCGAGCGTTCGACGGCAGGCCGCCCAGGAGGACGACCGCGATGACGACGGCTCGAACCAACCTGTCCATCGGACCGACTCCATGTACGACCCAGCCGGTGCCTTGACGATTTCCTTATGGTGGCCATTATAGGGTGGATCATGCGATCGCCGAAGACAACCCAGTGGGTGGCGTTCTACGGTAATATCGTCACGCCGGAATCGGGGTCATTCGGAAATCGGCCGTCCACCCTCAGTTGCCCACTCACACACGAGGAGGGATCACATGGGATTGACCGCTTGTCCGAGTTGCGAGGGCCAGGTGTCCACGCAGGCCGCGACGTGTCCAAAGTGCGGGCACCAGTTCAAAACCCCAGGCAGTCTGAATCTCAAAGATCCCGTGCACCTCGTCGGACTCGTCATCACCGTTCTATTTGTGCTTGGTGTCGCCGGGTACGTCCTGAAGGTCCTATTAAGTGGCGTGTAGCGGTTGCTCGGTGTCCCGACGCTACTCAGCTTTCAGCTTTCAGCTCTCAGCGGCGCGTATTGGCTGACAGCTGACGGCTGACGGCTGATAGCTACGCCAGGTCAAGTGACGTCCGGGATTAAGCCGAGCGCTTCGTCGATCGTGCGATCGCCAGCGAGAGCACGGCCACGCCCCAGGCCGTGAGGGCGGCGACTTGCGGCCAGAGCGTCTCCAGCCCGACACCTTTCAGAAAAATCGACCGCACGATCACCAGGAAATACCGGAGCGGGACGAGATAGGTGACGAGCTGGATGACAACCGGCATGTTTTCGATTGGAAAGACGAATCCCGACAGCCAGATCATCGGTGTCAGGAAGAAGAACGTCGTCGTCATCATCGCCTGCTGCTGGGTCGATGAGACCGTCGAGACAAACAGACCGAGGCCGAGCGTGGTGAGCAGATACACGAGCGTGAGCGCGATCAGCAGCCAGACGCTGCCGCGCAGTGGAATCTGGAACCACAGGACGGCGACGGCAATGACGAGGAACACGTCGATCATGCCGATGAGCGCGTAGGGCAACAGCTTGCCGACGATCAGCTCCCACCGGCGGAGCGGCGTGACGTTGAGCTGCTCGAGCGTGCCGAGTTCCTTTTCGCGGACGATGCCCATCGACGACAGGTTCGTCGTCACGACGAGCAGCAGCATGGCCAGCACGCCGGGAATCATGAAGTCGCGGCTTTCGAGGCGCGGGTTGAACCAGACGCGCACGCGCGCCTCGATTCCTCTCCCCCGTACGTAGTGTCCGCCTTCAGGCGGACCGTCGTAGCCTTGGCGGAGGCCTTCAGGCGGACCGTTGCCTGAGCCGGCACCAACCGCCGCCGCGCGTCTGGCACCAAGCTCCTGCGCGTAGCCCGCGACGAGGTTCGCGGCATAGCCGAGCGCGACGTTGCTGGAATTGGCGTCACTGCCGTCGGCAATCACCTGTACCGTCTGCGGCCGCCCCTCGCCGAGCGATGCTCCGTACGCGGAGGGAATCGACAGCGCCATCCAGGCCCGTCCGCGCTCGAGGTACGGATCGATCTCGTTGACGCTGTTGACGACGGCGATGACGCTGAAATTGGGTGATGCGGTGAAACGCTCCACGAGATCGCGGCTCGCCGCCGATCGGTCCGCGTCGGCCACGACGATGGGCACGTTGCGCACGTCGGTCGTCGCCGCGTAGCCGAGCATCAAGAGTTGAATGATCGGCGCGAGGATGACGAGCCCGAACAGACGCGGGTCCTCTTTGAGCTCGATCAGCTCTTTCCAAATCAGGAAGCGGACGCGTTGGAATGGCATTTTCTTATGCCCGCTTGGACAGGCATCAAGTCCACTGCCTCCGTAGGCGCACGGCTGCAAACGTCAAAACGAGCGCGGCGAACATCGACAGCGCGACGAGATCGATCCAAAACGCCTCGAAGCCCGCGCCTTTCAGCACGATGCCGCGCAGCGCGATCAGGAAATATCGCGCGGGCACCCCGTAGGTGACCGCGCGCAGAAAGAGCGGCATGCTCGAGATGGGAAAGATGAAGCCCGACAGCATCAGCGTCGGAAGAAACGACGTCAGCAGCGCCAGCTGAAACGCGACCTGCTGCGTATCCGCCAGGCTCGAGATGAACACGCCCAAGCCGAGCGCGCCGGCGAGAAAGAGCGAGAGCGCCACCAGCAGCACCAGCCACGACCCGCGCATCGGCAAGTCGAACAACAGCATGGCCACGACGATGATCCCCATCGCGGACGCCAGCGACACGACGAAGTACGGGGCCGTCTTGCCCACGACGAACGAGAACGCGTCGAGCGGCGCCATCCGCACCTGCTCCATCGTGCCGCGCTCTTTCTCGCGCACGATCGAGAGCGCCGTCGACACCACGGCCGTGATCATGGCGATGTAAGCGATGAGCCCGGGCACGAGAAACAACGCGCTGCGAAGCTGCGGGTTGTACCAGACGCGCGGCTCGACCGATACCAACGGCGCGTTGCCGCCCGGCGTCGATCCTCGCTGGTAGCGCGCCGACTCGCTGCCGACGATCGTGATCGCGTAACCCATCACCGTCGTCGCCGTGTTGGCGTTGTCGCCGTTCAGCAGAACCTGGACGATCGCCGCCGTGTCCGTCCGGACCGCGCGGCCGAGCCCAGACGGAATCACCAGCACCGCGCGCACGTCGTTCCGATCCATCAGCGTCGCGGTCCGGGCGCCATCGGTCGACGCGACGAGATCAAAATAGCCGGAGTTGACGAACGCGGAGATGAGCGACCGGCTTTCCGGCGACCGATCGCGATCGTCGACGGCCAGCCCGATGTGGCGGATGTCGAAGTTGAGCGCGTAGCCGTACAACAACAGGAAGAACGCCGGCACAAAAAGGAGAATCGTCAG
The DNA here is from genome assembly GCA_023265105.1 of Acidobacteriota bacterium. GTDB lineage: Bacteria > Acidobacteriota > Vicinamibacteria > Vicinamibacterales > CAVVIG01 > JAHFUJ01. Next base: position 14,622 of record JAHFUJ010000049.1, read on the forward strand.
CGTTCGGCGGTCGCGAACGATCTGGTGAAGTTCCTTGCGACTGATGGCGATCACTTTGCGCATGACGAGGGCCCCCGTGACTGGTCAGCTCGCCCGCTCCACGAGCTCGAGGAACACGTCTTCGAGCGACGGCTCGACCGGCGCAATGGAGGTGACGGGCATGCCCGCCGCGTCCAACCGATTCTTCAGCCCCGTCGCCATGTCTCCGGCATCGGCTTTGAGCACGGCATGCACCGCGGTCCCAAAGACACTCGTTTTCTCGACCTCGGGCATCCGATCGAGCAGCCGCATCGCCTCGACCGGGCTCGCCGCCTGAATCTCGAGAATCGAGCGGCCCGCGAACACCTGCTTCAGCTCGTCGGTCGATCCAATCGCCACAAGCCGGCCGGCATGAATGATGGCAAGGCGGTGGCAGTGCCCGGCCTCGTCGAGATAGTGCGTCGTCACCAGCACCGTGACGCCGGAGGCGGACAGTCGATCGATGAGGTCCCAGAACTGTCGCCGCGACAGCGGATCGACGCCACCGGTCGGCTCGTCGAGAAACACGATCGGTGGCTCGTGAAGAATCGCGCAGCCGAGCCCAAGACGCTGACGCCAGCCTCCGGCGAGATCGGCGGCGTGGGTGCGCTCGCGCCCTTCCAGTCCGGCCATCTCGATCACGAAACGACGGCGTCGTTCGAGTCGCGCACGGTCCAGACCGTAGATGCCGCCGAAAAAGCGGATGTTTTGATCGACGGTGAGCCGCTCGTACAGCGAGAACCGTTGCGACATGTAGCCGATCCGGCGCTTGACGCCTTCCGGGTCGCGGCTGACGTCGACGCCGTCGACCAGCGCCGTTCCGCCGGTCGGCGCGAGCAGGCCGCACAACATGCGAATCGTCGTCGACTTTCCGGCGCCGTTGGCGCCGAGAAACCCGAAGATCTCTCCTTGTCGCACGTCGAACGTCACGCGATCGACGGCGACGAAATCGCCGAACCGGCGCGTCAGGTTGTTGACGACGATGGCGTTCATAGATGTAGGGCGGGCCCTTTGGACCCGCCGCCATTGGCGGAACTAGAGTTCCGCGCTACTGTCCGAGAGCCCGCGCGAGGCGCGCTTCGGCCAGCCGCGCGTTGGCGATGGCCTGCGTCCGGTCGAGCTCCGCCTGCAGGAGCGCGACCTGCGCGTCGAGGACGTCGGTGCTCGTGGCCACGCCGGCCGCAAACCGCTCGCCGACCACGCGGCGCGCCTCGGTCGCGCTGCGGACGGCGTCGTTTGCCGCGTCGATCGCCGCGCGGCTCGATTCGAGCTCGCTCCCGCGCTGTCGCACCTCGACGGCGAGCATCGTGTCGAAGTCGGCGAGGCGCTCCTCGCTCGCGCGCGACGTCGCGACGGCTTCGGCCACCTCGGCGCGGGCGCGGTGACCGTCGAACAACGGCCACATCAGGTTGATACTCGCGTCCCACGATGCCTTCCACGCCGCATCGCGGGGAAAGATGCGCGGGTTCGGACGCGCGTAGTCGAAGCCGCCGGCGACAGCGATGGTCGGTTTGGTCCCCGCCGCCGCCGCCGTCACCCGTTCCGCCGCCGCCGCTACCCGTGTGGTGAGCGCGGCGCGCTCGGGCCGCTGCTGCCTGGCGCGTTCGAGGAGCGCCGCAAGCGCCTGCGGTCCACCTGGTTCGACGGACACCTCTTCCAGCGACGCGGCAGGCTCGATCGGCGTACCCGGTGCGGCGCCGATGAGCCGCGCGAGCTCCGCTTCCGTGACGTCGCGCGTCGTCCGGGCCTGAATCCTGAGCATCCGCTGCCGCGACTCCTGCGCCTCGACGCTCAACACCTCGTTTGGCGGCACGAGCCCGGCCGTGAGTTGATTGCGAACGTCCTGCAGGTGGGCGTCGATGCGAATCACCGATTCCTCGACGACCCGAAGCGCTTCCCTCGCCGTGACGAGCGCCCAGTAGGCGCGCGTGATCTCGAGGCGCAGATCGGCCCGCGCGGCGGCGAGATCGTCGGAGGAGGCGCGCGCCTCGGCCCGCGCCGCGCGCTCGACGGCGTCGAGCCGGCCGCCGGTGTAGATCGGCCACTGCAGATCGAGGCGCGTGCGGTAGTTGTCGGGAACGTCCGGATAAATGATCTTCAACTCGTTGGTCGGCAGAAGGATCCCGAACGTGTCGACGTGATTCGTTCGCGCGTAGCCGGCCAGCGCGGCGACCTGCGGAAGCGTCGCCGCATGCCGCTCGGCGGTGACGGCGTCGGCCGCCTCGCCGCGCGCCGCCGCCTCGGCGAGCCGGTGACTCCGTTGAAGGCCGTCGCGGATCGCGTCCTCGAGGGTGACGCGCAGCACCGGCGGCTGAGCCGCCGTTTGCGCGTGGGCGCGAGACGGAATCGCCGCAACCACCAACGCCGCGGCCAGTGCGATGAGCTGTTTCATGATGTGTTCTCTCTGCCTCGCTCAAGCCGCGGGCGCTCCGCCGAGTCGCGCGATGAAGACGTCCTCGAGCGACGTGGGAATCGGCCGCACGCTCGCCACCGCGAGTCCCGCGCTCACCAGGAGCGATGCGAGGGCCGTGGCGGCATCCGCGTCGGCGCCGACGAGCCGCACGTGCGCGCGTTCGCCGAACATCTGCACGTCAGACACCCCGGGAATCTGCCTCAGGATCGTCGCCGCCCGGCGGTGCTCGCCGACGACGACCTCGTAGAGCGCACCGGGCAACGTCAGGCGGAGCGCGCCTGGACGATCGCAGGCGAGCAGCCGGCCGTCGTGCAGCAAGGCGACGCGCGAGCAGCGCTCAGCTTCGTCGAGGTACGGCGTCGCCATCACGATCGTGATCCCCTGCGACAGAAACTCCGACAGCAGCTTCCAGAACTCACGACGCGAGACCGGATCGACGCCGGTCGTCGGCTCGTCGAGGACGATGAGCGCCGGCTCGTGCACCAGCGTGCAGGCGAGGGCGAGCTTCTGCTTCATGCCGCCCGACAGACGATCGGCGAGGCGCGTGCGGAACGGCGCCAGCTGCGTCATCTCGAGCAGGCGATCGCGTCGGGCGGCATAGTCGCGGACGCCGTGAATCTCGGCGAAGAAGGCGACGTTCTCGTCGACGCTCAAATCGCCGTACAGGCTGAAGCGCTGTGACAGATAGCCGACCGAGTCGGTCAGCCGGCGATGATCGCCGACCGGATCCAGCCCGAGCACGCGCGCGGTGCCGGCGTCGGCCTGCAGCAACCCGCAGATCAACCGAATGGTGGTCGTCTTCCCCGCGCCGTCGGGGCCGATTAGTCCAAACATTTCCCCGCGCTCGACCGACAGCGACAGCCCGTTCACGGCGGTCGTTGTGCCGTACCGTTTGGTGATGCGATCGAGAGTGATGGTGTGGGAGGCGGTGTCTGCAGTCATCTTTTATTACTTTGTGGCGGGGCCCCACCTCTTCCACTGCGCCTGGGGCCCCACCCCCAGGCGCTCTCGCTCGCGCCTTCGCGCTTGCTCGGGCTCAAGGCTGCTGTCACGGTCCGGCTGAAGCCGGACACTACATCATTGCAACGGGATGTCAGCCTCCACGGGCATGCCGGCCTTCAGCACGCCGGCTTTGTTGTCCACTGAGACTTTCACCCGATACACAAGCTTCGACCGGTCCTCTGCCGTCTGCACGTTGCGCGGCGTGAACTCGGCCTTTGCCGAGATGTAGCTGATCGTGCCGGCGAGCCCGGCGCCGCCGGCATCGGTGAACAACGTCGCCGGCTGGCCGAGGTGCAATCGCGGCACCGACGGCTCGTCGACAAACACGTTCGCCCATGCGTGATCGAGATCGGTGATGACGACGACCGGTGCGCGCGGCTGCACCAGCTCGCCGACGTCGGCAAGCTTCTCGGTGACAATGCCCGCGACGGGCGCGGTGAGGGTCGCGTCGGCAATGGCCTTGTGCAACGTGGCAATCTGCGCGTCGGCTGCGGCCACTCGCGCCCGCGCCGCGTCGATGTCTTCGCGCCGCGACCCGGCGCGCAGTTTCTCGAGATTCTCGCGCGCCGCCCGCACCCGGTCCTGCGCCCCCTGCACGCGCGTCGTCGCCACGTCCCGCCGCGTCACTGCGTCGTCGCGCTGCTTGCGCGATCCCGAGTTGGACGCGAGCAGCATCTCGAAGCGATCGACGTCGGCGCGCGCCGCCGCCAGCTCCGCCTCGGCCGCCCCCACGTCGGACTGGGCCGTGGCGAGCTGCGCGTCGGCCTGCCGCACGTCCTCGACGCGCGCGCCGGCGCGCAGCAGACGAAGCTGCGCGTCGACCTGGTCGCGTTCGGCGCGGGCGCGGGCGAGCGCCAGCTCCGCATCGGCCGTGTCGAGCGTCGCGATCGCCTGGCCCGCGGCGATCCGGTCGCCCTCGGCGACGCGCAGCTCGAGGAGCCGGCCGCCAACCTGCGCCGCCACATGCACGTCGGTGGCTTCGACTTGCCCGGACACGCGCAGGCGGTCGGCGGGCGGTTGGGCGCGGCAGGCGCACACCAGTGCGCTCGCGAGGGCGGCGATGAACAGTCGCGATGCCTGTGAAGCTGGGAGATTCAAAGTCATGATGTCGGCTTCTTCATGATGTCGGCGACGCGTCGTGCGCCAGCGAGCGGTGCATCGCGTCCTGCAGATGCCGCACGAACTGGTCGGGCGACAGCGCTCGCATGTCGATCAGCTGCAACTCGGTGATTTCCTGTCGGATGGGCGCACCGGCGAGATAGAAGACGATGGGCGCGAGCGTGCTGAAGTAGGCGAAGACGGGGTGGACCGGACGGAACGTCCCTTCTGCGACGCCGTCCTGGATGATCAGACTGAACGCGCGCGGCACACTGGCAAGCGCGGCGAGTGTCTCGCGATCGAGGTGCGCGCCGCTTTCCGCGATCTCGCGGAGCATAATGGCGGGAAAGTGCGCGTGTTCGCGAATCAAGTCTGCGAATCCCGCGATGGCGCGATCGACCTTCTCGCGCGGCGTGCCGTCGCCGGTGGCGATGGCCCGCAAGCGCTGGCCGGCGAGCGTGAACATGCGGCGCAGCAGCGTGCGATAGAGGCCCTGCTTGCTCTTGAAGTGGTAGTAGAGCATGGCCTTGTTGACGCGGGCGCGGCGGGCGATGCGGTCCACGCGGGCGCCGCCAAAGCCGCGCTCGGCGAATTCGAGCGCGGCGGCGGCGAGGATGCGGTCGGGCGAGACGCGCGCGGGTCGCGGCATGGTCGCGAAACCACCGGTCAATCGTTACAACTAACCAGTTAGTTAAGCAAGAACCCGCTCCGTTGTCAAGCCGTCCTCACGCCCCTCCCCTCGACACCCGCCCGCGCCTACACTAGTCTGCTGTGCTGGCTCTTTGTTACATCCGCCCCCAAATGGCTCTACCACTGAGCACACGGAATACAAACGGCGGGACACTGTGGGCTTCTAGTCGTTTTCCGCGGCCTCCGTCCTTTGGCGCCGTGACCTCCGTGGTAGTGTGTTTTCGCACGTTCATATGAAAATTGTCATCGCCGGTGGCACGGGATTCCTGGGCAGCCCGCTCGCCCGGGCCCTGGCCGACGACAGCCACGACGTCGCCATCCTCACCCGCGGCACGCCGGCCGCCGGCCCCACACCTCGCGTCCGACTGGTCCAATGGACGCCGAACGGCCAGGCCGGCAGGTGGCCGGCGGAAATCGACGGCGCCGACGCTGTCGTCAATCTCGCCGGCGAATCGATCGCGGCCCACCGCTGGTCTGACGCACAGAAGAAACTCATCCTCGAGAGCCGCGTGCGCGCCACGCGCAGGCTCACCGACGCCATCGCCGCCGCCACAACACCTCCATCTGTGTTCATCAGTGGATCGGCCGTTGGATATTACGGGCCGCTCGGCAGCGAAATCGCGACGGAGGAAACGCCCGCCGGATCCGATTTTCTCGCGCGCGTGTGCGTCAAGTGGGAAGCCGAAGCCGAGCGCGCCTCGAGCCCCCGAACCCGCGTCGTCTGCCTTCGCACGGGACTCGTCCTCGAGAAAGACGGAGGCGCGCTGGCGAAGATGCTGCCGCCCTTCAAGGTTGGCGCCGGAGGACGCGTCGGATCGGGCCGGCAATACTGGCCATGGATCCATCGCCGGGATTGGATCGATCTTGTCCGCTGGACGATCGCGACGGCCACAGCGTCTGGTCCGATCAACGCCACGGCGCCCAACCCGGTCACCAACGCCGAGTTTGCGCATTCGTTGGGAGAGGCGATCCATCGGCCCGCCTTCGTGCCGGCGCCGGCGTTCGCATTGCGGCTCATGTTGGGAGAAATGGCGGACGCGCTGTTGCTCTCGGGCCAGCGTGCGGTGCCGACGAAGGCGCAGCGCCTCTGGTTCACGTTTCGCTACACGCACCTCGAGGACGCACTGCACGCGATCTTCCGCGGTTCAGACTAAAGGTGTTTTCACGACGACATATCACGACGACACGAAAACGAAGAAACACGAAGTTCTTTGATCAAAAAACGTTCGTGACCTTCGTGGGCCTTCGTGCCTTCGTGATGAAACGGCCTGGAATGAGCCGCGCCGACGAGGTGAAAGAGACCTTAGGTGTTACGCACCGAACGCCCGCTGGACGGTCCAGTACAGACCAACGAGCGCGATCGCAAGTGAGGCGGGCTGGACGACGAAACGGCGGTACGCGGGACGATGGCTGCGCCAACAGGCGAGGACCGCAAACGCCAGGACGATCACGCTGAGCTGCCCTGCCTCCACGCCAACGTTGAACGTCACAAGCGCGGTCAGGAACTCGGATCGCGGCAGGCCGAGCTCTCTCAGCACGCCGGCAAACCCCATCCCATGCAGCAGTCCGAACGAGAAGACGAGCGCAAGGCGCCACGGCTTGAGCTCGCTCGTCAGCAGATTTTCGACCGCGACATACGCGATCGACAGCGCAATCATCGGCTCGACCACGCGCGCCGGCAACGACACGATGCCGTACATCGTCAACCCCAGCGTGATCGAATGCGCGAGCGTGAACGTACTGACCTGCAGCAGGATCGACCGCCAGCGAACGCTCAGCAGGAAGATCCCGACGACGAACAGGATGTGATCGATCCCGTTCGGGAGGATGTGCGTGTAGCCGAGGCCGAAGTACTGCCACGCGGTCTCGCTCCAGCTGGCCGGGGGCGGCGGGGCAACCAGCGACACCGGCGCGCTGGAGCGCGATCCTTCGAGCCATAGTGTCTGCAACGGGCTGTCGCCGACGCGCACGTTCAGCGCATACGATCCCATCGCGAGCCCGTACGCAAACGTGACGTCGGGCGCGCCGGCCGGCACCTGACCGGTGAGCCGCACCACAG
>JAHFUJ010000325.1 GCA_023265105.1 Acidobacteriota bacterium
CCTTGCAGCAGGCATGGATAGACGAGCAGGTACCGCAGTGCGGCTTCTGCCAGAACGGGCAGATCATGACGGCCAAGGCGTTGCTCGACCGCAACCCGCACCCGACGGATACGCAGATTCGCGAAGGTATGGCCGGCACCCTGTGCCGCTGCATGACGTATTACCGCATCCAGGCCGCCATCAAGCGCGCGGCAAAGGTGGTCGCATGACAACCTTCACGAAGATTCCGGCATACATCGAAGACGCGTTGGAGACGCAGAACCCCACGCGCAGGGATTTTCTCAAGACCTCGGGCCTGCTGGTCGTGAGCTTTGGCGTGTCGGCGATCGCGCCTCCGTTCGCAGCGGCGCAACAGGCTGCCGGTCCGTATCCCGACCCCGACTTCAGACAACTCGATTCGTGGATCGTCATCCATGAGGACAACACCGCAACCTTCTACGTCGGGAAGACGGACTGCGGACAGGGCACCGGGACAGCCTTCCGTCAGATGATGTCGGACGAACTGGACATCGCCTACGACAAGACCGCGTGCATCATGGGTAGCACAGACGTCACCGTCGACCAGGGCGGATCCGGCGGTTCGGATGCGATCCAGACGGACGGCTGGCCCATGAGGCGCGTCGCGGCCGAGGCTCGCCGGGTGTTGCTGGAGATGGGATCCGCACGGCTCGGCGTGCCTGTCGATCAGCTTGCCGTCAGCGCGGCCGTGATCACCGTGAAGGCCGATCCATCCAGGCGCGTCACCTACGGACAACTGATCGGTGGAAAGAGGTTCAGTGTCGCGCTGACTGGGGCCAACATCGACGCGACGACCGGCGTGGCCAGAGTCAAGCCGGTGCAGGAGCTCAAGATCGTCGGCCAGTCTCTGCCGCGCTACGACATTCCTGCCAAGGTGGACGGCTCGCAGAAATGGGCCGTGGACGTCAAGCTGCCGCGCATGGTGCATGCGCGCAACGTGAAGCCTCCGGTCGCGGGTGCGAAGTTGACCGGCATCGACGAGTCCTCCGTGCGAGGCATGCCGGGATTCATCAAAGTCGTGAGCAAGGGCAACTACGTGGCCGTCGTCTGCGAACGGGAAGAGCAGGCGATCAACGCGTCCAGACAGCTCAAGGCAAGCTGGGAAAAGCCGGCCACGGCGCCCTTCCCGTCATCGGAAGACTTGTTCAAGTACATGCGCAGCGCAGCGCCGACGTCCAGTTCCAACCCGAGCGTGGTGGGAAACCCAGACGAGGCGTTCGCAGGCGCGGCGAAGGTCGTCGAAGCCGAATACGATGTGCCGTTCCAGGGGCACACGGCGATCGGTCCGGCCCATGCCACGGCGGATCCGTCGAACGGCCAGATGACGATCTATTCCAACGACATGAAGTCCTACGGCATGCGAACAGGCGTCGCCGCGTTCCTCGGGATGCCGCGGGAGAACGTGCGTGTCGTGTGGATGGAAGGCCCGCAGGGCTACGGCCGCACGGCCGCCGACGATGCGGGATGCGAGGCGGCGTACCTGGCCAAAGAGATCGGCCGCCCCGTTCGCATGCAGTGGATGAGGAACGAGGAGACGGCCTGGGATACCAAGGGCCCGGCATTCGCCGTCAAGGTGCGCGGCGCGTTGGATGCCGAGGGGAATCTCATGGCGCTCGATTACGACGCGCGATCCGCCGACTACAACCACCTCGGTTACAACGAGCCCGACACCGTGCTGATCGCTCAGCTCATGGGGTCGAGGCGTGCCAGGCCCGCCGCAGGCGGCGCGGCGACGCCGTCGGAGATGTACGCCATTCCCAACCGTCGCATGGCGATGCACGTGGTGAGCATGCCGCTCGTGTGGGAGACGCCGCTTCGCACTGGAAACCTGCGGGATCCCAATGGTCCACAGTCCACGTTCGCCGCCGAATCATTCATCGACGAGCTGGCGGCAGCGGCCAAAGCCGACCCAATCGCATTCCGCTTGAAGCTCCTCACGGCCAGCACGACCGACGACACCGGGTTCAAGCGCGCGCGTTCCATTGCGGTCGTCAAGGCGGCGGCGGAAGCCTATGGCTGGGACAACCGTCCTTCACCCAACCCCCGTCGCACCGGAAACATCCTGACCGGACGCGGCATCTCGTACGCCTTCCGCGGCCAGACAGTCGTCGCGGAGATCGCCGAGGTCGAGGTCAATCGCCAGACCGGCCATGTATGGGTGAAGCGGCTGGTGTGCGCTCACGACTGCGGGCTGGTCATCAACCCCGTGGGCCTGCGTCGCACGATCGAGGGCGGCATGCTCCACTCGGTGAGCCGCGCGATCCACGAGGAAGTACAGTTCGATACCGAAAAGGTCACGAGCGTGGATTGGATGTCGTCGCCTTCTCTCAGGCACACCGACGTGCCGGCGGCGATCGACATCGTGCTGGTGAACGGAGATCCCAATCCGAACCGGTCCGACCTTCCTCCCTACGGAGCCGGCGAGACGAGTTGTAAGCCCATGCTCGCCGCGGTCGCCAACGCCATCCACGATGCCACCGGCGTTCGGCTCCGCCGGGTTCCATTCAGGGACGGCCGGGTGCTCGCAGCACTCAAGGCTGCAGGCGTGTAGGCGCGCGCCCGAGTTGGCTGAAAAGTTCGAAGTTCGAACTGCGAAGTTTGAAGTAAGTTCGAAGTAGCTCGTTGTACTTCCGGCTTACTTCGACCTTCGACCTTCGACCTTCACACTTCGATCCGCACGCTGTCCCAGCCTCCACGTCAGGCAGCGCGAGTCCCAACTCGCGCACCATGTCGAAGCTGACCTTCTTCTTTGCCATGGACCTGAAGAGATATTAGCCGCGTGAGGCCGAGGAAGGAGGCAGGACTGCATGGCGAAAATCACCCCGTTCCTGAAAGGATGCGGCGAGGTCGCAACGGGTGATGAAAGCCATGCTACAGATGACCAGGATTGATATCGGACGTTTGAAGCAGGCGTACGATCAGCAATAAGGCAGGAGAGGGGTGGCTTGTCAGCCGAAGCTCGCGGTTGAGATGAATTTTCTTCTGTTCATTTGACCGTCACGTCCACGTCGTAGGTGGAAAAGGTCTGGCCGTCGCTGGCAATGGCCCGCAACCGGTAGGCGCCAGATACAGCGAAGCGCACCTTTGTGTCCAACGTAGCGGGCTTTCCATAGAGGCGCTGACTCATGATGTCGGGATCGAACCGAACCTTGCCCGCGCCTCGGTACACAATCCAGCGGACCCGTACACCTTGTTGGAGGCGGCCCGTCGGGTCAGGAATCGGCTTCGGCCGTCCATCGTCGGTCGCCGTTGCCGTCAGCGTCAGCGTATCCGAGACGTTGATCGTTTGAGCGGGGCTGCCGGTGATGACCGGAGGACGATTCTCATGGTCAAGGTCCGTCTCGTTGGTCCCGTTCGTCATCAACGACGGGTCACGCGCGGCATTCTTGGCAATGAGATCCTTGTCGACTTCCCATTCCGGCTGCAGCCACCCTTTCGCCTGGTTGGTCTTCCCGTGGGTCGTCAACGTCCAGACCGCCCGCCGGTCTTTCGGCCAGTCCGCTGGCACGACCACTTTGAAGACCCACCATCTTCGCGCCGGATCGAAGTGTGTCGGCTGGCCTCGATCGCCGCCCGGATCGAAGCTGTTGTCCGGACCGATCGGGACATCGAGCTCCTCCTCGGCGTTTCTATTGAAATAGCCGAAGTGCAGCGTGTAGGTTCCGTCGGAGTTCTGTTCCCATCCGTCGAATGTCGGACTGACGTCCTGTCCCCTGGCATAACTCGTCTGCGCATCCACATTCATGCGGACCGCCCCGGCGAGAAGAAAGACGGAAGAAGCGACCGCCACCATGCACTTCTTCATTCCGGCTTCCTTTCTCAGCGTGTGCTCGTGGGCGTGGCCCGAGCGGTTCGCCGCGCCTCGGTTTCCTTCTTGAAGTCCTCATCGGACATGAAGTACCAGCTGATCCACGCCGACGACATCTCATCGATGGTTCGCTGCCCGTATGTGATCTGCGCATCCGGATCCGGGTTGAATGGGTTCGCGGCCGTGTTGTCGTGCCACATGATCGCATGCAGCACCGTGCCCTTCGGCAGCAGCGGCGCCGCATCATCGGTGTAGACGTAGTTGAGGTGCCAGTTGAAACGGAACTTGGCGCATGAGAGGGTCTCGACCTTTCCCGAGGGATAGATCGCCTCGAGGCACTCCGCTTTTCCGCGGTTGTGCATGTGCGGCTGGAACGAGAGCAACCGGGCGTTGCTCTTCAGCGTGAGATAGCCATCCGACCGGATGTTGTCGGTGTGAGGCCGGAGGTCGACCTGCGGCGCGCTCACCGTGGTCGAAGAAATCACGTGCCGCGGGAGATACCCTTTGGGATAGAACGTGAGGCCGAGCGCGACATTCGTCGCGGTGTCCTCCTTGCCGGTCGAATGGAGATGCATCTGGAAGTTGATCTTCGTCCCTGCCTTGATCAACCGGCCCGAGCCGTCCGGGAACATGTCGCCCTCTTTCCCGATCGCGTACTCGTTGAGAAACACTCCCTGCTCTCCCACCTCGAGCGAGCCGTCGGTTCCATCGAGCTGACCGCTGCCGCGGGTGACATCCGTGGGCTCGACGATCGAGGTCCGGATGTGGTGGATGACGGTGAAACCCCTGGCCGGAATGATCTGAACGCCCTTGATGTAACGATCTTCCGTCAGACCGGGGTCGACGAGAATGTCAGGCCACTTGTCGGGAGCCTTGGCCAGCACAATCACGTCTTTCGGCAGGGTCACGATGAGATCCGGCTTGCCGATCTGCCATGCGAACGCGTCGGGGAACTTGCGGGGCTGCGGCATGTCGGCGGGATTGCCCTCCGGCGCTCCGGCGTCCACCCACTTCATGATGGTTTCGATGTCGCGGTCGGTGAGCGAGCGATCGTTGCCGAAGTGCTGGACGCCGACGTTCTTGTCGATGAACCACGGCGGCATCTCTCGCGCGACGACTCTCTGCTTGATCGACCTGGCCCAGGGGCGCGCCTCCGCATACGTCAGCAGCGACATCGGCGCGATGCTCCCCGGCCGATGGCACACCTGACAGTTGTTCTGGAAGATCGGCGCGATGTCTTTCGTGAAGGTGACCTGCGGCTGACCTGGCGCGGATTGTCCTGCGTTCATCGAGGACGCAGCAACCGTGAGGATCAGCGCGAGCGACGCCGGAAGGGTGAACCGCATGACG
>JAHFUJ010000326.1 GCA_023265105.1 Acidobacteriota bacterium
TGAAAAGGGCTCCCGTCCCCCTTCCCGGTCTCGCGTGCTCGTGCTGGCGCCGACGCGCGAGCTGGCCGTGCAGATCGAGGACGAGATCCACGGGCTGTCGTACCACACGGCGATCACGAGCGCCGCGGTCTACGGCGGCGTCGACATGGGCGCCCAAGAGCGCGCCCTTCGCGCCGGCGTCGATATCATCGTCGCCACTCCGGGACGGCTGATCGATCACATGCGGCAGCAGAACGCGGATCTCGGCGGCGTCGAGCTGCTCGTGCTCGACGAAGCCGATCGCATGATGGACATGGGCTTCTGGCCGGACGTGCGGCGCATCATCGCGGCGCTGCCGACGGTGCGCCAGACGCTGCTCTTCTCGGCGACGATACCGGACGAGGTGGTGCGGTTTGCGCTCGAGATCGTACGGGAGCCGAAGTTCGTGCAGGTCGGCCAGCGCAGCGCGCCGCCCAAGACCATCACGCACCGCGCGCACGTCGTCCCGTCAGGCAAGAAGATCGAGTGGCTGATCGATCATCTGCGCCGGCCCGAAGGGCCGGTCCTCATCTTCTCGCGGACCAAGATCGGCGCCGACCGGATGGCGCGCCAGCTCGCCGCGGCAGGCATCCGCTGCATCGCGCTCCACGCCGACCGCACGATGGACCAGCGACGACACGCGGTCGAGGGGTTCAGAGGCGGAAAGTACAACGTGCTGGTCGCGACCGACATTGCCGCCCGCGGCCTCGACATCGACGGCATTCACACCGTCATCAACTACGAGATGCCCGACTCGCCCGACACGTACGTCCACCGCGTCGGGCGCACGGGCCGGGCGGATGAAGTGGGCCAGGCCATTACGCTCGTCGCTCCCGACGAACGACACGCGCTGGCGCTGCTAGAAAAGTCGGTCGGCGTTCATCTACAATGAGAGCCGATGGCTGATCCGTTTCCTGCCCCGGCCGCCGGCGTCCCGTCTCCGCAAGCGGCGGTCGACACACCGGCGGTGCCGCCGGCCGTGGCGAAATTCAAGTCGTGCCGATGGCGACGTCCGCCCGAAGACGGCCCCGAGTGCTGCGGCCATCGCGACGTGCTGCCGCTGGCGGGCGCGGCCGGCTTCGATCCGCAAGCGTGGTGCCCCGACTGCAAGTTCTACAAGCTCCGGCGCACGCCGAAGAAACGCAGCCCGGACGAGTACCGGTATTAAACAGATATTCATCCGTGTTGACGTAGCTTTCAGCTATCAGCCTTCAGCTGTCAGCACTGATCCGGGCTGAAAGCTGAGAGCTGACAGCTGATAGCTACGGCAGCTCAAGTGAGCCGGCCCCTACTCTGAAAACTCTTTGGCCAGCTCGACCCACTCGCCCTGCGGCGCGAGCTGCTGGTAGGCGCGCCAGTGCGGCCGCGCCTCCTGCGACAATCCCATCTTCTCGAAGGTGACGGCAAGATAGAAATGGCCGTCGGCGTACATCGGATTCAGGCGCAGCGCTTCCAGGTAGCACGCCTGCGCTTCGGAGAATCGCCCGAGGTCGTGGTAGATGTTGCCGAGGTTGAAGTGGGCCTCGAAAAAGTCGGACTCCAGCCCAATCGCGCGCTCGTACAACGCCTGCGCCTCGGCCAGCTCGTCGCGGCCGTAGTGGATGTTGGCGAGGTTGATGAGCGCCGCCGCGAGGTACGGATCCACCTCGAGCGCCTTGCGGTACGCGGCCGCCGCTTCCTCCACCTTCGACTCGTTCCCGTCGTCCAGCACCGACCCGGCCCGGAAATATTCCTCGGCGAGCGCGGTGTCGGGCGCGCCGACGCTCGGCTTCTCGACCCGCGCAACCGATCGATCGGCCGCGGGACGCCGCAGCGCGAAGATCTTGGCGGGCGGCGCATCGAGCCGGAAGTCGAGCGTCATCTGCCCGTGGCGCGCGGCGATCAGCGTTCGGACGACGCTCCGGAAGGACGCCCCCTGGCCGATCTCGTCGTTGGCCTGCTTGATGGCCGCGAGATCGGGAAACGCGAAGAACGTATCGGCATTCGTGCGAAGCACCGGCCGAATGAGGCCGCACTTCACCAGGTACCGCAGGTGGTCCTCGCGCAGCTGGCGATAGCGCGCCATCAGATCTCGCATCGCGTGGTACTGCCGCTTCAGCGTGTCGGGCGTCGGCACCCCAACCAGCCGGCAGAACTCTTCCTCGCTGACGATCTGGATCTGCGGGCCCTGCTGCGCGTTCAGCCCCTCGACGCGCTTCAGTTTGTTGCTCTTTTGACGGGGTGTCGCGGTCCGGCTGCCGTCTTCGCGCGTCGCGCTCCGGCGAGCCTCGCCAAAGCGAAGCGACGGCGGGAAGCCGGACACGACGGCGGGATCTGCGGTCCGGCTCGAGCCGGACGCCACGAGAGGATCATCCGGTGGCAGGGGCCCGGCCACCGGACCAAACCCTTCGGCGCCGACGACGAGCATCGTGGTCTTGACATTGACGTCGTCGGACGTCGCGCCACCCAGGCGCGCGACGAGGGCGCGCGCGTCCCTGCGGCCGAGCGAGCTGAGTTTTCCGGTAAAAACGACGAGCTGTCCCGCGAGTGGCTGACGACCCTGCAGATCGGGCGCGGGTGAGGGCAATCGTCCTCCGCTGTCGGATGTAGTGTCCGCCTTCAGAGCCTGTGAAATCGTTCTGATGTGGTGTCCGGCTTTTAGCCGGACCGAGGGAGGTCCGCCTGAAGGCGGACGCCACGGCGATTTCTTCACAGGCTATTGAGGCGGACCACTCGATCGCTGGGGAACGGCCTCCAAGATGAGGGAGAATCACGGCAAAGTCAAGAAATGTTGAATCTGGTAATTGAGTAATCTGGTAATTGGGTAATTGAAGTGCGCAACAGAGTCATCCCCAATTACCCAATCACCCGATTACCCAATCAACCAATTCCATGATTCTCGCTGGCGACATCGGCGGAACCACGACGCGGCTCGGGCTCTTCGAGCCAGGGGCCGCGCGTCCGCGTCCTCTCGCGGTGCGCGCCTTCGTCACGCTCGAGTTCGACGATCTCGCGACGATGGTCGCGGCGTTTCTCGAAGACGACGCGATCCGGGGTGCGTCGATCGACTCGGCGTGCTTCGGCGTCGCCGGACCGGTCGTCGGAGACGCCGCCGAGCTGACCAACGTGCCGTGGCGGGTGGACGGGAGGCGCGTCGCCGCAACGTTCACGTGGCCGCGCGTGAGCGTGTTGAACGATCTACAGGCGATGGCCTATTCAGTGCCGGTGCTGCAGGCGGCCGAACTGCACGAGCTGCAGCAAGGTCGGGCGGTTCCGGGCGGCAACCTCGCGCTCATCGCGGCCGGCACCGGGCTGGGCGAAGCGCTCCTTCAGTGGGTCGACGGCCGGTTCATTCCGTCGCCGTCTGAAGGCGGGCACGCCGATTTTGCGGCGAGGACGGAGCGCGAGATCGTAATCCTGCGCGATCTGATTCGGCGCTACGGCCGCGCCGATGTCGAGCGCGTCGTGTCGGGCCCCGGCCTCGTCAACCTGCACCGCGTCACGCATCGGGGTCGTTGCGCGGCCGCGATCGACCTCGCGGATCCCGACGCGCCGGCGCTCCTTTCAGCCTCGGCGCTCGGCCGGCGTTGCGAGGGCTGCGTCGAAGCGCTGGATCTGTTTGTCGAGGCGTATGGCGCGGAAGCGGGCAACCTGGCGCTTCGCGCGGTGGCGACCGGCGGCGTCTTCATCGGCGGCGGGATTGCGCCGAAGATTCTGCCGGCGCTCAGCGACGGCCGGTTTCTGCGGGCGTTTCGCCAGAAAACCCCGTTCGAGCCGCTGCTCGAGGCGATGCCGGTCAAGGTGATCCTGAACGCAGAAGCCGGACTGCTGGGCGCGGCGGTCTATGCGAAGTCGCGATTACGGGGGCAGGGCTAAAGTCCTGCGCTACGAGCAGGGCTAAAGTCCTGCGCTACGAGGGCAGGGCTAAAGAGCGTGTGAAGAAATCACGCTAAACGCAGAGGCCGCAGAGAAAACAGGCTCTAAAGTCCTGCGCTACGGGTTGCGGTCCCGACAATCCTGAATTTCTGAATCCTCTTGCCGCGGTTTTCGGCGACATAGACATTGCCCTTCGAGTCGACCGCGATGCCGTGAGGCTGGTCGAATTGACCCGGGAAGTGCCCGACGCCACCGCCGAAACTCGACAGGATCTTGCCGGTCTGGCGGTCGATGATTTCGATTTCCGAATTGTTCTGGTTGATGAGATAGATGAACCTCTGATTCGAATCGGGAGAGAGCGCGAGTGCCACCGTCGAGCCGCCGCTCGCCGTGGGTTTCCCGTCGGGTGGTGGGGTGTACGGTTTCCAGGGAACGTCGATGTTCTTTTTGAAATTACCCGACTTATCGTACACCTGCATCCGATCTCCCAGCCGGTTGCAGACGTAGACCAACCCATCATTGGCCACTGTCAGACAGTGCACGGTCTCCATGCCCTCCGGCTGCCACTGGCGCAAGAATTTTCCAGTGCGATCCATCACCGCAACGCGGCGATTGCCACCTGCACTTTCGCCATCGGAGACGTACACGTCTCCGTTTTGTGGATCGACAAAGATGCTGGACGGCATGAAGAATTGCGCCGCGTTCGAGTTGAGAGGTTTACCCTTGACGGTGCCATCGGAGGAATCAAACACGCCCTTTTTCCCGATCTGCAGCAGGAGCTTGCTTCCGTCGTGCGAATATTTCTGCACCATGCCGGACGGGGCACTCCCGATCCACACGTTATTGTCCTTGTCGACGTGACAACTGTGGAGGCGTGACTCAAGAAGATTTGGATCCCCCCAGGAATTGACGAGAGTGCCCGCAGGATCAAGCTCAATTATCAAAGGAGCCAAACGCCCAGCGTTCAGGTCCCCGGCCAGCACGTCTTGCCGATTCAGGAGGAACACGTGGTCCTGGGCATCGACGCAGACTCCGCCCAACCCTCCAAGCACCCATCGGTCTGGCAAGGGCTTCGGCCAGGACAGATCGGCCTCGTACTTGGGCACACCGGCCTGTGCCTGCGGTGAGGGCGGACCAAAGACCCCGGCCGCGACCGCCAACACCGCGCATGTTCCCACTCTGACAAGAACGCTTGTTTTCGTCTTCATATTCGCGTCCTCCTGCTCGCCACGAAATCGGGTGTGCACCTTTATACACCGAGGTCCCTCACGTGCGGCGAGAATGTTTCGTCGCGCGGGCT
>JAHFUJ010000327.1:0-1399 GCA_023265105.1 Acidobacteriota bacterium
CTTCAAGAACGTTCATGCCAAGTAACCACAAGCGCTATGCGCCCGCGCGGACCGCGAATGGATCCGCCGCGCCCGACACCACCGCGACGACGACCGAGCCGACCCCCGAGCCGCCAAAAGGCGGGCCGCCACGGCGCCCAGGCGAAGGGCTCAACATCACCGATCTGAAGGACATGAGCATTCAGAAGCTCACACAGATCGCGAAGGATATGAATGTCGCTGGCGCCACCGGTATGCGCAAGCAGGAGCTGATCTTTCAGATCCTGAAGGCGCAGACCGAACAAAGCGGCTTCATCTTCTCGGAGGGCGTGCTCGAAGTGCTGCCCGACGGCTTCGGCTTTCTCCGCGCGCCGGACTACAACTACCTGCCAGGCCCCGACGACATTTACGTGTCGCCATCCCAGATCCGCAAATTCGATCTGCAGACCGGCGACACGGTGTCGGGCCAGATTCGTCCGCCGAAAGAAGGCGAGCGCTACTTCGCGCTCATCAAGGTCGAAGCGGTCAACTTCGAAGCGCCCGAGCAGGCGCGCGACAAGCTGTTTTTCGAAAACCTCACGCCGCTCTACCCGCAAGAGCGATTGAAGCTCGAAACAACCGGGGAGAACCTCTCGTCGCGGGTCATGGATCTGATGACGCCGATCGGCAAGGGCCAGCGCGGCTTGATCGTCGCGCCGCCGCGGACCGGCAAGACGATGTTGCTGCAGAACATCGCGCAGTCGGTCTCGGCGAACCATCCCGAGGTGTTCCTGATCGTCCTGCTGATCGACGAGCGGCCTGAAGAAGTTACCGACATGCAGCGATCCGTCGAGGGCGAAGTGATCTCGTCCACCTTCGACGAGCCGGCGCAGCGCCACGTGCAGGTCGCCGAGATGGTGATCGAAAAGGCGAAGCGCCTCGTCGAGCATAAGAAGGACGTGCTAATCCTCCTCGACTCGATTACGCGGCTCGCGCGCGCCTACAACACGGTGATTCCGCCGTCGGGGAAGGTGCTCTCGGGCGGTCTCGATTCAAACGCCCTGCAGAAGCCGAAGCGGTTCTTCGGCGCCGCGCGGAACATCGAGGAGGGCGGCTCGCTGACCATCATGGCGACGGCGCTCATCGACACCGGCTCGCGGATGGACGACGTCATCTTCGAGGAGTTCAAGGGCACCGGCAACATGGAGATCAACCTGGATCGGAAGCTCGTGGACAAGCGCGTGTTTCCGGCCATCGACATTCAGAAGAGCGGCACGCGGAAGGAAGAGCTGCTGCTGCCGCGCGAGGATCTCAACCGCATCTGGGTGCTCCGCAAAGTGCTCAACCCGCTCTCGCCGGTCGAAGCGATGGAACTGCTGCTCGACAAGATGGGCAAGACCAAGTCCAACGCGGAATTCCTGTCCGCGATGCAAAAAATGGG
>JAHFUJ010000327.1:1499-5159 GCA_023265105.1 Acidobacteriota bacterium
ATGACCAAGATCACGGTGAGGCAAAACGGCCCGTATCGCGTCGACGGTGACGATGTGACGCTGGTGGACTGGAACGGCAACGAATATCAGATCGCGAAACGCCCCTTCGCGCTGTGCCGGTGCGGCGGATCGGCGAGCAAGCCGTTCTGCGACGGCACGCACCGCACGATCGGCTTCCAGGCGTCGGAAGCTGCCGTCGCCGGCAGCCAGGACAAGCCCGCTCAGTGATCGGGAATCGGGTAATTGGGTGATCTGGTGATCGGGTAATTTTGGAGGACCAAGGTCCTGCGCTACGAATGTGAGCAGGACTAAAGTCCTGCGCTACCGCTGACTACTGTCTACTGACTACTGACTACTGATTTCAGAGGCCCCACGCCGAGCAGCTTACGCAGCTCTTCCCCTTCCATCACTTCAATGTCGAGCAGCCGGCGCGTCACCGTCTCGAGTTTGTCGCGGTGGCCGCTGAGAATGTCGCGCGCTGTGTCGTGCGCCTCGGTGAGGATGCGCTTGATTTCCGCGTCGATCTTCTGCGCCGTCTCCTCGCCGTACAGCCCGCGCTCCTGCGGCATCACGATGTCGAGAAAGCGCGCCCGCTTGTTGCCGTCGTAGTTGATCGCGCCGAGCGCGTCGCTCATGCCAAACTCGGTGACCATCGCGCGTGCAATGTCGGTCGCGCGCTGCAGATCGTTTTGCGCGCCGGTCGAGATGTCGCCGAGCGCAATCTCTTCGGCCGTCCGGCCGCCGAGCAGCACCGCGAGCTGGCTCAGCAGATCGCCGCGCGTCATCAGATAGCGATCCTCGAGCGGCAGCTGCATCGTGTACCCGAGCGCGCCGAACCCGCGCTGCACGATCGAGATCTTGTGCACCGGATCGAGCCCCGGCAGCACGCTCGCGACGATGGCGTGGCCCGACTCGTGGTAGGCGACGATCTCGCGTTCCTTCGTGCTCATCACGCGCTTTTTCTCGAGACCGGCGATGAGCCGATCGATGGCCGACTCGAAGTCCTTCATGCCGACCGACGTCTTGTCGCCGCGCGCGGCGAGCAGCGCCGCTTCGTTGACGAGGTTCGCGAGGTCCGCGCCGGCAAAACCGGCCGTGCGCGCCGCGACAATCTTGAGATCCACGTCGGCCGCCATCTTCACGCCTTTCGCGTGAATGCGCAGGATGGCCTCGCGTCCCTTCACGTCGGGCTTGTCGACGAGCACCTGCCGGTCGAACCGGCCGGGCCGGAGCAGGGCCGGGTCCAGCACCTCGGGGCGGTTGGTGGCGGCCATGATGATGACGCCCTTGCGCGCGTCGAAGCCGTCCATTTCGGCGAGCAGCTGATTGAGCGTCTGCTCGCGTTCTTCGTGGCTACCGAGCGGGCTTTGCACACGCATCTTGCCGAGCGCGTCGAGCTCGTCGATAAAGACGATGCACGGCGCCTTGGCTTCCGCTTGCTGGAAGAGATCGCGGATGCGGGCCGCGCCGACGCCGACGAACATCTCGACAAACTCCGAGCCGGTCAGGCTGAAGAACGGCACGTGCGCCTCGCCGGCGACCGCGCGTGCCAGCAGCGTCTTGCCGGTTCCTGGCGGGCCGACGAGCAACACGCCTTTCGGGATCCGTCCGCCGAGGTTCGTGTACTTCTTCGGGTTTTTGAGGAACTCGACGATCTCCTTCAACTCGTCTTCGGCTTCGTCGACGCCCGCGACGTCGGCGAACCGCACCTTCACCTCATCGTCGGCGTAAATCTTCGCGCGGCTGCGGGCGAACGACATCACGCCGCCTTCGGCGCCGCTCATCCGCCGGAAGAAGAAGCCCCAGATGCCGATGAAGAACACGAGCGGAATGATCCAGCCGAGCAGATCGGGCAACCAGCGGTTGGCCGTCTCGCCCGTGTATTTCACGCCTTGGGCCTCGAGCTCCTCGATGAGCTTCGGATCCTCGACCCGGGTCGTCGTGAACTGCTTGAACTGTTTCTGATCGGTGCTCGCGGTCTGCTTGAGCGTGCCGCGAACGGCCTGGTCGGCGATGGTCACTTCGGCGACCTGTCCGTTCTTGAGCAGCGTCTTGAACTCGCTGTAGGGGAGCGATCCGACGTTCGACGTGACGTAGTACATCTGCACCAGGAAGAGCAACAGCAGAAACGCGAGGCCGTACCACAGCGACGCCGACGGACGCGGACCGATCGGCCGTTGACCGGGGCGATCGCGGCCGCGCTTGTTGAATCGGGGGCCGGGTTTAGAGGCAGCCATGGATATCAGTTTACGCCCGGACCGCCTCGCGTTTCTCGAACGTGAGCCCGTCGGCGCCGTAGTCGACCCTCACCGTGTCGCCTTCGAGAAAGCCCCCCTCGAGGAGGCGCATCGCCAGCGGATCGAGCACGCGACGCTGAATGGTGCGCTTGAGCGGACGGGCGCCGTACGTCGGATCGTAGCCTTCGCGGACCAGTTGTTCCTTCGCCGCGTCGGTGAGCTGCACGCTGATCTTCCGCTCCGCCAGACGCTTCATCAGCCCCGCGATCTGGATGTCGATGATCTTCTTCAAATGCTCGCGGCCGAGCGCGTGGAAGAAGATGATCTCGTCGATCCGGTTCAGGAACTCCGGCCGGAAGTGCGTGCGAAGCGCCTCCATCACCTCGCGGCGCGTGCCTTCACCGAGACCGATGGCCGCGGGGCTGTCGAGCTCGCGGCCCATCAGCGACCGTTCGGCCATGAACTGACTTCCCAGGTTCGACGTCATGATGACGACCGTGTTCTTGAAGTCGATCGTGCGGCCCTTGCCGTCCGTGAGCCGCCCGTCATCGAGGATCTGGAGGAGGACGTTGAGCACCTCCGTGTGCGCCTTCTCGACTTCGTCAAACAGGACCACGGCGTACGGGCGGCGGCGGACCGCTTCGGTCAGCTGACCGGCTTCCTCGTAGCCGACGTACCCGGGAGGCGCACCGATCATGCGCGAGACGGTGTGCTTCTCCTGGTACTCGGACATATCGATCCGAATCATCGCCTGCTCGTCATCGAAGAGAAACTCGGCCAGCGCCCGCGCCAGCTCGGTCTTGCCGACGCCGGTCGGCCCGAGGAAGAGAAGGCTGCCGAGCGGCCGGTTCGGATCCTGCAGCCCCGCACGCGCCCGGCGGATCGCATTGGCCACGGCGTTGATCGCCTCGTCCTGGCCGATGACCCGCACGTGGAGACGCTCCTCCATATGAATGAGCTTCTGGACCTCGCCCTCCATCAGCCGGCTGACCGGGATGTGGGTCCACTTGCTCACGACATCCGCGATGTCTTCTTCGTCGACTTCTTCCTTCAGCATCCGCGTGCTTTTCTGGAGCTCGGCCAGCCGCGCGTCCTCGTCCTTGATGCGCTTTTCGAGCTGCGGGACGCGCCCGTATTGCAGCTCCGACGCCTTCGTGTAGTCGCCGGCGCGCTGCGCGCGGTCGATGTCGACCTTCAGCGCTTCTTGTTCTTCTTTCAGCTTTCGTCCCCGCTGAATCGCTTCCTTCTCCTGCTGCCAGTGCGACGAGACGCGTCCGCGTTCTTCTTTGAGGTCCGCCAACTCCTTCTCGAGCTTGGCGAGACGTTCTTTCGACGCCTTGTCCTTCTCCTTGCGAAGCGCCTCGCGCTCGATTTCGAGCTGCATGATCCGGCGCTCGAGCTCGTCGAGCTCGGCCGGCATCGA
>JAHFUJ010000328.1:0-1180 GCA_023265105.1 Acidobacteriota bacterium
GACCGTCGCCGGACGCCACGAACACAAGTTGCCGCCCGTCGGGGGAAAGTGCGAACGAGATCGGATCGGTGGAGGCGGGCGTGACAATCTCGGTGCGCATCTCCGGCAGATTGGGCGGAGGCGTCTCGCGAAGATGCCGGACCGCGGGAATCGCGAACGCGAGCATTGCCGCGGCTGCGACTCCCGCGACGACCCACGCCAACCTTTCGCGTCGCCGTTGCAGTACGTAGGCCGGGTCTTGCTTTATAGACCCGGCATCCGGCTCCGGTGTGCGATACGGGGCGGCGGCTACGATCTCGAGCTCCGCACGCAGATCGCCCACGGCCTGCCAGCGGCGCTTCGGATTCTTCTCCAGACACCGCCGCAGCAGGTCCGCGATACGCGGATTGAGATTCGGCGGAAGCGCCGACAGGTCCGGATCGCGAACGAGCACCGACGCTAATATATCGGGCGCCGTCTCCCCTTTGAACGGCTGCCGCCCGGTCAGCATCTCGTAGAGCATCGACCCGAACGAGAAGACGTCGCTCCGCCGATCGGCCGGCGCGCCCTTCGCCTGCTCGGGCGACATGTAGGCGGCGGTGCCGAGAATCACGCCGGCCTGCGTCGCCAGCATGCTCAGCGTCGGCGAGTTCGTGTCCATCGCCGCGCTGGCGCCCTGCGCCACGGGATCCATCGCCTTGGCGAGACCGAAGTCCAGCACCTTCACCTGTTCGTCGGGCGTGATCTTGACATTGGCCGGCTTCAGATCGCGATGGACGACGCCCTTCTCGTGCGCCGCTTCGACCGCCTCGGCGATCTGACAGGCGACGCGCAGCGCATTATCGGGCGGTACCGGGCCGTGCCGGAGCCGCTCGGCGAGCGTGTCGCCCTCGACGAGCTCCATGATCAGGAAGTGTCGGCCGCCGGACTCCTCCATCCCGTACAGCGCCGCAATGTGCGGATGATTCAGCGAGGCGAGGACTTTGGCTTCACGCTGGAACCGCGCGACACGGTCGGGATCGAAGGCAAACGCCTCGGGCAGGACCTTGATGGCCACGTCGCGCCCGAGCTTCGTATCGCGCGCGCGATAGACTTCGCCCATTCCGCCCGCGCCGATGGCGCTCAGAATTTCGTAGGTGCCAAGTCGCGCGCCGATGCTCAGCGTCATCGGCCGCTCCGGAATGGGCTCGGAGTCGACATT